>NZ_JBNKSF010000027.1:0-281261 GCF_050297175.1 Gynuella sp. | reverse complement strand
GTTGCTGCAAACAACTCAATGCCTTCCTCCCGGATATCCTTAAAGAAATAATGACCCTGAATCAGCCGGTTATTCACATCTTCAAGGTCATGCACAATCAACCCAAGCGGCGCAGAGGTGACCTTTCGGCCGATCTGCTCTTCTGCCCGTTGCCAGACAATATCCTCATCCACAAGAGCCGACTTGTTCACAATCACCAGAATATCGTAATCACTGATATAGCCATTCTCAGGATCGTTCACCCAGGTACCTTTGGCATGGCTGCCAAAGAGAATGATTTTCAAAATCCGGTATTCGGTTTTACTCCCGGTCTTGCCTTGCAGGTAATCCTCCAGGGTATCGCGCAGGATGGTTGAGATACACTGGAGCTCGTGCTGTTTGGCTTCCGGTAGATGATCAAGGCTGGTTTTCATGGTGATAACGACGGATTCTAAAATGCATTTGGGAGGCTTAGTTTGAGGGTTGACCGCTGGAATGTCCATAGACTGGCTGTGAGTGGAAAACCCTGGTTCGTAGGGGAGTCGTGGAGACCAAAACCAGTGATTGAGCCCGTGACAAATCACAGCGCTGTTAATTGTTTTTCGGGTATCGATTGTTTGCCTTTTACACGTCCCTGTCAGCATTATTTCAAGACACAGTATTCATAAACAGTCTGCATAAAATAACACCTGTTTCGTGTAATGAACGCCACAAAAAATCATGCTTTAAGACTCAGTATCCAGCGAGCGAAATTGACAGAAATGGGCGGCTTGCCTATGTTGATGGGGAGTTGATGAGACTGAGTGAGTTTGGCGTCTCAGGAAAAAGCGTCTTCTGGATATTTTGTCAGTGGATGTGGAATAACTGTAGGCACACAATAGGAAAGTTCGTGGATAGGCAACCAATTCCGAAAGGAATACGTTTTGAGGTATTTAAAAGAGACAGCTTTAAATGCCAATATTGTGGCGCAAGTGCTCCCGATGTCTTATTGCATATTGACCACATTAAACCGGCTGCAAAAGGCGGAACCAATGATATTACTAATTTGGTTACTGCTTGCGAAGGCTGCAATCTAGGGAAGAGTGACAAATTACTCAGCGACAATGCTGCTGTCAATAAGTCAAGAAATCAGCTGGAGGTTCTGCAAGAGCGAAGAGACCAGCTCGAAATGATGATGGAATGGCAAGAGGGCTTGCAATCCTTAAAAGAAACTGTGATTCAAAAGGTCATATCAAAATGGGAGAGTGTAGCACCAGGTTTTAGTGTAAATGAAAACGGGCAAAAGCGAATTAAGAAAATCGTCAGGAATTATCCGATTGACGAAATATTCGAGGCTATAGGTATTGCTGCTGAGCAATATTTGGAATATGAAGATGATGGCTCGGTTACGGATGAATCGTGGGAAAAAGGATTTAAGAAAATTGAAGGTATTTGTAGAGTTAGGAAAAATCAGGAAGAAAAACCTTATCTAAAAGATCTCTACTATGCGCGTGGGATATTGCGAAATCGTGTGTACGTCGACGAAAAATACGTTATGGAAATGATGGAGAACGCTGTAATGGCAGGGGCTGAAACTCAATGGATAATTCAAGAGGCGAGAAATTGTAGAAATTGGACGCAATTTCGGGAAGAAATGCATGATTTTATTGAAAGAAATGCCTAACAAACGGCTCTACGCAGACGCCCAAACCTACGCAGTTTTTGTGGTTTCGCTAACACAAAAACCACTCCAGTCTGGCCGCTGGTGAGCCGGGCGTTATGTCTGAGAAGCCGCAAACTGGGTAGGTAATTATGCCAAATTGTGATTGGGGTCGGCCTTGCATCTGTAGTGACTGTAGGACTCGATATCGAACAGAGACTTGTCCTAGTTGCGGCTTCGAAAAT
This sequence comes from Gynuella sp., assembly GCF_050297175.1. Lineage (NCBI taxonomy): Bacteria > Pseudomonadati > Pseudomonadota > Gammaproteobacteria > Oceanospirillales > Saccharospirillaceae > Gynuella > Gynuella sp. The sequence goes on along the minus strand of NZ_JBNKSF010000027.1, from coordinate 279,398 downwards.
GTTGTTGAACTGGAAGGTGCTGGAGAGATACGAACAGATCGAAAGGGTTTATCTTATGCCGACATGATAATGCCAACGGGAGACCCAAAAGAATTGATTTGTTTTAAATGCGGACATGTAATTCCAAGCGTTGAATTCTATACAAGAGTTTCTGTTCATTCGTGCAGGGAAAAAATACAGCAAGAAGAAATTGAAAAGACTTCAACGCCTTGCGATGGTTGCAACGAGAAAATAGAACGCACGATTGAAGGATATGCTCCGGTAAAGCTAACTGAATATGGCGGTCAGAATTTTTGCAAGAAATGCCTTTCAGAACTAGTAAAGAATAATAGCCCTGACCCATCAAATGAAAACGAAAAATATATTTTCAACAATCAAGAACTAAAGTGGGTTATCTCGAAAGAGCGTCTTAAATGTGAGGTCTGTGGAAAGCCTCGCTGGCTTAATTATGAAAACCGCTGGAAGCCAATGTGCTTGGCATGCTACAAAAATGACATAACAAGGCCGTAAACTCGGACGCATTTTTCGTTCGCTGCGCTTACTACAAATGCGCCGGTTACGGCTGGCGTTATGCTATCAATCATAAATAACCCCTCAAGGAGGATTAAATGAAAAAACTATTAGTTGCCGCATCTCTATGTGTGTTGGTTTCAATGCCTGCTTTAGCGCAAAACCTTGAGGACGCTGTGCCAGAAGCCAAAACAAAATTGGAACAGTTTAGCACTAAAACTGGCGTGGTTATTATTCGAGGATTTCACAAAATAGGATCAGTTCAGGGTTTATACGGCACCTCAGTCAATATTGAAGCCAAAGAGTTTACGAACGTAACTGATGGAAAAAAACAATACGGAATAACCATTGAATCTTTTAAAGAGGATGGCCGTTACGATAACAAGCATACATCTTTTATAGATTATGATGAGATTGATTCCCTGATAAAGGGCATTGAATACATTTCCAAAGTAAAATCCAGTGTAACTAAGCTTGAAGACTTTCAAGCAGATTATTCGACTAGAGGCGACTTGAAAATATCAACATTTAGCTCTGGAGATAGAATTATGGCAGCTGTAACGAGCGGCAATATTGGCGGTGTTGCTGCTTACTTTAATATCGAAGATTTAGAAAAGGTCAAAAACCTCATAAAACAGGCAAAAGCAAAAATCGACGAAATAAGAGCATAACAAACAGCTGCACTGGACTCCGCAAACTGTCGCGCTTTTTGCATACGCAAAAATACGCGCCAACTTGCTCAACCAGTGAGCTGGGCGTTATGTGTAAATAAAATGCTACGGAGATAACATGGCGATATTTGGGATTGGTGCTTACTACGATGAAGATGTAAGTGAGAAATTTATTAAAAATTCTATCGCAGGTCCTGGGTGGAATAAGGAAAAAGCGCCTGAATTATTTCAGTATATGGCTTCGTTAAAAGTAGGTGATATTGTCTATATCAAGTCTTGCCCAGCAAGTAGCAAAGACATTCATGTTAAAGGTATTGGCTTCGTTTCCGATCATGAGTTACTGACGGAATTAAAAGACACGAATAACTTAGTTAGTGTAGGAAGGCGTATAAACTGGATAAATACTGAAAAGTTCACAATCCCTAAGCCACAAGAAAAAAACAATGTGCGCTCCAATACTTTATATGAGGAGTTTCACCCAGAAATTCAGAAAGTGATAATGGGTAAGGTCATTGGTGTAATCAAAAACACATAACAATCAGCTCCACAGGATTCGCTCCCTTCGTTCGCTCTCCTGTGAGGTGGGGCGTTAGGCTTACGAAGCTTTGAACTGATTTAAAGGAAATCTATGGCGACAAACAAAAACCAGCATTATGTCCCAAGATCCTATTTGAAAGCGTTTACGTATAATTCGGAGGGGAAAGCTATCAATGTTTTTAATCTTGATAGAAGCAAATGCATATCCATGGCGCCAGTCAGAAACCAATGTTCTAGAGACTACTTTTATGGGAATGATGATAAATTAGAAAGCGCGATTCAGCTTGTCGAGCAAGCCTATGCATCTACATCAAGCGCATTGCTCGAATCTCCTCGAGCATTAAGTAAAAAGCATGAGATTGTTTTGAAACGATTTTGGCTTCTTCAATATTTAAGAACAGAAGCAGCATCTAGGCGTTCAGTCGAAATGTCAAATGGCATTGGTGAAGCAGCAGGTATTAGTGCGACAGAGTATAATCTAGGCATTAAAGAAGCCGTTCTAATGGCAATGAAAACTTATGCCGAGTGCATGGATGTCGTTGATGATTTAAAATTATGCTTGGTGCTTAATAAAACAGAGTACCCGTTCATATCTTCAGATGATCCAGCTGTTTTATCAAATAGGTGGCATTTAAATGATCCGAGAACTAAGTTTAGATCATTTGGCTTGAGAACATCTGGAAATCTATTATTTCTACCTCTCAGCCCAAAGCTAATGTGCCTACTATATGATGGCAGCGTTTATAGTGTCAGTCATAAAAATGGCTTAGTGAGTGTTACTAGAAAAGATGATGTGATGAGCTTCAATCAACATCAAATTTTAAATTGTAGAGCTAATGTTTTTCTCAAAGACATAGAGCATGAAGCATTTGTTAGTGAATCTATAACTGAATGTAAAGCCAATAGGCTTGTCGAAAGGCATCGAACAACCTATGCAATTCTGGAATCTTCGAATGGGGGCTATTCCCGCTACGTAGTAATTGATCCTAAGGTTGCAGAAGAGCATGGAGAAGCAATAATACACTCAGAAACGATACATCATCATCCTACATCGTGGCCTATTATCATTAAATGGCGTAATAAAGGCACTGTATACACTAACGGAACAGGCGTAGGTTACATAAGGAAGCATCATGCATTAAACCAGTCAGAGGGCTTCTATAAGGAGCCCGCCAGGCAAAAATGACCGCCAGCCTAACAAGTGCAAGTTGTCGGACTGGTTTTCCGCTGCGCTACAAACCAGCCGCAAATTGCGGCGCTATGCTTCTGGTGAAAACTAACGAATAGAGATGAAGCGAAAGAAATAATTGCTAGATCTAAGCTCGATTCATTGACGGATTAAAATGTCGTCGAAACTCTTTCTGAGTATTGGTTTTACGATGACGTAGAAGAAGTGAAAGTAGACATAGAAATAGGTCAATTAACCATACTTGGGGAGGAGGCTATCGCAACATTAGTCTCAAAAGCCTCCCCTGATGAATCATATTTTCTCAAGGCCGTTTGTAGTTGCGTTGAAGGCGAGCTGGTATTGGAAATTGGCTGGACACAAATTATGTATGCTTTAACTGTGGAGCTTTTCCCTTTAGAAGGCGACACCGAATTGGTATACGACCGCATGATATTTTCTGAAGATCGAGTTGAGATCTATGGTCACAAGCTAATGAGAATTACTGGAAAATAGACTCTTTTAAAGCTAGGAAGGATCGATAGTATGCAAAAAGATGGAGTTATGAATTACTACATTGGTGAACTGCATGGTGTTTCGTTTAGATCTGAATTACCGAGTAAGCCCAATGCCTAACAATCACAGACAGTCGACGCGAAAAAGCACGCGCAACTGCTGCAAGCGCTAGCTGTCCGAGGAAGAGTCATGGGATACGATTTACACATCACCAGAAAAGAAGAATGGTTTGAAGAAGAAGGTGATCAGATAACGCTTGATGAATGGAATAATTTTGTAAATTCGTCACCAGATATGAGGCTAGACGGATACGCAGAAGCAGAGACTCCCAATGGGGTTTTAAGAGTGGAAAGCGAAGGCCTAGCCGTCTGGACTGGTTATTCTGGTCATGACAATGATGGGAATATGGCTTGGTTTGATTATTTTGAGGGAAACATAAAAGTTAAAAACCCCGATGATGAAATCATAAAAAAAATGTATCAGATAGCTGTTGCTCTCAATGCGAAGGTTCAGGGAGAAGAATGTGAAGTATATGGAGAGGATGGCCAGTCCAACTGGCAAGAGCTAAAAGCCGAAGGTGAAGTAATGATAGTCGCCAGTTCAAAAAAATGGTGGCAGTTCTGGAAGTAGCAGCTAACAAGCCAAGTCAGCAGGACTTATTTTGCTGTCGCTTTGCTCCAAAACGCAAAATAAGCCTCTGCTTGAGGCGTTATATGTAGTCAGCTATGGATGAATTTATATCAATAATACAGTTCCATACAGCCATGCCTTTTGGGTACTTGCTATTTTCATTGCTTTGGTTAGGCGTTGTTGTATGGGCAGTAAAAAATATTGTTAGCAATCTTTTTGCAAAGAGATTTCACGGGCCAAAGATGTATATTGCAGGAGGCCTGCTAATCGTTGCAGTCGGGTATGCATATGCAAGTGTTCGATACTCAGAAAATATTAATATGAACCCGTTTTTTAAAGAGTCTGCCTTAGTTGGCGATTGGACTTATGGCAATTCTAAACTGGTGCTTATGCCAGAAGGTATAGCCGTTATAAACTTTAGTAATTCTCTGCTTGAAAAAATGGGTATAGATAATGGCGAAGGGTATTGGAAAAAAGAGGGAGATTTTAATCTGGTGTTAGGCAGTACCGTAGTTAACTTTGAGTCAAAGAATGGGATACTCCGAGTAATACAGTATGCTGGAAAATATCGTTTAATAATTGAAGATTACGAAGATCCAGATATGTGGGATGGAAGCCTTGGTTTTAAACAGAAAAACATGTAACAAGAGACTGTTGTCGCCGCTGTGCGGCTAGGACAGCCTACACGCCGTTTCGTTATGTTTCGGCTACCTCAAAGCAAAGCGTTAGAATTTTTTCCTCACTTTATAAGTGAACATTCTGCGGCACCGACAAATTCGCGATGGTGCACAGGTAAAGTCAGGTGGCATTCGACTTCAGTCGGTCGTTGAGTGCTAGGTAATCAGGAATTGGATCAGTCCAGTGGCATTTGTTATTTAAAGCTCAGCAGTTTCCCGGTCATGCCAATTCTAAAAATACAAAGCTGCGGACCACTGTTGTGTCCGCAGTTTTAGGCGTTCTGTGTTTTAAAGGAAACTCATCATGAATATCAAACTTGGTGAAGGAGTCGGTCCAGTACAGTTCGGTGTAACCAAAGCTAAAACTATTGAGCTCCTTGGTGCACCAGATAAAGTTTACGAAACTGATTCAGATTGCGAGAGACTGCAATTCAATGACATCATGTTAGAGCTTTCATTCGAACCTGAAAATGAAAATCTGCTAGGGTGGATTGAAGTTCATAATTCAAATGCTGAATTATTTGGCCTTAAACTTCTTGGGAAGACCAAGGAAGATGTGCTAATGCTATTAGCTGGGCACCTTAACTATGCTCCCGAAACAGAAGATTACGGGTCAATGGAATCACTATCATACGATAATCACTGGCTTGAACTTCAATTCGAGTTTAATAGACTCAAATGCATTAATTTTGGTGTACTGTATGACGAGTCGGATGCGCCGATTTGGCCAGCACAGAACCAGCCAAAGCAATAGATGAAGTACTATTTGAGGCGTTAAATTTCTATGATCATATTCGCAGTTACAAAAAATGGATTTCTAGAGCTTGAAACGGTTATCAAATCAGGTCTATATCCTGTTTGGGTCGGAGCTAATGTCTTGAGTGAAGAGGAATTAAGCAACTATAGAGAAATGGATATTGATATTACAAACTTCAGTTATGAAATAGATCCCTCAAACGACGAAGAGCTAGACGATGCCCTTATAACAGTTGCGGAGCATCATCCTGGAGAAAGGGTTTGGCTAGAATGCAAGCCGTAAATTTAACAAGGCCAGACACAATCGCTCCTTCGGGCTGGACCTCCGCACTGCGTGCTCCGGCCGGTGCTGGAGGCGTTAAGCAATATATCGAGTGGATTATTAGTTTATGAAAAAAAACATGAAATGGATTTTATTGGGCGTCCTTGGATTTGTCTTATTTATTGGATTCATTATATTAATTGTAATGTTCGTCATGAAAATGATGAAAGGCGATGCGTATCATCTTTCGCTAGCAGCGATTACAGAAAGCTCCGAGGTGGTTAAGCAATTCGGCGAACCATTACACCCTAGTTGGTACGTACTAGGGAATGTTATTACTAGCGGTGCCGACGGTTCAGCGTCGCTAGAGTATTCAATTGAGGGCTCTCGATCCTCGGGCAAGGTGTATGTCTACGCAACTCGCTCTGTAGGCGAGTGGGTGCTTGATAAAGTAGTTGTTTTAAACCAAGTTAGCGGCGAGCGAATTCAGGTGTTGGATGAGGCAAAATAAATGCATAACAAATGCCACTAAGACGTGGCTACGTCGCTGGACTCGCAACAAGTTGCTCGCCTCTGTGGCGGGCGTTATGAGATGCATGAGCGTTAGATTATGGAGCTAGGAAAAATATATAAAGAGGTTTCCGTTGATGAGTTTCACGTAAAGCGTGAAGGTGATTCATTTCTAGTTTCTTTTACTTTTTTTGTGTCCGCTGAAACTGTTGACGTTAAGTTGAGCGGTGTTCGAGATTCTGACAACCTATGTGAAATATTGAATGCCGACAGGCTGTAGGAAAACCTCAGCGCATTTTTCCGACCGTGCTGTACGTAAAATTTCGAAGAAAGTTAAGGATGAAAGCGATGCAGAATTCACGTAGAAGTGAATTTGGAAGGTCGTATTTTGATCAATTTTAGGGGATGTGAAAATCTCAGAGTTTTTCTATAGCCTCATAAGTATGTACCAAGCATTTTTAAGTCAAAACACACACTAGTGTTGGCGGTATTGGCTTGCGCTGGGAGTACGCGCTGTCGTTACCCTCTCTTTTCAAATTTGATTGACTGACAGGCCTGCCCGCTAACGCAGGCCCTCGATCATTAGCCCAGCTGTTCGAGACCCTTGAATTTCTGTTTGATCTCAGACACTTCTCCGTCCATCTCTGCTTCGTCGGCATTCAGCAGGTCACCATCAAGCCGGGCGGTTGCCGTCGGTAGGCGGATTTCAAAGCGCACTCCGGAAATATCCAGTGGTTTGAAATGGATGTCTGTCTGTTTATGGCTCTGTTTAAGCGTTAACGACCAGCGCGGACAGGCGGGTTGACTCGGATCCGTGATGGTTTTTTTGCTGTCCAGTTCCAGCAAACGATGGGTTTTCTGATCGCTTTGATGGGTAATTTCGATATTCAGCAGTTTATCCTGAAGTTTCCAGTCCAGTTCTTTCTCGGCTTCATCGTGACCGGATTTTCGACACAGTGGTCGATCATCCTCGACCACGAGCTCCAGCACCTCAGTGACCACGGTGCCATCGGCAAGTTCGAAACGTAGTGATAAGACATCGGCTTCATTCAACACGTTTTCAAATCGAACCTTGCCGTCATAACCTTTGACAATTTCATTGACGAAATACAGGCCCAGACCTTTACCATGGTGCTCTTTGACTCTCCGGGTGGAATAACCGAGCTGAAAGATATTTTGTGCGGTCTCTTCATTGATGTGGGGGCCACGATTGTAAATCTGATAACAGATAAATCCCTGTTGTTCTTTCAGATCCACCGCAATGCCAGCATGTTTCTGTTTATAGTCCCGGCGGCTGGAAAAGAACTGGGCATTGTTCAGCAGGTTTTCCAGGACCAGAACGATATGGTTTTCATTGCCGAGAATATTGTCCGTGATCGTAAGGTTCATCCAGGCCTGATCGATGTCATCGACACAAATGGTGCCGCTGCGGGCATCTCCGATGGCGCAGCCGAAGCAACGTTGCAGTGCTTTTTGCACGGCAGACAGCGGGGAGAAGACATTCTGTGCCGGAAACTCACCGCCTTCATGGGTTTGAAATTCAGCCTGAAAAAACTGCTCCTCGCTGTCGCAGACCTGATTGGCGATATGTAGGGCAATATTGTCGGCGGTGGACAGATCCAGTAAATCCCACAAATAAATCAGGCTGTCGAGGGCTTCCTGAGTCTGCTGTAATTGTTCTGAATCGGTATTCTGTAACTGGCTGATTTGCCGGAGCAGGATGGTTTTGATTTTGTCGTAGCTGATCACGCCGTTATGTCGTACTTCAGAAGCGATGCTTTTGAAATGCAGAAACTTTTCATCGTATTCAATATATTCGAGCAGTTTGTCGCTGATGAACAGCTTCAGTTTGTCGGCATGGCTGGCGTAGACATGGGTTTTGGCATGCAATTGTTTTTTATCCGCTAGAACCTCGGCCATCTGCTGCCGAAAACGGGCGATTTCAATTTTCTGGTTGTGACGGCGACGTTGAAACAGCCGCAGTTCTGTCAACAGAATCAGGATAAATACCACGGTGGCTGCAAGCTGGAACTGAGAGGTGGTGACTATGTCCGGCACCTGATAAAAGCTTAGCAACTGTGGTTGACCGAGCAATAAAAAAAAGGCGATCAGCAGCAAGGCGGAAAGACTGGTGAATATCGGATAGGGGGTGGACATTTTTTTCATCATCGGTCTGGTTTCCAACAGTAAGCGCGCTCATCGCCAAAGGTTACGATACCCGTTCCGTTCTGACAGCGTTGAATAAACTCCCCAGGCTGGTTTTCCGCCATATCAAAGGCCATGCGCAGGGTTTTAATGTGTTGGCGGTAGTTGGCATAGGAAAACCGTTCCAGGTCTGCCTCCAGGCGATCGGCGATCTGCTCGGTGTTTAGTGGCCTTGGGCTGCTTTCCACCAGATACCGTAGAATTTTACGTGGTGTCGGGGCTAGTGGGCGTTTGGGGTTATGGGGGTTCATCAGTCGTTTGTTGAGCCAGTAAACTTCCCAGGTAGCCAGGTCAATTTTCAGGCTGCCACTGGTAATGATGCTGGCAGGTGTATCCGGCCCGGACTGGCGTTTGCGCAGTGCTGCTTTGATACGCCAGCACAATACAGCCTCAATGTTACGTTGATGTTTGGCAATAAAATCCTGGGCATTGGCCTGCTCGAATGCCTGCTCTTCGAGGCCGGTACCGCTGTGCTCTGACAGATAGATGATCGGCAGATCCGGCCATTTGCTGTGCAGGGCTCTGGAAACGCTGAAGCCAGCCTGATCATTGCCATTCATATGGGCATCCAGAATAGCGAGATCAGGACGGCTCTGATCATCCATACGGGCAATACGCTGTCGCGCTGCCTCTGGAAATTTGAAGACTTCCAGAGTGTTGTCGCCATCATCAAAATCGGTTTGTATCAAAACGTCACTGAACCGGTCGATCCAGTGTGATTGGTCCTCAACCCAAAATAAATGTGCCATGCCTGCCTGACTCCACTTCGAATGCAGGAAAGCATAGCCTGTTTACAGCGAGATTGGCGTGAACTTTTTCCGATTTGGCCGGCAAAATTTCCAGTCATCGGTGTCTGGTACGGATTTCGCCGATAGCAAACTAAAGGAGGGGTATATTTTCAACGTCGATGATTCGGTTGGTGGGCTGGCCCGAGAACGATTCAGGTCCTGTTGTTTGGATATTTGCACCCGTGTATTTATCTCCGGCGCACCTGACAGTTTTGGATAAAGGTCAAGGGAGATACCATATATAACTTCGCCGGTGCAAATATTGTTCACCCGAAAAGCATGATGCTAGCAGGAATATCGCGTTTCCCGACTTTTGGCACATAGTCGTTGTCGATGTTCGACGGTTTTTCTGTTCTGCTGCTATTCTCAACATGTTGTCTTCATAAATAAAAATAATAACTGGAAGAGACAATGGGGTGTCCCAAATATAGCAGGGCAATGACGTGTGGAGAGTCGGTTGCATACCTCTCATCTAAACGATGACTGGAGTGAGGGCGGGCTGTCTGCATCGTTGCTTTATTCTTTCATGTCTGTCTGATTTGGCAGTATTAATCTTTGCGTCAGGGATATTTGTTGATATCAGCTTTTATGCCGGTGATCTTATGATTGCTCTTATTGATTCCGTGTCTGTGTGAAATTTTCCTTGTGCCGATCAGTTGAATCCACTGCATCAAAAAGGGTCACCAAAAAAACAAAAATAACTCAAAAGGTGACGTTTATGTCCAAGAAAATGATAAACCTGTTATGTCTGCTGTGTTTGCTGGCGGGAGGTGCGCAGGCAGACTTCCTGGATTATGGTCTGTATTGGTTTGGCAAGGGTCAGGCTTCAGAAAAATTTACCGGTCCCGGCAACCGTTATTACGATGACAGCAGACCAACGCTGATTTTTGTGCATGGCTGGCAGCTTGGCACCAGTAAAGATAATTATTGGCGGCCTAACTTTAATTTCCTGAATAATGTGCCTGCTCATGGGTACGATATCGATGAGGCGGCGGCCTGGATTGATCAGGGCTGGAATGTTGGTATTTATTATTGGAATCAATTCGGTGATGAACTGGAAGTCAAAGATGCCGAAGCGAAAATGTGGACCGCCACGGGTCTCCGGGGTATGCGTTACCGTCAGTCAGATGGCCGCTACAGTACGCTTCAGGCTCCGAATAAAAGCATTTCAGAGCTGATGACGGATGCGGTCGCGGAGGCCTTGAAAGACAATCGCAATGGCTATCTGTTGTTGCATGGTCATTCATTGGGTAGTCAATTGGCCATTTCCGTGGCTTATCAGCTGACCCGCCGGGCAGAGCAGGGGATCGTACCAGCGTCGCTGATTCCTGAGCGGCTGGTATTGTCTGATCCATTCTGGTCGAAGTACGGCAAGAGCTATCTAAATGGCGCCTGGACCGGGGAAGTCTCCAGAGCTTACGCTCGTTACCTGATTGATTATTATGATATCGCCCTGGAAATGACGCGTTCATCGGGGATTTGTGATCTTTGGATTGGTGATTGCAATGACGAGATGACTAGGATGGCTGCGTTTCAGCGGTTACGTTTCTGGTATAGCGATTGGTGGGAGATCGATCAGAAGCACATCATGGCGTATGACTGGTGGATGTTGTCGAGGACATATCCGGCACCTCTGGAGGTGGATTATAACCTTGAGCCGACAGGAGAAGTCGCACTGTCAGCGTCGACGTCTGATCAACGTATCAAGGCCATGATGGGGGGGCAGTATGAATGGGATCAGGTGGATGGTCTGTATACACCGATACCCGCAGATGATCGTTTTGAGGTGATTGAATTATCTGTCTGGCCATAAAACAGCTTTATTTTATGGGGCCATTAAAGCAGTTGGGATAATCTATTAGGTGGGTTTAAAAACTGTCACTATCGTAATCTCACCAAACAGTTGTCATGATAAATTCTATGAAGAAGGCCACGGTATGCCAGGCTTTCTTCATTGTGTGATGATTGAGAAATGACAACATGCTGCGGTCGCAGGTGTCCACATCAATGGTCCTATAGCGGCTTGTTGAAGCGATTGAATGAAGACCAGCCGACAAATCCGCAGCTTTTTAGGTTCGATAGGGCATCGCAAAACCGGAACAACCGGTTCATGCCAAACACCCGCGCAATACGGCACCCTCCGTGTAAAACCCCAGCCCGAACATGCAGATACCCGTTACCACCTTAATGACAATGACTGGTTTGTTGTGGGCATCGATGATCAAAGTTCGGTTATTATTACTATTGAAAGTCATGCTGCCAGACTTTATTGGCTGGAGAGAAAGGCCATTGAGGGTAACGACAACACAGGAAGGGCAACCAATTGATGTACATCCCTGTACAAATGCTTCAAGTGGTTTATCAGTTTCCCTGTTAAAGATTAACTGGCAAACATTCCTGTATCGACCGGGCAGGTCTGGTCATTGCTGTAATCGTATACTTTGACGTCACCATCAATGACTTCTTCTTTAAGCTCATCAATTTTATCGATCCATTCGGATTTCACAGATTTATTGCGGTTGAACATATCCAGGCTCCATGACACACCCCCTTCTTTCAGACCCAGCACTTTGGTCCCGGCGGTCCATTTTCCGTTGATGGCTTCTTCCATGGATTGGTAAGCTGCAAAACCAACTTCTTTGAGCATGGAGGAAATAATCGTCTCACCGGTAAAACGCCAGTTCTGACTGGCATCGACAGCAATCGCCCGGTTACCGGTTTCAAACGCAGCCTGATATACACCTTCACCGGAACCACCTGCTGCGGCAAAAATGATATCCACTCCGTTTGTGAACATTTGAGTTGCGATTTTCTGTGCCTTTTTAGGATTGGCAAATGCTTCGGTCGTTGTGCCAAGAGTCGTGCTGGTCAGACGGATATTCGGGTCAACCGCTTTGGCTCCCTGCGCAAAACCGCATCCGAATTTGTGGATCAGGGGAATATCCATGCCACCGACAAAACCGACTGAATGCGTTTTGCTGGCCAATGCTGCGAGTGCACCCACCAAATATGATCCTTCTTGTTCTTTGAAAATAATAGACTGGACATTAGGACCCTTCACTACAGAGTCGATGATGACAAACTGCAGGTTTGGGTATTCTTTGGAGACAGTGGCGATGGCGTTGCTATAGGAAAAGCCTAGACCGATGATTGGTGAATGGTTTGCCCTTGCCTGTTCTCTGACCACTTCCGTCAGATTTCGTGTTCCTGGCTCCACTTCGGTCACTTTGGTGCGGTAGTTATACTCGAACTTCTTAACACCATCTTCGTAAGCAGAATCATTAAAGGCGTAGTCCCCTTTTCCTGCTCCGTCATACAACACAGCAGGGTGGATTGTGCCTGCAACCTTTCCCACATTTTGTTTGGAGAGCAGCGACTTAACGTATAAACCACCAAAGACTGCAGCACACACAAGACAGAGTGCCAAAACGGAGGAGAATACCCATTTGGTAATTGGGTCGCGCTTTTTCATATTCATAAGTCAGTACACCTGTATCAATATTGAACTGCTAACATGCAAATTTTTTCGCAAAAAACGGGATTTTTGAATATCCATTCAGACACATGTTCCGGTGTCCCGGAAAATTGTTTATAAGGAGAATTATGCTTCGAAAACTGCAAAAAATTATCTGCGGTATGGTGAGTAAATAAAAATTTCATAAAGATGTCTATAACAAACAGAGTACTTTTTTAACTATTTTGTTAATACCCTGAATATTTTGTTATATATGAATAATTGAATAAACATTTCAGAGTTTTGGGAGTCACGCAGCATCCGTTTTACTTCGCTGTTTTGACCGAATAGGAAGATGGTTTGGCTGCTAAGAAATCTCTGAAAAATGACCTGTTTTTGTGCAGGGTATTGTTAGCATCGACCCTCTCTAACTGTCGTTTAGGCCAATAAATTGCGGTTTAATCAGCGCTGCTGGCTAGCCTGCATCAAAACTGTTCCGGTTTTCCAGAGGTCTCTTAACTGATTAAACATTAAAGTATTTTTTAAATACTTACCGAAAGAACTGTATATCCATGGGATGAGTGGGAGAACAGCCGGATGATGGCAGGATACGAGAAATCGTTTTACCGCCTGCTGTTTTACCGTTCAGGCAGGCGGTCTTTTGGTTAGCTGGCCTATTATTTGGTGCCGAAAATCTTATCGCCCGCATCACCCAGGCCGGGGATGATATAACCGTTCTCGTTTAAATGATCATCAACCGCTGCAACATAAATATCCACATCTGGGTGTGCCTCTTGGACGGTCTTGATGCCTTCGGGGGCAGCAACCAGAAATAGTCCCAGAATATTCTGACAGCCTTTCTGCTTTAGCAGATCGATCGTGGCAATTAACGTACCGCCAGTGGCCAGCATCGGGTCGATGATCATGGCTGTTCTCTGAACCACGTCTTCGATGATTTTGTCGAAGTAGGCAACTGGTTGCAGGGTTTCCTCATTGCGATACAGGCCAACCACACTGACCTTGGCACTGGGGATCAACTCAAGTACTCCATCCAGCATACCCAGTCCGGCGCGCAGGATAGGTACGACGGTAATTTTTTTGCCTTTGATTCGTTTGACAGTCATTGGTGCACCGGTCCAGCCTTCTATTTCCACTGATTCGGTTTCCAGTTGTCGGCTGGCTTCATAAGTGAGCAGGGTTGCTACTTCACCAGCCAGGGCCCGAAAGTTTTTGGTGCTGATGCCATTCTCACGCATCAGGCCGAGTTTATGTTGAATCAAAGGGTGCTGAATCGCGTGCAATGACATAGGGTCTCCTTAAATGAATTACAGATTGAATTGTTGCTGCCACCAGCTTTTCAGCAGTTGCATCGCCTGGCCACGGTGGGAAATCTGATTTTTCTGCTCAGCCGTCAGTTGCGCGGCACTGATATCAAATCCGTTGGGTATGAACAATGGATCATAGCCAAAGCCGTTGTCTCCTGACTGTTCTGTGGCTATGTGGCCTTCCCAGGTACCCGTGCAGATCAACGGTGTAGGATCGGCAGCGTGGCGCATAAATGCCAGTACACAGCGAAAACGGGCACTGCGCTCCGGCACCTCAATGCTGGATAGACGATTGAGCAGTTTGGTATTATTGGCAGCATCGCCCTGGCCGTCGGCATAGCGGGCAGAATAGATACCTGGCTCACCATTGAGAGCATCCACTTCCAGGCCGGAATCATCGGCCAGTGCAGGCAGGCCAGTATGATGACAGGCATGGCGTGCTTTAATGATGGCATTCTCGATAAAACTGAGACCGTCTTCGACGGCCTCAGAGAGTTTGAAATCGCTTTGTGGTAATACCTCAACATGGAATTCACCCAGACAACTTCTGAGTTCTTTTAGTTTTTTGGCATTGCCACTGGCCAATACAATTTGACTGATAGACACGTTCTGGTTACTCAAAATACATTTGTTGCTGATGACGAACCGTAAATGGTCGGTCCTGTCCCGGTTCCGCTTTGACATCAATTTCGAAGCGATAAATGTCTTCATCGTCAAAATTGAAGTTACCGACATAATAAATGCCGCCTTGTTCCTGAATTTCCCTGAGTTCGATGTCCCGCTCCTGACCGATCAGGTTTTTGATACGGGCGGAAACCATCGCTGGTACTGCGTGGGGAAGGTCTTCGCCTTCCTTATTCTCCAGCACGCTCACCATCAAAAAGCCCAGTTTACCACTGCGCTGTAATTGGTAGCTGCGGGCAATCTCGGCAGATAACGTGGTGGAGTTCAACATCATATAGTGTACTTCATAACGACCGAACACTTGTTTTTGTTCACCGGCGGCCTGAACGGATAAGGAGGCACACAGCAAAGTCAGAATAGTCAATAAATGCTTCATAGTGCGGTTAACCTATAGATAGCAATTTCACCCAGCAGGTTGGGCATCAGATTAATGAACCAGCGGCTCTGGTGCAGTGAGTCAACCACCAGCCGGTCCAGGATTTTAACACTTCGCTGGCGACAAAGTTCTTCAAAATCCCTAAATGTACAAAGATGGATGTTAGGCGTGTTATACCACATGACGGGTAGTGCTTTACTCATAGGCATTCTGCCTTTGAGACCAAGATAGCCGCGGGCACTCCAATGAGCAAAGTTTGGAAATGTAATAATCGCTTCCCTGCCAACCCGCAACAGTTCGTCGAGCACCTCATCAGGTTTGTCCATCTGCTGAAAAGACTGGGTCATTACCACGCAGTCAAAACTTTGGGAGCTGAAGTTGTGCAGTCCTTTATTGAGGTCCTGTTTCACAACGGACACGCCTTTGCGCACGCATTCAACGATTTGCGGATGTTCGATTTCCAGACCCAACCCCCGAACCTGCTTTTCTCGGCCCAGGTAAGCCAGCAGTTCTCCATCACCACAGCCCAAATCGAGAACTTCTGAGTTGGCTGAAATCCATTGTTGGATAATGTCGAGATCCGGACGCATTAGAATCCCCCCTCTTTGGCTACCCGGTCGAGATAGGTCGACAACAGGGAAAAATAATCGGGAATCGGAAACAGAAATGCATCGTGTCCCTGAGGCGCATCGATTTCCATGTAGGTAACTTTCTTCTTGGCTTTGATCAGGGCCGTGACGATTTCCTCACTGCGTTCCGGGGCAAAACGCCAGTCAGTGGAAAATGAAGCCAGCAGAAACTCGCAGTGGGCCTGGCTCAAGCAGGCGGCCAGATCGTGATTGTGATCGGCGGCCGGATCGAAATAATCAAGTGCTTTGGTCATCAGCAGGTAAGTATTGGCATCGAAACGGTTGGAAAAACTTTCGCCCTGATAGCGTAGATAACTTTCCACTTCGAAATCGACTTCATAATTAAAATTTAGCTTACCACTCTTCAGGTCGCGGCCAAATTTCTCTCTCATGCTGTCATCGGACAGATAGGTGATGTGACCGAGCATGCGTGCCAGCGCCAATCCCTGCGCCGGATAAGTATTATGATCAAGATAACGGCCTTCGTGAAAGTCCGGGTCGCGAACAATTGCCTGACGAGCCACTTCATTAAAGGCGATGTTCTGCGCCGATAATTTGGGCGCAGCGGCAATGATAATGCAATGACGTATCCGGTCGGGATAGTCGATACTCCAGCGCAATGCCTGCATACCACCGAGTGAACCGCCAACGACTGCCGCAAACTGCCGTATGCCCAACCGGTCCGCCAGGCGGGCCTGACTTTTGACCCAGTCCCGAACGGCCATAACTGGAAAGTCCGGACCATACGGTGTGCCGGTTTCCGGATTGATGGATTGTGGGCCGGTACTGCCATCACAGCCGCCGAGATTATTCAAGGCAATCACAAAAAAGCGTCGGGTATCTATGGGTTTGCCCGGTCCGATGGCAGAATCCCACCAGCCGGGTTTAGTGTCTTCTGGGCTGTGAAAACCGGCGGCATGGTGATTACCGCTAAGAGCATGACAGATCAATACCGCATTGGAGCGGTCTTTATTCAGTTCCCCATAGGTTTCAAAGACAAGTTCGTATTCGGAAATTTCCCGACCACAGCGCAGGGGCAGTGGTTCACTAAAATGGGCCCGCTGAGGGCTCACCAACCCCACAGAGTCGGATGGATAAGATTTGGACATGGAGTATTCCTGGTCTAATTCGGCGGATCACTAATGTTCAGTAAATCCGGTATCTGTTTCGGCTGAGTGATGCTGACGCGTTTTTGTCGGCTCAGTTCACCACTCAGAATTTTGACCTGGCTTTTGCTGACCCGGAAGGCCTTGGCCAGAAACTGAATTAGCCCCGCATTCGCCTTGCCATCCACAGCTGGTGCGGATATGCGAATTTTATATGCCTGGCCATGTAAACCACAGAACTCATCCTTCTTGGCATTCGGTTGAAGATGGCAAACAAGAATAAGGCAATTGCCATCCCAACGAAAGGGGGTACCGGTAGAATTCATAGACCGATAAAAAAGCCCCCGCCATATCCCAGCGTCTTGGCAACACTCAACAAAATAATATTCTGCAAAATATAAAGTACCAGAACCGCCACCATAAAGGACAAATCCAATACTCCCACCTGCAGGCCCAGACGGCGGAATGGACCGACAAACGGTTCTATCATCTGGGCGATGAATCCCAGCAGTGGATTATAACTGCCGGCGGATACCCAGCTGGCAATGGCCACTATCAACATGGACCAGAACAACACCATGAAAAATACCCCGGCTACACCCAAAACCGCAAACAGCGCAAGCTGACCGATGTTGTAATAACCACCCGCAAGGGTCGAAATGATAAAACCATACAGCAGCTGTACCAGATAAATGGCCAGCAGACTGGCATTATCGATACCGCCGTATCCGGGAATGATTTTGCGCAGTGGCAGAATGATCGGGTTGGTGATTTTGACCACGGTTTGAGCCAGAGGATTATAAAAATCCGCCCGGGCCAGCTGAGCCAGGAACCGTGCCACCAGTGCAATCAGATAAATACTGAAAGCTGTTTTTAGCAGTAAAAAAACAATCTCATACATCGCGCCCATTATTGATCTCCACTAGCAAGTTCTTTGGCCATTTCTTCGCTGCGATCCGCGCAGGCAATCATCGCCTGCTGTACTGCTGCCCGCAAACCATC
The DNA here is from genome assembly GCF_050297175.1 of Gynuella sp. Classification (NCBI taxonomy): domain Bacteria; kingdom Pseudomonadati; phylum Pseudomonadota; class Gammaproteobacteria; order Oceanospirillales; family Saccharospirillaceae; genus Gynuella; species Gynuella sp. The sequence goes on along the minus strand of NZ_JBNKSF010000027.1, from coordinate 261,595 downwards.
CTGTTCGAAACTGCGAATGGCCCGCTCAGTGGTACCGTTGGGCGAGCAGACTTTTTTACGCAGGGTTTCTGCTGAATCTCCACTGTTCAGCACCATCTGGGCCGCCCCCAGAGCGGTCTGGCCGACCAATTTGGCAGCGACGTCGGCGGGTAGCCCCAGGGATTCGGCGGATTTCTGCATGGCTTCCATAAACATGAAAAAATAGGCTGGGCCGCTGCCCGAGGTAGCCGTTACCGCATGCAGGTGATGCTCTTTCTCTACCCAGATACTGATGCCGACGGCATTAAAGACTTTTTCCGCCAGGCTTTTCTGGTCATCACTGACCCGTGGGTTGGCGTACAGCCCTGAGGCACCGGTTTGTACCAATGCCGGAGTGTTGGGCATACAGCGAATCACAGCCAAGTTACCGCCCAGCCACTGTTCAATGGTTTCGGACTCCAGCCCGGCGGCAATGGAGATAATCAGTGGTTTGGATTGCTGTACCGTTGCCATCAGTCCCTGGCAGACTGATTTCATGACCTGTGGTTTAACCGCCAGGATCACGACATCTGCACCACTGATACCTTCGTTGTTGTCTGTGGTGGTTTGAATATCAAGCCCGGAGGCCAATTGATTCAGTTTGTCCTGATCAGGGTCGGTTGCAGTGATCGGACCCGTGTAGCCGCTCTGCAGTAGTCCGCTGATAATGCTGGTGGCCATGTTACCGGCACCAATAAAGACCATTGAGGCTTGCGCCATTGTATTCACCCTTGGTTGCTTATCTGCCAGGCCGGCTGCCGAAAATGGCGGAACCGACTCTGACCATGGTGGAGCCACATTCGATGGCAATATCCATATCACCGGACATACCCAGTGACAGTTGATTGCATTCCGGGTATTTGGAAGTTAGCCCGGTTAACAGTGTATTCATCGCTCTAAATTGGCGACGTAGTTCGGATTCTTCAAGGTCAATGGCCGGAACGGCCATAATTCCACGTAGTGTGAGTCTGGGCATTTCTGCCACCTGGGCGGCCAGCTGTTCCAGTTCGGCAGGGACAATGCCCTGCTTGTTGGGATCCTGACTGATGTTCAGCTGCAGGATAACGTTCAGTGGCGGCAATTGCTCCGGGCGCTGGTCATTGAGTCGACGGGCGATTTTTTCGCGATCCACTGAATGTACCCAGGCAAAATGCTCTGCAATCTGACGGGTCTTGTTGGACTGAATCGGGCCAATAAAATGCCATACTGCCGCTAATCCGGATAACTGTTGGATCTTGTCCACTGCCTCCTGAATATAGCTTTCACCCAAATGCCGAGCGCCGGCGGCGACAGCCTGTTCTATACTTGAGGCTGGGCAGGTCTTTGACACGGCAATAATCTCAATGTCTTCAGGCTTGCGGCCGCAGGCTGCTGCGGTTCTGTGGACGCGCGCGCGGATCTGCTCAAATCGCTGTGATATGGTACTCATAAATTTTGGTGCTATTCTCGTTGCCCGGTATATATGGGGACGATATTGTAACGATACATGGTGTTGCTTAACACATAGGTATCTTCAGTTCACAGCATATTTTCAGCCAATTTTTCGGCTGGTGTGTTTAGGCGACCGTTTAACATCCGACGAGGCTTTTCATGGATATCACTGAATTATTGGCTTTTAGTGCCAAACAAAACGCATCTGACCTACATATTTCGGCGGGGTTGCCACCGATGATCCGGGTTGATGGCGATGTTCGTCGAATCAATTTGCCGGCTATGGGGCATAAAGAAGTGCATGCGTTGATTTATGACATCATGAATGACAAACAACGTAAAGACTATGAGGAATTTCTGGAAACCGACTTCTCGTTTGAAGTACCGGGAGTTGCTCGTTTCCGGGTGAACGCATTTAACCAGAACCGTGGCGCTGGAGCGGTGTTTCGGACCATTCCCTCAAAGGTTCTGACCATGGAAGATCTTGGCATGGGGCAGGTTTTTAAGGATGTTTGTCACAATCCACGAGGCCTCATACTGGTGACCGGGCCAACCGGTTCTGGTAAATCCACCTCTCTGGCGGCGATGATTAACTACATCAATGAAAACCGTTATGAGCACATACTGACCATTGAAGATCCAATAGAATTTGTGCATGAATCCAAAAAGTGTCTGGTGAATCAGCGGGAAGTACACCGGGACACACACGGATTCAGTGAAGCATTGCGTTCGGCCCTGCGGGAAGACCCTGACATTATTCTGGTGGGTGAGCTGCGGGATCTGGAAACCATTCGTCTGGCGTTGACCGCGGCAGAAACCGGCCACTTGGTATTTGGTACTCTGCATACCACCTCGGCGGCCAAGACCATTGACCGGGTAATCGACGTTTTCCCGGCAGAAGAAAAATCCATGGTACGGTCCATGTTGTCTGAATCCCTGCAGGCCGTTATCTCGCAGACGCTGTTGAAAAAGAACGGTGGTGGCCGGATTGCTGCCCATGAAATTATGATCGGTACACCGGCCATTCGTAACCTGGTGCGTGAAGATAAGGTCGCGCAGATGTACTCGGCCATACAAACGGGCGCCAGTGTTGGTATGCAGACTCTGGATCAGTGTCTGAAAAATCTACTGCAACGTGGCATGATTACCCGGGAAATTGCACGTGAACGGGCCAAACAGCCTGAATCCTTATAATGGCTCAGAGAGCTTAAACACACAACGGAACAACGGTTATGGAATTCGATAAGTTACTGCGGCTGATGGTTGAAAAAGGCGCATCGGATCTGTTTATTACGGCGGGTGTTGCACCGAGCATGAAAATTCATGGTCAGGTGGTGCCAATTACCAAGAACCCTCTGTCGCCGGAAAAAACCCGTGAACTGGTATTGTCGGTCATGACTGAGCGACAAAGAGAAAGTTTTATCGACACGAATGAATGTAACTTTGCCATTTCCGCTCGGGGCATTGGTCGTTTCCGGGTCAGTGCATTCTTTCAGCGCAACCTCACGGCAATGGTACTTAGGCGTATTGAGACCCGTATTCCGCGGACAGAAGAGCTGGGTCTGCCAGATGTGCTGAAGCAAATGGCCATGACCAAGCGCGGACTGGTGATCTTTGTAGGGGCGACTGGTACCGGTAAATCCACCTCGCTGGCGGCCATGATCGGGCACCGTAACCGGAATTCCAAAGGCCACATTATTTCCATCGAAGATCCGATCGAATATATTCACCAGCATGAAGGTTGTATCGTAACCCAACGTGAGGTTGGTATTGATACTGAGTCGTTTGAAGTGGCTCTGAAGAACACTCTGCGGCAGGCACCGGACGTTATTATGATCGGTGAGGTGCGGACCAAGGAAACCATGGAATATGCCATCACATTTGCGGAGACCGGACACCTGTGTCTGGCGACATTGCACGCCAACAACGCCAACCAGGCGCTGGACCGGATCATGCACTTTTTTCCGTCGGAACGACAACGGCAATTGTGGATGGATCTGTCATTGAACCTGCGTGGTATTGTGGCGCAGCAATTGATTCCAACCCCTGATGGAAACGGGCGTCGGGCTGTGGTTGAAGTGTTGCTGAATTCGCCTTTGGTTCAGGATCATATCCGTAAAGGTGAGGTGCACCTGTTGAAGGATCTCATGGCCAAATCCAATGAGCTGGGTATGCAGACCTTTGATCAGGCATTGTTCCAGTTGTATACGAGCGGCGAAATTACCTATCAGGATGCTCTGGCGCATGCTGACTCCGCCAACGATCTGCGTCTGATGATCAAACTGGATCAGGAAACCGATTCCGGTCACCTGGACGATAACTCCAGTCGTTTTACCATTCAGGACGGAGACAACTACTAACCCATAGCCCTGTGTTTATGGCGTTAAGAAAGAAATCCGGGCATATACCTTTCTATGTTCGGATGCTCGCGTGATATCTGTGTTTCGAATATTTCTGATTGATTCAAGTAGCACGTCATTAGAGGGGGCTGGTCATTTTTCCACGGCTGGCACCCATCCCACCTGTCTTTGTTAAGCGGATATTAAAACTGTACAAGAGCCCGGATAATGGGTTTTTTTGGAGTTTATTTTATAACAGACTTTTTCCGTCCTATCACTTCGTGATATCTAGGTCAATAATCCTTGTATATGAGTTTGATTTTCCATTTATAAGGTAATATACCGTCAAAAAATAAAAACAAAAAACTGTTCTGAACCAAGTTTCTCAAAACTACCTGTAGCGGTTTGTTTGGTGATGCTGTGCTGCCAACATATAACACGAGTGTATGGAGGAAGTCGCATGCCTAATTCGGTCAAATTGAAACGAATACTCCTGAATTGCATTGTTTCTGTCGTTTTTATGGGAGCGTTTTTATCCCCATGCTCCGTAGCGGTAGTTGATGTGACTTACTCGACAGACTCGGAACCGATTTATTCTGCTCAGCAACAAAAAATCAGCAAAAAAATAGCGACGGCTTTAGTGCCAACTTCAAATGGAATGCAAGTGGCTGCCTGGTATCAGAGCGATGACGTTGTGGAAATGGATCGTCGTATTGCCCTTCACCATGATCAGTCTGAAAGACCATCTGTACAGGTGTACAGCGAGAAGCAATCATCTATATGGGTATTTGTTGCCATGATTATTATTTGTTTGATGCTATTTTTTTTGTTCGGTTACTGTACATGGCGACTGAATATGTTGGTAAGGTCTCTTCTTGCTATGATTTTCTTATGAGGGTAAGTGTATTCCACTTTCCCTCCCAAAAAAGTCGTTGTCTGTTTTAGCGTTTCGCCTGCCGAGATGCCAAAAGATAAGGTTGGATAATTTCCAACAAAGCCTGAATATGTTCCGGTTTATCATTCAGGGCCGGAATATAATTAAAACTCTGGCCGCCGGCTTCAAGGAAATATTCCCGGTTTTCCTGATCAATCTCTTCTATGGTTTCAAGACAGTCGGATGAAAAGCCGGGGCAGAACACCTGAACGGATTTTACTCCGGATGACCCCAACTGCATCATCGTTTTATCGGTATAGGGCTGTAACCATTCGGCTTTGCCAAAGCGGGATTGAAACGTTGTCATGATCTCGCTATCTGCAAGCTCCAGTGCCTGCTGCAGTAACTGGCTGGTCTTCATGCATTGATCATAGTAAGGGTCGCCTTTGTCCCGGTAGGATACCGGCGTACCATGATAAGACAGAATCAGTTTGTCGGCCCGGCCATGTTGTTTCCAGTAGTTTTGAATATGTTCTGACATGGCATTTATGTAGGCGGGATGATCATGGTAGTTATGAATAAAGGTCAGATCCGGTACCGTGCGGGAGCTTTGCAGAAATTGACCCAGAGCATCAAACGTCGACCCGGATGTTGAACCGGAGTACTGCGGGTAAAGCGGCAGTACGATGATATTACGTATCCCCTGTTGCAACAGAGCGGAGAGCTTGTCAGACATGCTGGGGTTACCGTAGCGCATGGCAAAATCCACCACGACGGGTTCCTCAGACTCTTTGCTGACGAGCGCTTGTAACGCTCTTGACTGATTGCGGGTATAGATCAGCAGTGGCGAGCCCTGTTCCGTCCACACCTCCCGGTAGGCGGCCGCTGATTTACGAGGCCGGGTATTTAAAATAATACCGTTCAGTATCAGCCACCATAACCAGCGTGGCGCTTCGACCACTCTGGGGTCGGATAAAAACTCCTTCAGATAGGTCTTCAGTGCCTTTGGAGTCGGGGCCTCGGGGGTGCCGAGATTACAAATGAGTACAGCTGTGCCAGGAGCATTGCTTGGTATGTCGGTAAAACCCTGATAGTTCATAAAAATCGTGACCGTTGATTAAATGTGATTGGGCAAACTGTCATATTGCGCCTGTATTGCGAGGATCCAAATTAAAAAAAACAATGATGCTCATTAACTCAGCATCAACCAGATACCCACACCTGCCATCAATGACCCGGCGATACGATTCATCAGTTTCAGGTTAGCGGTATTTTTGAGCAGCGCGCCCAGAGATTGGCCTCCGCTGGAGTAGATCATCAGGCACGTCCATTCCAATATTAAAATCATCAGTATCAGAACGGGCAGTTGCGTCAGTAATGGGTAATCCGGAGAAATAAAGGGTGGCAATAATGCGACCAGGAAGGCCCAGCCTTTTGGGTTGGCAACTGCAGTGATGAATCCCTGATACATTAACTCCCGACGGCTCAATTGCTTATGAGGTGCATTTTGTTCTGTTAAGGCCAGCTTACCTTTGGAGCGCCAGAGAGTATAACCAAGATAGATGAGATAAGTGCCGCCAATGATTTTCAGCACCACGAACAACATTGGAAAACGCAGCATGATTGCCGCCACACCAATGGCTGCGGCAATTGCCACGGTCGCGACACCGGCCAGTTCTCCAGCCATCATCCACAGGGTTCGCCGGACCCCGATTGTCATCCCCAGAGACATGGCCAGCGTCATGCACATACCAGGGGTAATAGACACAAAAAAGAATGTCGGAATGAATGCAGCCAGTAATGCCATACTGATCATGATGGTTCCGCCATTGCCCAGGCTTCATAACCACCGTCGAGTGAATAAACGTCCTGAAATCCCTGTTCAAGTAAGAAACTGGCTGCATTGATACTACTAATACCATGATAACAACAGACCACGACGGTTTGCTCCCGAGGCGTGTTGGTCAGAAACTCAAATGCGTTCTCGTTGGTCAGCTGAATGGCGTTTGGAATGTGACCTGCATTGAAAGACTGGTCGTCACGAATGTCGACCACCAGGCAGGACGATTGCAGGGCTTTTAATCCGGCCGGATCGATATGCTTTACCAAAACAGGCTCCATTGTAAATTGATTCAGGAAATAATGGATTCTATTGACTGTTAGCAGGAATGCAAAGTACCTGATCAGAGTCAGGGGGTACCACGGAATAAAATTTCCATTTTGTCCGAATCTGGTATATTCGCCGACCTTCACAAGCCAGAAAATAAGGACGTAAATATGCGATTTTGGAGCCCGGGCAGCTTGATGGTTGCTGTAATTTGGTTGTGGTCAACGTGGGTTATTGCCACAGAGCAGCACGCCCCAATGACTCGCTGGCAGAAAATTGATTTGCCGGATTATCGGATTGTGTTTGAACCGGAGCTGCGCAGTGAGGCCGAACGCATTGCCTCTTATCTGGAGTTTTATGTTCCCAGGATGGAGCAGTCCATGCCTGTGACATTGCGGCCGAAACGTATTCCCATCTTGTTATCCTCCAGTTCTCATGAAAGTAACGGCTATGTGGCGACGTCCCCGTTCCGGTCAGTATTTTTTAATCAGCCTTCGGCATTTGCAGCGGAAGACTGGTTAAAAACACTGAGCATTCATGAAGTTCGCCATACTATCCAGGCGCTGCAGCCGTTGGATACTAATAGTGGTCGGATTCTGACGGCCTGGTTTGGGGAGAACGGCAGTGCATTTTTAAATGGGATTTTTTATCCAGCCTGGTTTTTGGAAGGGGATGCCGTGCTGGAGGAAACCCTGCTGTCTAATGGTGGTCGTGGCAGGGTGGCGTCCTTCGATCTCTGGCGTCGCACTCATGAATTGAGTCAGCCGCGTTATGATTATTTCCGCGCATTTCTGGGCACCGGGTATGACAGCTATCCATTCGCGAATCATTATGAACTTGGTTATTTTCTGACGACTTATCTGCGCAAGACCTATGGTGACCGGATTCTGGATAATATCCTGGAAGGCACTGGAGAATTCGGTCTGACCATTACATTTGATGGTAACACCCGCAAGCTGACCAAGGATTCGCTGCCGGAAACCTATGAGCATGCCATGAACGAGCTTCACCAGCGCTGGCAGGCTCAACAGCAGGCCATGACGCTCACCGATGTTGAGCCGCTGTGGGCACCCGGTCGCAAGGCCTGGCGCAGTTATTATCCGTTTGCCAGCTCTGGTGACACGACCTGGGCTATACGTCATGGGGTCATGGATGGCACCTGGTTGGTCAGTATCGAACATGGCCGCGAAGTTCGCATTCGGCAAATACGAAACACCGTTGCCAGCAGTCTGCGAGGCACCGCCAAACAACGTTCCATCAGCAAGGGTGATGACCAGGTTTGCTGGATTAACTATCACGCTAATGCGCGTTTCAGCCTCCAGTCCTGGGGCGATATAGATTGTTACTCACTCAAAGAAGACCGGTTACAGCATTTAACCCAACTGCAGAAGTATACCTCCGTTGCTGTCAGTCCAACGGACCGCTATTACGCAGCCGCAGAATTTACTGAAACCCGTGATGCGAGTATTCACATCCTGGATACCAATGGTGCAGTGATTCAGCATTTTGCTTTGCCAAAACATGCGTTTGCATTTGATCTGGCCTGGAATGCGGATGAGCAGCAGCTGGTGTTTGTACAGTTGGATGACGAGGGCTTTTCCATTCGGGAGCTGCAACTGGCATCAGGAGAGCAACAGATACTGATGGCAGCCAATCATGATCAGGTTCCCCGTTCGCCGGTGTTTACTGATCAGGGGGTGGTGTATAGCAGCGATTATAGCGGCACGGATCAGTTGTGGCTGTTACCCGATGCAGGGCAGCCGCAACTGATCGTTCAACGTCCTTACGGGGCATACTTTCCCAACTGGAATGCCCCTCTTAAAAGCATCGTTTTTGCCGATTACCAGGCACATGGGCAGGATGTTGTTATGGTGCCTGTGGCGAATTTGTCCGGTACTGAAAAAGATCAGGTGGTGCCAGTACGAACCGATTATTTTGCGCCGTTGCAGGCACAGCGTAACGATAACCCCTTGCTGGCAGACATCACTCCGCCGGAACCTCAGGATCATGAGGTCAGTCCGTATTCCCGTTGGGGTAATTTGGTGAACATTAATAACTGGTCATTGCTGTTTTCCGGTCAGAGCGCTTCGGCGACAGTGAACAGCAATAATCTGTTAAATACGCTGGGTATGTCGGCATCAGTGATTCAGGATTTCAAGCATCATGAAACCAGTGGTTTGTTTTCTCTGGCCTATCGACGCTGGTACCCGGTTATTACGGCATCAGTGGCGTCGAATTTCTATGCGCAGACTGACAAGCATGATGTGGAACGACAGTGGCGGCAAAATACTCGCAATATTGGTGCCTACGTACCGTGGTCGTGGCAACAGGATTACCAGCAGTTTCAGGCCGTGGCCGGTGTGAATCTGAGTTTTTCGGATATTGACGATATACCGGTGCGTGATGATATCGATAACCAGCCTTCGGGCGCACTGGCATTGTGGAAATCCTATGTTGGTTTCAGCCAGCAGCGGGAAGGTGCTATGCGGGATGCTGCAAGTCGCCATGGTTGGGTAGCGGAATTGGGCTTCAATCAGTCCGTGGATGAGTGGTCAGATTTTGACAAGCAACAGTATTGGGGATCGTTGAAGCTTCATTTTCCCGGCTTCTGGCTGACCCATTCGATCGTTGCCGAGGCCGAATATGAAGGGCAGCGGGGGGATGATGATTTTCTGCTACCGAACCAGTTTGAACCGGCACGGGGTTTTCTGGATACCTTGACCAAAGATCAGGGCGGTCGGGTTGGTTTGGAGTATGTTGCGCCGGTCGGACCATTGTCCTGGCGTCTGGGACGGGTGTTGTACCTTAAGAGCTGGCAGCTCAGTTTGTCGGCCGACTATGAAACTGCCGAGTATCAGGATGATTTTGAGGATCGCTGGTCCACCGGTGTGACGGTTGCCTTACCGAGCCATCTGTTCAGCAATCTGTCTCTCCAGGTCAATCCTTACGTGAGTACTTATTTGGTGGATGGTTATAAAATGCAGACTATCGTCGGGGTGGGAGTGAGTAACCAGTAGGTTTTACGGAGCTGACATCAAACGTGCCCGTCGCCGTTTGATGTCAGTGCATTGCTGTTATTTCTTGAGCCGGTAGCACGGTTCATATTTGGCCCCGGGTAGTTTCATCCGGTGCTGTTCTACAAAAGCCTGCAACAGCCGGTCGAGGGGTTCCATAATGCGGGGATCGCCGTTGATCTCAAATGGTCCTTTTTCCTCGATGGTTCTAATTCCCTGTTCTTTCACATTGCCGGCGACAATGCCGGAAAATGCCCGTCGCAGGTTCGCTGCCAGTGTATGGACAGGTAACTTATGGCTCAGTTCGAGTTTGGCCATGTTCTCGTGGCTGGGTTCGAATGGCTGCTGAAAAGCTTTGTCGATGGTCAGCAGCCAGTTAAAGTGAAAGGCATCTGCCATCTTGATCCGGAACTCCCTTACATCGTGCAGTCCCTGAGCCATTTCCCGTGCCACCTGGGCGGGATTGTCGATGACGATCTTATACTTCTGCTGAGCCTCAAACCCCAGTGTGGTATTGATGAACTCGTGCAGCTCCTGGAAATAATCTTCTGACTCTTTTGGGCCGGTCAGAATCAGCGGAAATGGAATTGAGATGTTATCCGGGTGCAGCAGAATACCCAGTATATACAGCAATTCTTCGGCAGTGCCGGCGCCGCCTGGAAAAATAACAATACCATGACCGATCCGGACAAAGGCTTCCAGACGTTTTTCAATATCCGGCATGATCACCAGCTCATTGACGATCGGATTGGGCGCTTCGGCGGCGATGATGCCCGGTTCGGTAATACCGAGATAGCGGCCACCCTGAACGCGCTGCTTGGCATGGGCAATAATGCCGCCTTTCATCGGCCCTTTCATGGCACCAGGACCACAGCCGGTACAAATGTTCATACCTCTCAGACCGAGTTCATGACCGACGTTTTTGGTGTATTTGTATTCGCGGTTATTGATTGAGTGGCCGCCCCAGCAAACTACCAGATTGGGCTCGCGGCCGGGCGCAAAAGCGCGGGCATTCCGCAGGAAGCGAAACACATATTCGGTAATGTCTTTACCACTTTTAAGGTTGTCGACGTGGGTGTCGATACCACTTTGACTGTAGACGATGTCGCGCAGGGCACTGAACAGCATTTCCCGGGTTGATGAAATCATGTCATCGTCGACGAAGGCTTCTGCAGGCGCATTTTTTACGATCAGTTTGATGCCACGATCCTGTTGTTCAAGTTCAATGTCAAAGTCTGGATAGGCTTCCAGCAGGGTTTTGGCATTATCGACATCAGACCCGGTGTTCAGGATGGCCAGTGCGCATCGTCGAAACAGCTCATGCATACCGTTCTGACCAGTGGTTCTAACTTTGGCCACTTCCTGCTGGGACAATATTTCGAGGCTTCCTCTGGGAGAGAGGGAAGCACTTTTGACTGCTCTGGTCGTATGACTCATGTTCTTTTCCTTACATTAATACCGGGGCCGGTCCTGCAGTAGCGCAGCATAACCGGTTTGGAAATCCGGATAGCGAAACTGAAATCCTGCCTGCTGCAGCCAGCTGCTGCGGCAGCGTTTCCCCTTTGACATTGTCAGTTTAGCTGATGCCTGCTGATCGACATTGATTTGCCGTTGCAGCCAGGCCAGAACCTCATTTTGAGTGGCACCCTGACCATCGCAACCAAGAACAATTTTGGGGTTCGACTGACCGGACCGCCAACGGTTACATAAAAAGCTGATCAGCGCCACAGCATCTTCAATATGTATACGATTGCCGAAAGCGGTCTGTTCCGTCCAGCTCCCCTGGTTCGCCAGGCGAATCATCCGGGTACGCAGGGGCCCATAAATACCAGCCAGTCTGACACTGCAGTCCTGGCCTTTGAGCAGTTGTTCGGTCTCCCATAGAACTTGCCCTTGAGGATCTGCCGGGTTTGATGGTGACTGCTCATCGACCCATTCGCCCTCATTCTGGCCATAGACCCGGGTTGAGGAAACAAACAGGCAGTGTTGATGGGTAATGGTTGCCAGAGCCTGCTTAAGGCCATGGTAATAACTTTGCCGGTACCCGATAACACTGCGGTCAGAGGCAGCAACACAGTAAACCATAATGTCGCAGGCATAATCGGCCAGCTGTTTAATGTCGCTGGTGAGATCCAGGTATTTCATGTCGTAAGGCCTGGACGTGTCATCCCGGCTGCGTTTGATGGCCAACACCGACAGATTATTCTGCTGGGCCTCCAGGGCCAGCCGGGAACCCAGATCGCCTGCGCCAAGGATGATCAGCGAATAGTGTTTCGTCATATGCAGAGTCTTATTCCAATAATTTTTTGAGCTGTATGTATTTTCAGTCTTGTGCTATCGGTCCGTGGCTGAATCGGTATAATCGAGCCAGCTTTAAATGCGAATTATCCCTTATGATGACATTGAATGAACTGAAATACTTGGTGGCTTTGTCAGAGCTGAAACACTTTGGCCAGGCTGCTGAGCAATGTTTTGTCAGCCAACCAACGTTGAGTGTGGCCATTAAGAAGCTGGAAGAAAAGCTCAATGTGGCGTTATTTGAGCGTCGCAACCAGCAAATTGATGTGACTCCCATTGGTATGCATATCGTGCAACGGGCCCGCAAGGTACTCCAGGAAGTCAGTGATATACAGGCTATCGCCCAGAATTCCCAGGATCCGCTGCAAGGCGAAATCCGTCTCGGGGCTATTTTTACGATTGCTCCATACCTGCTGCCGGTTGTGATTCCTGAATTGCATCAGCGGGCTCCACAGATGCCTTTGTATATTGAAGAAAACTTTACCGCCAGTCTGCGCAAACAATTGATTGCTGGCGATATTGATGCGGCGGTCGTAGCCATGCCCTTTACCGGTACGGATCTGGTAACCCGACCGCTGTATGACGAAGAGTTTGTAGTGCTTGCACCGTATAGTCACCCGGTCGCACAAATGGCCAGTGTATCGCAGGAGCAACTGGCAGATGAAACCCTGCTGTTACTGGGTGATGGTCATTGTGTGCGGGATCAGATCATGCAATCTTGTCCGGCCATTCAGCAATCCACGTTGGAAAAATCGTCACCGATGCGCTCGCTGACGTCCGGCAGCTCCCTGGAGACTTTGAAATACATGGTGGCATCCGGCATGGGGTTGACCATATTGCCGGGTTCTGCTGCCAGACCGGGACAATACAATCCCAATCTGATCAAAGTGGTGCCGTTTGCTGACAATCCGCCCACCCGTACCGTAGCACTTTCCTGGCGGGCCACTTATACCCGACCAAAAGCCATGGAGTTAATCGCCAGTGTCATTAAGCACAACCACGACACTTAAACTGACCAACCTCAAAGGCGTCGGCGAAAAACTGGTTGAGAAGCTCAATAAAATCGGCGTTTTTCAACCACTGGATCTGCTGTTCCATCTGCCATACCGTTACCAGGATCGTACCCGGATTGCACCGATCGGTGGTTTGCGTTTTGGTCAGGCAGTGGTGGTGGAAGCAGAGGTTCGTGCCGCCCAGGTGGTGTTTGGCAAGCGTCGGTCTCTGGTGGTGCGGGTACAGGATGGTACCGGTACGCTGACTCTACGATTCTTTCATTTCAGTGCTGCCCAGAAAAATCAATTTGTCTCGGGTAACCGGGTCCGTTGTTATGGAGAAGTTCGTACCGGCAGTACCGGTTATGAAATGTATCATCCGGAATACAAGCTGCTGAATGCTGCCACCGCAAGTCCTCTGGAAAACTGTTTGACCCCCCTGTATCCAACGACTGAAGGGTTGAATCAGACACGCATACGGTTGCTGGTGGATCAGGTGCTGCCACATGTTCGGCAATTGCCGGACTACGTGCCAGAAGTGCTGCTGCAGAAGTTCCAGCTCCCAACTCTTGCTCAGGCGGTTCAGGAACTCCATCACCCATCCACCGATACCCGCCTGGATCTGTTTGAACAAGGGCAGCATCCAGCCCAGCGACGGTTGGCACTGGAAGAGCTATTGGCCCACAACCTTAGCCTCAAACAGCTCAAACAGCAGGCGCAATTGGAACCTGCGGTGGCCATGCCGTTACATGGGCATCATGTAGAGGCATTGAAGGCCCGGCTGCCCTTTCAGTTGACAGCTGCACAGCAGCGGGTGTTTACCGAGCTCAGTGCGGATATGTGTCGCAGAGTACCAATGATGCGGTTGGTTCAGGGGGATGTCGGCTCAGGTAAAACCATGGTTGCGGTCTTGGCAGCATTGCAGGCGGTGGAAAACGGTTTTCAGTGTGCGCTGATGGTGCCCACGGAGATCCTGGCAGAGCAGCATTTTAATAATATCTGTCAGCTGGTAAATCCGTTGGGGCTGGGGGTGGCCTGGCTGGTTGGCAAACACAACAAAAAAATCCGTGAACAACAGCTGGCGGAGGTTGCCGAAGGACGCGCCACGATTGTCGTTGGTACTCACGCGTTGTTTCAGGAATCGGTCCGTTTTCATCGTCTGGGGTTGATTATTATCGACGAACAGCATCGATTTGGGGTGCACCAGCGATTGGCGTTACGGGAAAAAGGCCAGAGCAGTGGTCAGATTCCTCATCAGTTGATTATGACCGCAACTCCGATTCCCAGAACCCTGACCATGAGTGCCTACGCTGATTTGGATTGTTCCATTATCGATGAATTGCCGCCGGGGCGTAAACCCGTGGTGACGACGACTATCAGTGATCAGCGCCGGGTTGATGTGATTGCCAGGGTAGCCAGTGCCTGTCAGTCTGGCCGGCAGGTTTACTGGGTGTGTACGCTGATTGAAGAATCAGAAGAGCTGCAATGCCAGGCGGCCGAAGATACTGCGGCAGATCTGGCGTTGGCATTGCCGCAGTTGCGGATCGGTCTGGTGCATGGCCGTATGAAAGCGACACAGAAGGCCGAAGTGATGGAACACTTCAAAAAAGGGGATTTACATCTGCTGGTAGCCACCACCGTCATCGAGGTTGGAGTGGATGTGCCCAATGCCTCTGTCATGATTATCGAGAATCCCGAACGTTTGGGGTTGGCTCAGTTACATCAGTTGCGTGGGCGTGTTGGTCGGGGGGATCAGGAGAGCTTCTGTGTGTTGGTATATGGATCCTCATTATCGCAGCAGGGCAAGGAGCGTTTGCAGGTGATGAAGGAAACCAACGATGGCTTCAAAATCGCAGAAAAAGACCTGGAATTGCGTGGCCCAGGGGAGGTTTTGGGGACCCGACAAACCGGACTCATGCAATTTAAAGTGGCAGATCTGCAACGTGACGCCGGCATGCTGGATGATGTACAGTGGCTGGCAGAACAGCTTCTTACATATTATCCGGAAAATGTAGAGCCGGTCATAAAACGATGGATTCCCGATGGCGAGAAATACGGCAAAGTCTGATGAACGTTCTACACTAAAGGAAGATCGCAAAACATTGGGTACCCTCTATGTCTGATTTACCTATTTTGGTCCAGCAGTACTTATCCAATCACCATCTTTCTCATCATGTTTTATCCACGCCTACGTTTGAATTACCGGTGACTGTTGAGGTCACTCTGTTGGAGGATGAGAGTGGTCGGGTACAGCTGTTTTCATCATCCAACTGTTTGCTGGAAAAAAGCCGACTAAAAGCAGTAACCGGCCGTGACTTGAAAGCTGTCAGTCTGGTAGAGCAACAAAAACTCAAGCATAAGCTCGGCTTGTCGAATTTTCCGGCGCTCGATGGCTTGTTGCCTTATGAAACCTGGATAGACAAAAGCGTTTTTTTGAGCGATCCGATTTATATCCGGGCTGGTAATGAAGAAAAGCTGATCAGTCTCGAGGATGTTAAAAAGCTATATTTGAGCGAACGGGTGAAAGAGGTTGATCTGTGCCGGAGAATTCCTGTGACAGAGATCGAGTACCACCTGGGAGTCGAGCAGGATCAGAATGAGATCCACAGTGCTATTCGTAATCTGACGTCATTGCGCATTAAAAAGCGAATTGAGGAAACCCTTGATATTCCGCCTTTGTCAGAAACAGCAGAAGCCATTATCCGGCTCAGAGTCGATCCCGATGCGGATGTGAACAAGCTGGCAGGCATTGTCGAACGCGATCCTCCGTTGGCGGCTCAGGTCGTCAGTTGGGCGAGTTCATCCTATTATGCCGCGCCGGGTTCCATCCGGTCAGTACAGGATGCCATTATTCGGGTACTGGGTTACGATCTGGTCATGAACCTGGCACTCGGATTATCCCTTGGCAAGATCCTGAATCTGCCAAAGAATGAGGCCGAAGGCTGTTCTCCTTACTGGAAGCAGGCCGTATACATGGCCGCGACGGTGATTAAGCTCAAAGATCTGATTCCACCGGCATTGCGACCAGGGTTTGGACTGATCTACCTGAGCGGGCTGCTGCATAATTTCGGTTATCTGGTTCTGGCGCATTCATTTCCACCCCATTTTGATCAAGTCATTCAGCACATGGAGCTGAACCCGCATTTAAATCCCATGCACATTGAACGCTATATTCTGGGTATTTCCCGTGAGCAGATCGCAGCGACACTGTTAAAATCCTGGAATCTGCCGGAAGAGGTGTGTGTAGGGATTCGTTACCTGCAGGAGCCTGATTATTCCGGGGTTTACAGTGACTATGCTCATCTGAATTACCTGGCTCTGAGGTTACTCAGGAAGTATCGCCTGTTGTCTGGGCCGGATGAACAGATCGATACATCCATCTTCAAGAATCTATATATGGATGCTGAAGGAATACCAGCCGTTATGGAGGCAATTGTTGCTTCTCAGGCGGACTTGGATGCCATCAGTCAAAGCCTGAGTGGTCCGGTATAGATCGTGCGCAACAAATCGCTGGGCGCCAATAAAAATAATATGAGTTAAGCGGTTTGGTGACATATTTTGAACTATTGACAAAAAACAGAATATTAAAATATTTTTTATTTGAAAATATTATAAAACAAAGTGATTTGAATACCGCTTTTGCCATACGGACCGAGATATCTGGTCTATAAATATATCTCCACAATTTTGTAAGTATGTGTTGTTTTTTATAGGGCTTTGTAACGACACATATGAGTGATGTTTTAATTCTGGAGATGGAAAAATGTCTAATACATCCAGCAGTTCACTTCATCAGATTGATATCAATCAACTTCAGGATGAAGATCATAACCATGCGAGAAGTGTAACATCTAGAAGTCGTGTTCGTGAGGCCGTGGCAGCCGATGTGGAGAGCTTCCTGAAAAATGGAGGTTCTGTGACTGAGGTGCCAAAAGGATTGCGTGCGGATCCGCCCAAAAAACCCGGCAATGCCTATGGCTCCAGGCCCATCTAGCAATACACCGGCACATGGAAGCCCATGTCGGGCTTCCAGTTTGTTAATGGTTAGTGGTTAAGAATCTGTGACAGGAATAACTGGGTCCGTTCGTTTTGCGGATTACCAAAGAACTCTTCAGGTTTGTTTTCTTCAATGATCTCGCCACCGTCCATAAATATGACCCGGTCGGCAACTTTCCGGGCAAAGCCCATCTCATGTGTTACGCACAACATGGTCATTCCATCCTTGGCCAAAGACGTCATAACGTCGAGAACCTCGGCAATCATTTCCGGGTCCAGCGCACTGGTCGGCTCATCGAACAGCATGATTTCCGGTTGCATACATAGTGATCGGGCAATGGCCACACGCTGTTGCTGACCACCGGAAAGCTGGCCGGGAAATTTTTTCGCCTGATTGGAAATCTTAACCCGCTCCAGATAATGCATAGCCAGTTCTTCAGCTTCTTTTTTAGAAGTCTTGCGCACCCAGATTGGGGCCAGGGTCAGATTATCGAGGATGCTCAAGTGCGGAAACAGATTAAAGTGCTGAAAACACATACCTACTTCGCGTCGGACTTCTTCGATGTTTTTAACATCATTGGTCAGTTCAGTGTTCTTGATGATGATGCGGCCCTGCTGGTGTTCTTCCAGGCGGTTGATGCACCGGATCATGGTTGATTTCCCTGAGCCTGAGGGGCCACAGATGACAATCCGTTCGCCTTTTTTAACTTCCAGATTGATGTTCTTCAGTACGTGAAACTCTCCGTACCACTTATGCATGTTTTGAATACGGATAACAACTGCATCCGACAGGAACTGATTCTGTATATCACTCATGGTAGAGAATTCCTTAACGTTTATGACCGGTATTCAGCAGTCTTTCCAGACGCTGCGAGTAACGGCTCATACCGAAACAAAATACGAAATAACCAAAGGCAGCAAACACATATCCCTCGATCGTAAAGGCCAGCCACTCTGGATTGGTGGATGCTGATTGTGCCATACCCAGCAAATCGAACAGGCCAATAATCAATACCAGAGTGGTATCTTTAAATAGTCCGATAAACGTATTAACGATGCCGGGGATTACCAGCTTCAGGGCTTGTGGCAGTATCACCAGCAGCATGCTTTTCCAGAAGTTAAGTCCGAGGGCGGAGGCGGCTTCGTACTGACCTTTGGGAATGGCCTGCAGACCACCACGTATCACTTCAGCCATGTAAGCAGATGAAAACAGTGCTACTCCGATCAGCGCGCGAATCAACTTATCTGGATTCAGATCGTCCGGGACAAACAGCGGAAACATGACTGAGGCCATGAATAACACTGTAATCAACGGAATGCCACGCCAGAACTCAATGAAGGCCACGCATATTGCACGAATAATTGGCATGGTGGAACGGCGTCCCAATGCCAACAGAATACCGATAGGCAGAGAGGCAACAATACCCGTTACGGCAATAACCAGGGTCAGAAACAGTCCACCCCACAAAGGAGTTTCGATTACTTCCAGACCCAAGCCGCCATAAAACAGGAAATAACACAGGATCGGGTATACGAGCAGTAGGAACCCTACAATAAACGCTTTAACTTTTCCCGGGACGATGCTGAAGAACAATGGAATGGCACTGGCAACACAAAGCACATAGGCCAGCTCTATTCGCCAGATCTGATCACCTGGAAAGCGGCCGAACATCAGTTGCTGGAACCAGACTTTGATAAAGACCCAGCAGGCCCCTTCACGACTGCAGGCATCCGCCGAGTTGCCAGACCAGTCTGCAGAAATAATGGCCCAGTCGAGGAATGGTGGAACCGTAATATAGAGTAGCAATAAGGCCAGTAACGTTAATATGCTATTGACCACACCGTTGAATAAATTGTTCTTGATCCAGGCAACAGGTCCTATCAGGTTTTTAGGAGGGGGCAGATTGGGATGTTGACCGGGTTGATAAGTTTGATTCGTCATCTATCGCTCCACCAGTGCCATACGTGCGTTGTACCAGTTCATCAGTGTCGAAATCAGCAGACTCAGCCCTAAATAGACTGACAACGTCATGGCCATGATTTCCACCGCCTGACCAGTTTGGTTCAGAGTGGTACCGGCAAACACCGCCACCAGGTCAGGATAGGCAATAGCCGCCGCCAATGATGAATTCTTAGTCAGATTCAGATACTGGCTGGTCAGTGGTGGAATAATCACCCTTAATGCTTGCGGAATGATAATCAGGCGGGTGGTCAGATTTGGCCGTAGCCCGAGCGCATGAGCGGCTTCTGTTTGTCCTTTGTTAACCGCCATGATGCCCGAACGGACAATCTCAGCGATAAACGAAGACGTATAGATGGATAAGGCAAACAGCAGGGAGCAGAATTCTGGAGTGAGGACCATCCCTCCTTTAAAGTTAAAGCCTTTAAGTTCCGGGAAATCCCAACCCATTGGAAAACCGGTAATGATTGCCGCCAATAATGGCAAGCCGACGATAATACCCAAAGAGGTCAATAATACCGGGAATTGTTCGCCAGTTTTTTCTTGTCTTTTCTTGGCCCAGCGACGGATAACAAATATGCTTATGATCGCTACAACCAGAGCGCTCCATATCAGCCAGAAGCCGGATTCGAAGATTGGCTTTGGCATGTAAAGGCCTCGGTTGGATAGAAAAATGCTGTCAAACCAGTCGATAGCGGCTTTTGGTTTTGGCAATGGTCGAAGTACTGCGAAATACCAGAAAAACAGTTGTAGCAGTAATGGGATGTTACGAAGAGTATCCACGTAGATCATCGCTATTTTGGCGACTATCCAGTTAGAGGACAACCTCGCTACCCCCATGATAAATCCCATGACAGTGGCCAGAATGATTCCCAGACAGGAAACCAGCAGGGTATTCATTAAGCCTACCCAGAAAACCCTCCCGTAGCTTGAGCTTTCATCGTAATCAATCAGGGTTTCTGAGATGGAAAACCCGGAACTCGTGGAAAGAAAATCAAAACCTGATGCAATACCCCTGGCTGCAAGGTTCGTCATGGTATTGTCTATCAGCATATATATTACATACAGAACAAGCCCCAGCACGAGAACCTGAAAATACATGGCAGTGATGTTTGGGTCACGCCAGGCTGGCGGTTTTGCCGGTCTGCTCGAATCGATTTGAGCGCTCAAAAAACCATCTCCTAGTTTTTTAAATCTGTGCTGCCGGATATATGCTTGTCCGGCAACAACAAAAAAATCATAAATGAGTACACGACAGTGTGATGTATGAAAAGGTGACAACATCAGAATGTCGTGGAAACGAACTGAAACTGAAAGCAGTTTGATTCCTATTGAACGAAACCAAAACTTGCTGTGTCTGGGATGTTCCCGACACAGCTTTTTTGTTATTTGGCTAAGTATTTAATGATTAACGCAGTGGTGGTGAGTACATGATGCCGCCATTACTCCAGAGTTTGTTGATGCCTCTGGGGAGTTCCAATGGTCCAATATTACGATCGAAAATTTCGCCGTAGTTACCTACTTCGCGAATAATGTTGTAAGCCCATTTCGCATCCAGGCCCAGGTTCTGACCCAGTTGACCTTCTTTACCGACAAAACGAAGCTGGTCCGGAGTGGCGGATGGGTTGGTCAGTACCTTAGAGATATTGCCTGAGTTCAGTCCCATTTCCTCTGCTTCAATTGTGGCATAGATGGACCATTTAACGATGTCAAACAGTTCGTCATCACCTTGCGCAACAACCGGGCCTAAAGGCTCTTTGGAAATGGTTTCCGGTAAAACCATATGATCAGCTGGTTTTTTCAGTTTGGTGCGCTGGGCAGCCAGACCGGATTTATCAGTTGTATAAACGTCACAACGGCCCGCGTCATAGGCAGCAACCACTTCGTCGGCTTTTTCAAATACAACCGGCTCGTAAGTCATGCCATTTTTGCGGAAGTAATCGGCCATGTTCAACTCAGTCGTTGTTCCCTGGTTGGTACATACAGATGCACCGTCCAGTTCCATCGCACTCTTAACACCCAGGTCTTTGCGAACCATGAATCCCTGGCCATCATAATATGTAGTAGCGGTGAAATTCAGACCCAGAGATGTATCGCGGGTTTCTGTCCAGGTGGTATTACGTGACAGGACATCAATTTCACCTGACTGTAAGGCGGTGAAACGTTCTTTAGCAGATAGCGGAGTATATTTGACTTTGCTGGCATCACCAAAAACAGCAGCGGCTACTGTACGGCAAAAATCCACATCAAGACCACTCCATGTACCGTCTTCGCTTGGGTTTGAAAAGCCTGGCAGGCCCTGACTCACGCCACACTGAATGAAACCTTTCTGTTTGATTTTGTCCAGTACTGGACCAGCGACGGCACTACTGGCGACTGTTACTGTAACAGCAGTCGCCAAGGCGAGTTTGATTAATTTCATTATTGCTCCTAAACCGGTTAGAACGGTTGATGTTTTATTATTGTAAGTCCCATCTAAGGTTCTGCTCTTTGATTCGAGCTGGTGCATAGTATTACCTTATTTTTTTCGGTAATGCTACTTTGGTGCCCACTTCAGACAGACTCACACTCGCTGGATGAAGTTAGCAACCGTTATGCCAGTTGGAAAACATAGCCGGTTGTTAGCCGAAAAAGAGCTTTTTTTCGTTATTTTGAGGGGAAAAAGCCTGTATTTGTTCAGTTATGAACCACTGGTCCCAAGGTTGAAAGGCCGTTCTTTAAAATTGATAATTTTTGTTAGTCCGTTTTGGTGCAAAAGAAGTCGCGCGCAATTCCAAATATGTGCATAAACGTATCAAACAATGAGTAATCATACTATCCGTTTAGTAAGTTATAAATTAGTAGGTGGTCTTGGCAGCATTTGTGAATATGATGTTCAATGATGTGAATATGAATGATCCTATCGGTATCGTCGTTATGAAAAATCTGAATATGTCGCTGATTCTTAGAAAAAATGGCCTTCGCAATTGCATGTTGTCCATGGTAATGCTCTTTCTCGTTGCATGTGACAGCAGTTCTGAATTTGGCGGTAACTCTTTGGGTTCATCGGGTACCAAGGTTGCTGTTCAGGGGGATGGCACTACGCTTGCCGCCATCCGGCAGCGGGGACATATTCGTTGTGGTGTCAGTACCAGTCTTCCCGGATTTTCGGCACCGGACAGTCAAGGTCACTGGAGTGGTCTTGATGTTGATTTTTGCAGGGTACTCTCAGCGGCCATTTTTGCAGACCCAAGCCGTATCGTTTTTATTCCCTTAAATGCCAAGGAACGTTTCGATGCATTACAGGCGGGGGAAATTGATATTTTGTCCAGGAATACCAGTTGGACCTATACGCGTGATATTCCACAGCACTTAAATTTTGTCGGCATTACGTTTTATGACGGTCAGGGATTTCTGGTACGTGTGGATTCTGGTATCAACACTCCAGAAGATTTAAATGGAACGGCTATTTGTGTGAAAGGAAATACAACATCAGAGCAGAATCTGGTGGCTTATTTTCGACAGCGAAACATGATTTATCAGCCGGTCATCTTCGACACTTCCGACCAATCTCTCAGTGGGTTTGAGGCCGGGCGATGCAGCGCCTTGTCGGCGGATCGTTCAGCACTGGCGGCAATGCGGCTGAATCTGAAGACGCCTGGCAGTGCGGAGTTGTTGCCAATGGTGATCTCCAAAGAACCTCTGGGGCCTGTGATTCGAGAAGGAGATAATCAATGGCATAAGATTACCCGTTGGACTTTTTTTGCCATTCTTAACGCTGAAGAGTTTGGTATTACCTCAAAAAATATCGATAGTTTTAAATATTCTAACAACCCAATGATCAGCCGGTTAATGGGAGAGGAGGATAGTCTGGGTCAGAATCTTGGATTGGATAATCTCTGGGCCTACTATGCCATCAAGTTGGTGGGTAACTATGGGGAAATTTTTGAGCGAAATTTGGGAATGAATTCACCGATTAAAATCAATCGGGGCGTCAATAATCTATGGACCAACGGCGGGCTACAGTATGGCCCGCCGTTGCGTTAATGTTCAGGCTTTTTGTGGTTGCAGTGACTCTTGCTGTTCAGAGTCTTTCAGACGCAGACCAAGGTTGCCAGCAATCAGAATCAAGGCGCCTGCGATTTGATACAGGTTCAGCGGACTATCCAGGAACGCCCAATTAACAACCACTGCTGCAACGGGAAATGTCATTTCCGCCAGTGTTGCCACGCGTGCTCCCACTCTTCTGAGACCTTGATAATACAGAGCCATGCCAGCCAGGCCGCTGATGAGTACCATGCCAAGAACTTTGCCACTCAATGACCAGTTGATGTCAATTGTGGAGTGGTCTTGTAACAACCAAATAGGCAGCAGGACAATAAACCCAGTGGTAAATCGTCCGGTCATGATTTCCTGTGGCTTCAGTCCTTGCAGGGATAAATACTTGCCAAAGACTGTGGCGCTCCCCCATGCCAGTACGGCAACCAGCGTCAGGGCATATCCAAGCAATATCATTGAAATCTGGTCGTTATAATGAAGTACGGAACCAAAGAGTGTGCTGATATCGGGCCAGATCATGATAAAACTGCCAGCAAAGACAATCATTGCCCAGAATGCGAAGCCTTTCTTGATTGGTTCTTTAAGCCACAGATAAGCCAGGGTTATAGCGACGATGGGCTGCAGTTTTTGAAGTAGAATAACCACTGTGGGGTGCAGAAACTGGAAGGCCTGGGTAAATGCCAGGTTGCCAATAGCTGAGCCAAATCCACCAATCACAATAAAGCCTAGCCATTGGGTTGGGGACAGACTGAGCCAGCGTTTGCGGTATAGCCAAAGCAGAGGGCTAAACAGTATGCTGAGAAACAAATGCTCCAGCATCACAATCTGTAAAGTATTATATCCCTCACCGAGTAATGGATAGCGGATCAGCGTATCCAGAGCCCAGGTCAGGCATGCCATCATAATAAAAAAAGATCCTGTCATCTTAATGCTCCAAAAAAACAAAGAGAGATGAACAGGGGTGATGAACAGACACGTCCACAGGAACATATAATCCTGTTCCAGTTTAATTGGTCCACAGGTATGCTCTGCGCAGGACTGCGGTCATTAACTGGAGAGAAATAACCTGACCATGCATTATGCAGCCGAAGAGGCAAACACAGGCTTGAGATGTATTTCTCTGATGTGGTCGATCTTCTTTCATCCGGACTATAACCGTCGGCTCTGGAGTTTCACCAGATCTGCTGACCCTGAGTGACAATGTATCATCAGGCGCTCGCGGGCTTTCCAGGGAGGTATTGCTGTCTGGATTACCGCCGGTGGGGAATTTCACCCCGCCCCGAAGTTCGATTGGCTCTATGCCAAGTGGCGAATATATATTAAGTTGGATTATAAATCGAATGATAAATGAGTAGGACCGGTCAAAGGATGTACACTTTTTTTCAGGCATTGCTTAGGGTGTATGGCAGGATCGTATTCGCCTTGATCGTAATGGTCTTTATGGCAGTTGATGTCCTGGCACTGGACCTGATGGGAAATCAGGCTAATCATAATCTGGTGCCTTACATGGAATATCTTGAGGACAGTAGCCGGGCAGAAACTCCATTCTCTGTCATTTCCAAGGCCAGGGAATCATCCTGGAAATCATTTGATGAGCAAATCGTCAACTTCGGCTATACGCGCTCCAGCTATTGGTTACGAATCACGCTGGATACCTCGTATACGCGTTATAAGCATTGGAATCTGATTCTTGATAATCCACTGCTTAGTGTCGTAAATGTTTATCAGGTGCAGAACGGTATTCCCAAAACCATTACCCGAACGGGAAGTTCCAGGCCATATTACCGTCGTCAGGTCAACCATCGTGGTTACATTGTACCTCTTGATATATATGAGCCCACTGAAATACTGATTATGGTTGAAGCAGACACCGGCCTGTCCACAGGTGTTAACATTTGGGCGGGTGAAAGCTACTGGCCGCATTTGTTGAAGATAGACCAGGTTACCTTTCTGTTTTATGGCATTACCCTGTTTTTGATTTTTTATAATCTGATCAATTTCTTTTTTGTGAGAGATCCCGGTTATATCTACTACGTTATTTATGTAGCGCTGTTCACAATATATGCAGCAGGTGTGGACGGGATCGTTTTTCAGTATCT
Organism: Gynuella sp.; assembly: GCF_050297175.1. Taxonomy (NCBI): domain Bacteria; kingdom Pseudomonadati; phylum Pseudomonadota; class Gammaproteobacteria; order Oceanospirillales; family Saccharospirillaceae; genus Gynuella; species Gynuella sp. Next base: position 236,429 of record NZ_JBNKSF010000027.1, on the reverse strand, counting down.
ATGGCCTGACAATCGGGCATTTAACCCACACTTTTTACAGTTTATGTCCCTGGCCATTCTGATTTTTGCCATTCTATTCGGTCGACATTTTCTGCAAATCAATCGGGTCAGCAATCCGAAGGTCAACACACTGTTGTGGGTATGTATTGGCATTTCAATGTTATCTGCTGTTGTCATTCTGTTCGTCAATTTTGTTGTTTCCTCTTTCTTGATTTTGTCTCTCGCGGTAATGGCATCAACTCTGGCTGTCGTTTTGTCCATTTTGGCGATAAATCATGGTTTTCGGCCGGCATATGCTTATTTTGCAGCCACTACGGGCTTGCTGTTGGCGTTACTGCTATTCGCAGCCTATAAGATTGGCGTGATATCGTCCTATCCAATGTTATATCTGGCTCTTAAGGTCGCTATCGTATATGAGGGAATCATTCTCTCTGTGGCGTTGGTTCAGCGCCTTAAACTATTGCGAATCGTTGATGAGGAGCAGCAGAGTCGGGTGATGGCACAAAGGAAATTCTTTTCCCATCTCAGCCATGAAATCAGAAATCCGCTGTATGGCATTATTAGTATGATTGAACTGTTAAAACAGACCCGGCTGGATACAGATCAGAACAAATACCTGGAAACTCTGACGATTTCGAGTTCGGCGCTATTGGATATTGTGAATGAAGTGCTGGAGCATGCGAGAGTAGAGTCCGGCCATATTGCACTTGAATACAAGTTTGTACCGTTTGCTGATTTTGTTTCCCGCAGTGTTTCAATTGTTTCTCCCGGAGCGGAAGCCAAAAACCTTCAGTTTAGCTACGAAATCGCAGACGATATTCCGGAAAATGTCCGCATTGATCCGATAAGAGTGCGACAGATTCTGATTAATCTGTTGGGTAATGCGGTCAAATATACTGAGGCAGGTTCGGTGCATCTGAAAATTTGTGCCATACAGAGAACCCACCTGCGGTTTGAAGTATCGGATACCGGTATTGGCATCTCCCGAAATGAACAGAAACGATTGTTTGAGTCCTTCACTCGAAGCAAGAACGATGATTCCGGTGTTGGTCTGGGATTGGCGATCTGTAAGCAATTGATTGAGCTGATGTCAGGGGCAATTGGTGTTCAGTCAGAGTTGGCTCAGGGGTCCATTTTCTGGTTTGAAATTCCGGTTAACCTCGATTCCATCGATGTGTCGGAAGTGATGACCCGGCCGATGGTGAAGATTCTGCTGGTGGAACCGAGCCGTGTCGATCAGGATGTGTTTCGGGCCATGCTGGATAAGCTTGGTTATGATGTTACGCTCTCCCCCAGAGCTGAAAGTGCTCTTGATCAATTGATACTGGAACGCTATGACCTGGTATTGATTGCCGATGAACTGCCGGATAAAAATGCTGTTGATACTGCCAAACTAGTACGTCGCCAGGAACTTCAGGATGGACGCGAACCGGTGCCGATCATATGTATCAGTGCCACTGCAACACCGGAATTTCGCCAGGAATATATTCAAGCGGGTATGAATGAATTGTTGAGTAAGCCGATAAAGCTGAAAACTCTGTCAGATATTATTCAGAAAGTCCTCAAGGCCGACTGACTTTTGATGCAAGGGTGCAATCTGTGTCATCAATGCGATAGGCTTGTTGGTCGTATTAACTCTCTGTGTTTGGATTTGCTATGAAAAACTGTTTTGCCATCCGTGCTGAAGACCCCCATATTTTTGAGCAACGATCACCACTGACCCCAGACCAGGTTCAGATGCTGATACAACATAATGACCTGAATGTCATTGTGGAGCCATCGGATAAGCGGTTTTTTAAAGATGATGAATTTCGTGCTGCCGGAGCGGTCGTTACTGCAGATACCACGGATGCCAATCTGATTCTCGGGGTTAAGGAAATACCGGTTGGGGATTTGCCTGTTGATAAGGCCTGCGTGTTCTTTTCTCATACGATTAAAGGGCAGGCCTATAATATGCCGTTATTGCAGGCAGTGCTGGACCGTCGCGTTACGCTGATTGATTATGAAAAAATCGCCGACGGTGATGGTCGCAGACTGGTGTTTTTCGGCCCATTTGCCGGTTTGGCTGGTGCCATCGATGCATTATGGATACTGGGTCGGCGACTCGAGTATGAAGGCATATCCAACCCCTTTAGCCAGATTCGTCAGGCACTGGAGTATGGCTCGTTAGCGGAAGCCAAGTCTGCTGTGAAAGCAGCAGGGGAGTGGATCAGGGATAATGGTCTGCCGGAGACTGGTAAGCCTTGGGTTATTGCTATGACCGGTAACGGTACAGTCGCCCGCGGTGCGGGAGAAATTATTGACCTATTGCCGGTGACTCATATTTCCCCGGCTGAATTCAAACAGTTGCAGGCCAATAATGCTCTTGATCTGCAGCGACTCTATAAAGTGGTTATTGATTGTGATCACTTCGTCAAACCGATTGATCCAGATGCATCGTTTGAATGGCAGGACTATTTCCAGTATCCGGAAAAATACCAGGCTGATTTTGAAGGATATTTGCCAGATATTACCCTGTTAATCAACTGTATATATTGGGATGTACGTTACCCGAAACTGGTAACCTGTCAGGATCTTAAAAGACTATTTGCTGATAATCAGTCTTCTGGTTTGAAAGTCATTGCGGATATTACCTGTGATATCGGTGGTTCCATAGAATGTAACCAGCGTGCGACCTCTTCCGCGAATCCATGCTATGTCTACGACCCGGAAACCGGGGTGGCCAGTGATGGCGTCTCCGGTAAGGGGCCTGTCATACTGGCGGTGGATAAACTGCCGACGGAACTGCCTGCTGAGGCATCCGCTTTTTTTGGTCAGGCACTGATGCCATGGTTGTCGGAGATGACTCAGGTTGATTATTCCCAGCCATTCGAGAAACTGTTATTGCCGGCGGAGATCAAAAAAGCCGTTATCGCCCATCATGGGTCTTTGACTCCGGATTATCAGTACCTCCAACGTCATCTGGACTGACACCTTTCTTTTCCCACTTTTCTGTGCGGTACATTTCTGTACTGCACTGACTTCATTCCTTCCTTACTGCTCATAAAGAACTTGAAATGGACGACATTTTTTCAGCACGCTTGCTGCGTGGATGAGGCATTCAAGACCATAGAATGAATCTATATAGGTAGTCCTGGACAACATTTATACAAGGGAACCTCTGAAAAATGGCCTATTTTCGAGCAGAACGTTGTCAGCCCCAGTCTCACATCCTCATTTATGCCAGTAAGTTGAGGAGTTGTTTCCCCGCCTGCATCAAAACTATTTCGTCTTTTCAGAGGTACCAAGTTTTATCTTTGGTTTCATATTTGCCGTATTAAAGTATAAATTCTATACCGGACATTTTTGAAAAATAACTCTTATCTATAAAATAAAAATAGAAGGAATGTTTCCGGTCATATGCATTTCTAACATTTATTTGTAATGAAAAGTATCTGGTTGTGACCCTTGTTTTGAAGTTTTGGTCATGGCTCATTCATAAGTATGAAGCTGTTGTTGGAATAATCTGGTCCAGTTAACAATTTGATTTAAAGAAGCCCGTTAATATTCGAAACATGTGAGCTTGTTAAGTATTGTGAGAAAAGATTTCTAGTACTTTAGAAAATGTTTCGTATGTGGCCGGGTTGGTTTGATGGTTTTGCGGCTGGAAATTCTCAAGAAGGTTGAGGGGAATATAATATGAGTAATCCGTTGTGGATGAAAAAATTTCATGCGGTGCTGCGTGGATGTGCCGTATTTGTGCCGTTGGTGATTCTCTCTGTCGGTCAGGCTCAGGCTGGTAATGAAAGTGATGTCGCAGGTAATGATCTGTTAGTGGTCAGCAGTGTTACTGGCTCGGCAGCATTGATGGGCAAAAGTAATACTGAATCTGCCCAGAAGCAGCTGGTAGTCAATATTGCACCTCAGGCAATTGCGACAACGTCATATGTTTCACCCTGGGAAACGTTGGATGCTGTGAATGACAATAGTATCCCGGCTCACTCCAACGATAAGAGTCACGGTGCTTATGGTAACTGGAATAATCCGAATTCAATTCAATGGGTGCAATACGATTGGGATCAGACTCACAGCCTAAGCAGTACCGACGTATATTGGTTTGATGATAATGGTGGTGTACTCGTACCAACCACCGCATATCTGCAATATTGGAACGGTAATGGCTGGAACACGGCCGGATATATTCCGTTGGAAAAGGACACATTTAATACTTTGTCTCTGGATGGAATTGTTACCAACCGGATCAGAGTGTCCATGTTGAACACTTATCAGTCGACAGGCATCCTGGAGTGGCGGGTTTATGGAGCGACAGACGGAGATGATGGCTCGTCAGATAATGTGAGTTATCCCCCGGTTACCAATGAATACGAGTATGAAGGTATAAATACTCGCAATGCTTTGTATGTCGATTCCGACCACTTCCGTATCTATTATGGTGGTAACGGCCGTTACGGTCCTAAGGGTAACCTGGGTCAGCATTCCAGTCGGCAGTTGCAGATGGCGCTGGATTTCCTGGAAGGCGCCTATGATTACTACGTCGTTGAGCGCGGTTTTCGGTCAGCGGGATTGCCAATAAATTCCAGGCTTCAGGGGCCTTATAAGCTGAACGTTTACTCCGTTACTGACCTTGATGCCGGTGGAGTGATGGGTTTTGATGCTTATTCAGGGTTGAGTTATCTGGTCGTAAATTCCAACTATTTGGATTCTGAAGAAATCTATGTTCATGAGTTCGGCCACTCACTGACTTTGTCCGAGTATAATTGGGTAGATAAAGGCAACACGGGCGCCTGGTGGGAAACCACTGCTCAATGGGTGGCAGATACTTTTATGGGGAGCGCTCAGCATGCTGCGGTAGCTAGACGTTATGGGCGTTCGACTAACCAGAGTATCCTGGACCCCTATGTTGTCATTGGTCGCTCTTATCTTTCCATCATTCATGCAGAAAACCGATATGCCAACTGGCCGTTCCTGACCTATCTCAGTAATAACCCTGATGGTTTGACCGGATTGAACAGTAACGCTGTACAACAACTGATTCGTCAATATCAGGGTCAGGAGACACCGATCCATACACTTAATCGAATGGTGTCGCCTGTGACTGCACAAACTGTAATGGCTTACTATAACGCCCATTTGGCGTACATGGATGTTGGCCGTCCAGCGGTTCAGCGACGGCTGTTTGATGTCATTAACTACGGTCCTTTCAGAGACCAGGCATACCGCAATCTCTATGCTACCGGCAATTCTGTTTATCGTGTTTATAACGAACGTAAACCTATGTATGGCGGTAGCAATATCATTCCTCTGACGATTACTGGTAATGGTTCTGTTTACATTGAGGTCAGCAATTTGGGTAACGGTCGTCGTGATAGTGCATTTACTGCCATCGTTGCAATACGTTCTACGACTACCGGGGCTATCAGGTATCAGCTATGCCCGAATGGCCGGGCCACAATTTCTGTTAATAATCGCGAGGAGGCGTCGTTGGTTGTCACCAATACGCCCACGGCCTTGTATACCTATGATGCTTTCCGTAGCCAACCGGGTGACCCTGAACTGGTGGGTTTGAACTATCAGGTTCGTCTGAATGGAGCAATGCCCAGGGATCTTTGATTTTCTGATTACGGCCGCTAGGGGATTTCTGAAATGTAGGTCTTTTTTTCAGAGGCCCCCTAGGTAAAACCGGCTTCAAAATGCTAGAGCGAGCACTATTTACCCGGGGTAATCCCGGGTTTTTTTTATGTCAGTTGGATGGCTCAACCCGGTTACGGCCCTTTTGTTTTGCCATGTAGAGTGCCTTATCGGCCTTTTCAAAAGCACTTTTTTTAGTATCTTTTTTGTTTACTTTGGCTATGCCGAAAGAAACAGTGATCTGAACGGGCTCGCCTTTGAAATGAAAATGTGAATGCGCGATTTTTTCGCGGACGTTATTGGCTGCAATATAAGCCTCTTCAAGTTTGGTTTCGGGCATTAGGATGACAAACTCCTCGCCGCCATAACGAGCTATAAAATCACTCTGACGAAAATGCCGGCGCATCTGTGATGCCAGTATTTTCAGAACCTTGTCGCCAGTCAGGTGACCATAGCTGTCGTTGATTCTTTTAAAGTGATCAACATCTGCCACCAGAATGCTTAACTCTGTGCCATATCGCTTCACTCGGTCACATTCCTCGGTGATGCGACTTTCCCAGGCACCGCGGTTAGGCAACCCTGTCAGAGTGTCTGTCATAGCCCGACTGCGCTGTTGTTCCAGTGCCTGCACAGCTGCCTCATGGTTGGCCTCGATGTGACGCATTTGTCTGGACAGCGCGTCCAGTTGTTCGCGCAGACTCTGTTCGATAATCAGGTGTTCGGTTTTGAACTCAGTAACGGCCTGTTCAATCGACTGCAGTTGTTGTTGCACTGAATGTTTGAGCGAGCCGATTTCCCGCTGTTCACGTAACTGTTGTTGAATATGGCTGAACCCCTGATCCAGTTTTTCATGCAACCGGGTTTCCAGATGGCTTTGCTGATTCTGGGAATCGCGGGCGGACAGTAGTTGCTGACCAAGTTCCTTGAGTTGTGAGGAAAGGCTGATCAGGTAATTTTCGAACGACTGTTGTTCCTCGCCAACAATGCTGAGAATCAACTCTGTCAGGTCGCGAAAAATATCCTCTATCTCTTGCCATTGAATGGGACGTTGTAGTTTCTGAGATAACTTATTGGCAGCTGCTTCAAACTTTTCTGCAACCGGCAGTTGATTCAGTAGATCTGTGAGATAAGCAAGAATCACCCCAGTCATTTGCTCGGTCGATGCCGGCTCATGGCTGAGGTCGGCGAGTTCATGATCATTTGAAGAGGAATGATTTGGATGAATTTGCAGCAGTAGTATCAGCAGTTCGGGTAACTGCAACAGTTTGAGATCATCCGTATGTGGGAAAGATGTAGTAACTTGCTCTGGTGGTAGCAGCTCAATCAGCCGTTGCGAATATTGTCTAAGCGCCTGCAAAGAGGAGTTTTTGAGCTGGTCGACCCGTTCAATTTCCTGATCGATACGAATCAGTGCCTCAGAAATGGATTCGGTCGGACAGTTTTTATCGCGAAGCAGGTCGCGCAATTGATCGGACTGATGGTCAAGCTGGTTGTCCAGACCATCCGCTGCCAGGCTGACCTGTACCAGTCCCCGTCGCAGAATTTCAAGCCGCTGCTGATAAACAGTTTGATCGTTATCATGCTGTTCAACCAGCTGAAAATATTTCTCTTTCCAGTCTTCTGCCATGAACTCATACAAATAAGGGTATTTATAGAAAGTGTAGCTGGTCTGGCGTATTTCGGCAGAGATGTCGCACCAGCGCCGCTACACTCTAAGAGCGATGGATTATTTGAGGACCAGCACGGCGTCCATTTCCACTTGTACGCCTTTTGGCAAGGCCGACACTTCCACGGCGGCTCTGGCTGGATAAGGCTGCTTGACGAACTCGGCCATAACTTCATTCAGAACTGCAAAGTTGCTCAGGTCGGTCATGAAAATATTGAGTTTGACCAGGTCAGTCAGAGAACCACCCGCAGCTTCAGCCACTGCCTGCAGGTTTTTAAAAACCTGGGTCGTTTGAGCCCTAAAATCTTCAGAAACCACTTCCATCGTGGTTGGATCCAGTGGAATTTGACCAGACATATAAACGGTTTCACCGGCTTTGACTGCCTGCGAATAGGTTCCAATGGCGGCAGGTGCGTTCTCAGTACTGATCACTTGTTTATTACTCACGGTCATTCCTCTTCTGACTGGGTGAAAGATCGGTGTTGATTAAAGCCGGAATTCTGCCACTTTAACCGGGATGTTTCATTAAACATTGCAACACAATGTACTAATGAGTGTCTTCAGCATTGGTAAGGCAAAGGCTGAAGACAAACTGGTTTGGCTATGTTTACGGGTAACGTTAAACTCACCGCCGTTTATCATTATCGGACAAGCGCATGAGCACTGAAGGTATTGCAGAAATCTATAATATTGCCCACTGGGGTGATGGTTATTTTGATATTTCGGCACAAGGACAAGTCAGAGTATTGGATCATGAGCGTCGGCATCAGGTCGTGTTGCAGGATATCGTCAATCATGCTCAGCAGCAGGGGCTGCAATTACCTCTGCTAGTACGCTTTCCGCATATTCTGCATGATCGCGTGAAGCGTTTGCACCAGGCATTTGCTGATGCTATTCACGAGTTGGACTATCAGGGTGAATACACCCCCGTTTATCCGGTAAAAGTCAATCAGCAGCGCCGGGTGATAGAGGAGATTATTCAGGGCCAATTAAAAAGCCTGCAACCGGCTCGTCTTGGACTGGAAGCCGGTACCAAGCCCGAGCTGCTGGCCGTTATGACGGAAGCGCACCTGGCGCCTGCTACCATCATCTGTAATGGCTATAAAGACGAAAGCTATATTGAACTTGCGCTGATTGCCGAGAAGCTGGGTCATCAGACTTTTATTGTGATTGAGAAGTCCGGTGAACTGGAACTGGTGTTAAAGGTGGCGGAACGGCTGCAAATCAGCCCACGTATCGGTTTTCGTTCCCGTCTTGCATCTGTTGGCAAGGGTTATTGGCAGAATACGGGGGGCGAAAAGTCTAAATTCGGTCTTACCGCCCAGGAAATTGTTAATCTGGTCAATAAGTTACAGGCCAGTGGGCAGTTGTCATGTCTGCAGTTGTTGCACTTTCATCTGGGCTCGCAGATTGCCAATATCGCTGATATTCAGCGAGGATTGCAGGAATGCAGTCATTTTTATACTGAACTGATGGCCATGGGAGCCAATATACAGTGGGTGGATGTTGGTGGTGGTTTGGGGGTGGATTATGAAGGCACCCGTTCACGCAGTTTGTGTTCGATCAACTACAGTCTTAAGGAATATGCCCGTGCTGTGGTACAGGCCTTCGCTGCCGCCAGTCGTGAGATGGAGTTGCCCTGTCCGAATATTGTCACCGAATCTGGTCGGGCAGTAACGGCTCATCATGCGGTACTGATCACCAATACTGTGGATCAGGAAAATAAGGTCCGTATGACCCCGGTGCCGGTCAACAGTGAGCATGCGTTAATCGATGAGTTGCTGAGCTGTCAGGCGGATCTTGATTCGCGTAAGCGTTCACTGACTGAAATCTATCATCAGATTATTCAGGTACAGGATCAGGCCAAGCAACTGTTCTGTATCGGGCAGTTGCGATTACAGGAACGGGCTGATGTTGAAAACCTGAGTGGTCAGTTATTGGCAGAGTTGAAGAAGCGATTGGATGTGGGAAAACGTAACCATGCAGAGATTTTCAACCACTTGAATGAGGTTTTGGCAGACAAGCTGTTTGTGAATTTCTCGGTGTTTCAATCTTTGCCGGATGTGTGGGGATTGGAGCAGATTTTCCCAATTATGCCCCTCAATTATCTCAATCGCCCGATTATCCAGCGGGCTGTGATTCAGGATATCACCTGCGACAGTGATGGCCGGATCGATTTATATGTCGATGGCGAAGGGGTGGAATCCACTCTGCCAATGCCGCAAACCTCTGCCGATGAGGAGATTCTGCTGGGATTCTTTATGGTGGGAGCCTATCAGGAAATTTTGGGTGACATGCATAATCTGTTCGGAGATACCGATTCTGTTGATGCTTACTTCGATGACCAGGGTGCATTGCAACTGAAACACGGACGTAAGGGCGATACCATGGCCGCGGTGCTGAAGTATGTGGATTTTGATCCCGAGGTCATGATGCGTAACTTTGCGGCTCAGGTTAAACGCAGTAGTCTGAGCGATGAACAGCAGCAGGATTTTCTGACACTGGTACAGGAGAGCTTTGAAGGCCGCACCTACCTCAGTTGAAAAGGTGCGGTATATACGCCCTTCCTTGGGCGGTAGAGGGGTTATGATCTGCGTCTTCTGCCCAACAACCAGAGCGGAATCATCAGCCATAGTAGTGAGCCAGCCCCTCCCGCGCTTGCAGAAATGTCGGTTGCTGGCTCAGACGTATTGTCAGCCTGGTCATCCTGCTTGGCGTCTGCATCGTCAGCGGTAATAGGGGGTGTTGCGACGGCGGACCGAAAGGTATAGCGACTCCAGTCTGTGTCGTAAGCAAGCCCATTAATAACTGTAAAGAAGTAATCGACCGTGTCGTTGGCGCGTAGATTTGGAATTTCGTAACTGAAGTCGCCGTTGCCTTTTATCATGGGCACATTCATCTGAACGCCATCGTTGACGATATAGTGCAGGTCGATTTTGGTGGCCTCCACGGCAGCGGTGACCATCAGGGAACTGCCCTTTTCATTCAGACAAAAATCCTGACAATTGTTCTGATCGCCGCCGCTGGAACCGGACCCAAACACATACTGGGACCAGTCTGTGTCATATGCCAGGCCATCAATCACTGTGAAGAAGTAGTCCACAACATCATTGCTGAGCAAGCCTGAGATCCGATATTGAAAGACGCCATCGTTTTTGCTCATGGCCACATTCAATTGGGTGCCGCCATTAACTTTGTAGTGGAAATCAATCAGTGATGCATCCACGGCTGCAGTGACGATCAGCGTATCGCCTTGCTCTTCAAAGCAGAAAGTCTGACAGGTTGTCTGACCATCGTTTTTGGTGGTTAAGCCTACGGTGGTTGCAGATGAACTCTGACCCACTGTATCGAAGGCCTGCACGGATATCAGGTACTCCGTGCCAGCAGACAGTCCGGTCAGTGTCATGCTGGTAGTCGCAAGCTCATGAGTTTGCAAAACCGAACCCTGCTGGCTTACCGTAACCTGATAATGATCGATACCATAGTCGTCAGTCGCTGCGACCCAGTTGATACTGGCACCGCTACTGGTGATATTGCTTGTCGTCAGTTGGCTTGGTGCCGTTGGTGCTGTATCTCCGCTGGAAGGATAGTCAGTTGTGAATGTGGCTGTCGTCGCGGTGGACTGATTGCCGCTGGCATCACGGGCAATAATGCTCACGGTATAGTTGGTGGAAGCCATCAGGCCGCTCAGGTTCAAATGAGTATCTTTCACGGTATAGCGATTGTCTCCAGGAGTAACCGTTACCAGATAGTCAGCCACTCCGACATTATCGGTGGCGGGCAGCCAGCTTAACCGGGCACTGGTCGCCATAATTTGCGCCACAGTAATGGTACCTGCCGGATAAGGAGCTTCTGTATCGCTTTGCTGAGAATCGGGCATATCACCGGTCACTTTGCGACCAAAACTGTTGGCGGCCACCAATACGGCCATTCCATCAGAGAAAGTAACCAGTTTGGGAGTGTCGCTGTAGTTGTAAGCCAAGTACGTCAACTGACCGTTTTTCTCAAATACCATGGCTGCCGGATAGTCAGATGTTATGGTGCCATCACCGGATTTAAGGTGTCCCAGCTGGCGCCAGGAGTTGATCCAGTGGTAGGTATGAGCCATCGATTCTCCTGCCTCCACGGTATAGTTGAAATTCCGACTGTTGAAGTCAGCAACCGAGGCATCGGCATCTGTCATGGCCAGGATATTCCACCAGATGTCTGACCACTCACCGCTGGCGAGTCCAGAGGGTTTGCCGTTGGATGATTCCTTCAAGCCGAGGGTGACATAGTCAGCGAGATAATCCGGATGCTGGCCGATATGCATGACCAGTGGATTCAATGGCAATCCCTGAATACCCAGAATGTGAGCATAGGCACCACTGAACCAGGTGGAAAAGACCATGCCATTGCCCCAGATGATGGAGGTAGTCATTTTGTCGTATGCAGCCGGGAAGTTATCGTAGTCACTGCCAAGCCCGCGATAACGATCGATATTGTTCCAGTATTCCCAATAAGATGCGGCCGAGGACGCATGCAGATACATGCCCCGGCGGGTTAGTTCATCGTTACCGGTAATCAGGCCGTAGAGTACAATTGCCCCATAAGCGTTGGCGGCTTCGGAGGTGGACTCATTGTTATTGCCCAGGACGAAATTGGCGTGCCCTGAAGCCCAGGAAAAGCCGTTGGCTGGATCGAAATTACGGGTATAAGGGAACATGGGATCATTACGACCGGCTGCATAATCACGAATCAGCAGTTCCACCATACCGCCCCAGGCATCTGGTGCGCACCAGCTTTTGTCGGTCCGACAGATTTCTGCGGCGGCCCGGACAAAATAGCCGTAATGGAAATGGTGGTCGTTCAGTTGTTGTTGTGACCCAAAACTTTCAGAAAAGCCCAACAGCGTGTTCCACTGGTCGTCGTAGGCGAAGTATTTAGTGGCATCAGGTTGACCATCGTGAGTGGCGGTAAACCAGTCTTCCAATTCAGCCTTCAGCCAGTTAATCAGCCGATCATGTTCGTTGGTCATGCCATGTTGCTGTGCAAGAGCAGCCAGTTCAGCGACCTTGCCGTAGTTTTTTCCGGCCCAATAGGTATCGGTGGCAGTGTTCCAGGATGATTCGCCGCGATTGACGAATTCAGTTATCAGACTTTTGAGCTTACCAACATCGTACCCGGCCGTATTACTGGCAGGCAGGGACGGTAACACGCCAATAAACGGTAGTTCATAGCTGAACTGTGAGAGGGGATGAAAGCGGACAATACCTCTGGAGCTACGGACTTTATAGCCGGAGGTGGATGCATTCTGATCGTTTTTCCACTGCAGCGGCATCTGACCGGCCATTGTGGTGACTTCCTGGTTCTGAAACAGATAATGTTGCTGAATGCGGACGCTGTTATCAGCCAAATCAACATTGTAATCGATACGGACTTCATCCACCCGGTTCAGGGCCAGGGCCGCAAAATCATCGATCATGGCCTGGGAGGGCAGCCCATCATTGACAGGCAGCCATACTGCCGTGAAATGGCCACTGTTGTTGCTGGCGGTGACGCTGGCGGCGTTGACGTTGCTATACTGAGTATCACCTTCACCAACTATCAAAAAGCTGTTGCGGTTGCTGGCAACATCGGTCCAGATGCCCAGTTTATTGCTGTTCTGGTAGAACAACCCCCGTTCCGGGCCATCGGCCCCACGAGTATTTATCTTTAACTGCCCGCTGAGGACATCAATGAACACATACGGGGAGCCATACACAAATGTCGCCCGCATAACAGCCGTGCCGCCATCACGCCATTCGACGGTGACACTTCCGTCGCTGTAATCATAAAGAGTGGCATCGAGGTTACTGTGTGCGGTGTTGGCAAAGGCAATGCCGTCAAATACTTCACTGAACGGATCTGGGATGGAGTACTGCCAGGCATTATTGCCATCGTATTTCAAGCCATTGGGTATGCCCATCATACGGAAACCCAGGTTGGTAACCCGGGCAGTAATGGGGTCGGGGGTAATATAGCTGGTTTTACTACTGTCGCCGACAGGCATTTCCCCATAAAAAGAAACTGAGCCCCACCAGCGGTGAGTGGCTGTTGGTTCGCTGGAGGCCGGTCCGCTTAGCTGTGGGATTAATGGTTTCGGTGCGCCAATAATGCCTGAAGGAGGGTTACAGCCCTCGATACCAGGTTCCACTATACCGGCATTTTGAATCCAGTAACCATGGTCGATGGAGCATGTATATCCTTCCGGGTTGGCTTGGCTGCTGATGCTGCCCGACCCTACAGAGGTAATGGCTGCATGTGCCGATGTGCAGAAAGTACCTATAACCACACTGCTGATCAGCATAGTTGTTTGACACCGGTGCCAGATGTTTTTCTTACTGCGTTGCATAAGTTATTGTCCGCATAGTCCCATGTTATTGGTTACAACGAATATATTTCCAGCCTGGAAAACTCAAATGATTTCGAAAGTGCTTTGAAATATTGCTAGAGTGGTCACGCATGTCATGAGACATTCACACAGTAAGTAAAGGTTTGTTACGGATAGTCGAATGTTGATATAGATGTTAGAGGCTGATGCAATGTGCTGATCTTCGATGGAGCTGAGCTAACTTAAGAGGCCTTTGAAAAATAGCAATAGTTTGATGCTGGCGAGGAAGCACCCACTCGCAACACCGCAGTTTACTGGCGTAAATGAGGATGTGAGACTGGGGCTGACAACGTCCTGCGCGAAATTAGGCCATTTTTCAGAGGTTCCTTAATTCCAGTGTAGACCCATGAATGCAACGTTACAGTGTCCGTTTTGCAGTCGTAAACAGGATAATCCAGTCATAAAGTTGGCGGGCAGTCACCGTTGGCACTGTATGCACTGTCGACGCATGTTTTTGATTGTGGTCAGGAAGTCGTGGTGGGGGTGGCGCTATCAGACGCACATTATCTGAGCAGTTTTCCGGGGCAGAATCTATTGGCACAAAAAAACGGGCATGTGCCCGTTTTCCGCTATGAAACGTCTCAGTTTACAGCGTCTTTCAGTGCTTTACCGGCTTTGAATGCAACGGTATTGCTGGCTGGAATCTGAATGCTCTCACCGGTCTGTGGGTTTTTACCCGTCCGGGCGGCACGACTTCTTTTTTCAAAGGTGCCAAAACCAATCAGAGTGACAGAATCCCCTTTGCCAACTGCACCGGTAATTTCATCAAGAATCACATTTAGTACGTCAGCAGCTTTTTCTTTTGAGATATCCGCTTTTTCAGCAATCGCAGCAGCCAATTCTGGTTTACGCATAGATTTTCCCTCGTGTCATTATCATTATAGGCCCCAACAAAATTGGGGTAGTTAATTGAACCGGTTTGCTCATAGGAGTCCTGGAACCTGCTTGGTCAAAGCCATACGTTCCTTGACATACTCCCGGGTTAAAGCAAAGCCGAGTAATTGGTCGCCCTTGGTGTAGAGAGCTTTAATCCCGGATTCATTCTCTTCCACTGACCATTGACCTTGTTGGCCAGGAATGGGAGCCTGTATCACTATCGGACATGCTGGTGTTTTGACGACAACAGGCATAGCAGGGTAATGGACTTCCATGGGCGTACCATTGAGAGTGGCGGCCAAAGCCCTGGCAGCGCTCATCAATGGCAAGACATACAATAAAACATGACCTTCAACCTCGGCACAATCCCCTAACGCGAAAATGTGCGAGAAATTTGTCTCAAGATAACGATTTACTTTGATGCCATGGCCGGTAACCAGACCTGCTTCCTGTGCCAGGGTAATATTGGGACGCAAACCAATGGCAGAGAGTACGATATCCGATTCCAGCTCCTGACCATTTGTCAGCCAAGTCCTGATACCGGTTTCAGTTTTCATCATTCGATTGACCAGTGGTCCGAGATAAAACTGGACACCCAATTCTTCAAGGGATTGTTGCAGCTGTTGGGAAACCGGTGTTGGTAACAACCGCTCCATCAGCTGATTGCCTGGAGAAACCAGTTGTACTTGAAAACCAGCCGCTGCCAAGTCATTGGCAAACTCGCAACCAATCAGTCCTCCACCGAGCACTAATACTCGCTTCTTGCCGCTGAGATGCTCTTGAAAATGGGCAAACTGCTGTAGGCTGTTAACCGTAAAAACATGATCCCCGGCATCACCGGGAATCTCCTGGTTGTTGGGGGTCGCGCCGGTTGCAAGTACCAACCGATCAAAGGCAATGGTTTCTGAACCTATAAAAATCAGTCTGTTGTGGGGGTCGATATCCGTGACTTCGGTATTTATTCGAATGGTGGCATCAAGAATTTCCGACATTTTTCCTGGATCCGCCATGGTCAGGGTATTGGCGGTTTTTTCCTGGCTGATGGCATTGGACAACATGGGTTTGGAATAATTTCGACCATCGTCAGATGAAATGATGATCAGTTCCTGCTGCTTGTTGAGCTTGCGAAACTCCCTCGCCAGGCTGTACCCCGCGAGACCAGAGCCGATAATAATGATGGGTTTTGAGTTCGACATATCAACTCCTTACAGCTCGATCATTTCGAAGTCCTCTTTGCCAACTCCACAATCAGGGCAAGCCCAATCTTCTGGAATATCGCTCCAGGCGGTTCCAGGTTCAATCCCTTCTTCCGGTAAACCTTCGGCTTCATCATAAATGAAACCACAGACTATACATTGCCATTTTCTCATCACTTAACCCCCTATCGATTCTGCGGCCAAAGCTACTGAGCCTGTTTTGCAAAAGCAATAGCAGGGCTGTATTTCTCTACTAATTTCCTGGTATCGGTCACGCAAATTATCAACAAGTATAAGCATCAGATGATTCTGTTTCTGATAAACTGCGCAGCCATCATCAGTGTCCCAAGTTTGCGGTTTTGATCCCAATATTATGAATCAGGCTCTTAAATTACGGATTAATGCGTATATTGCGCTGACCCGTCTCAATCGTCCCATAGGAACATTTCTCGTTTTGTGGCCCACTTTATGGGCTTTGTGGCTGGCTGGTGGAGGGTTGCCGAAGATCTCCAATCTGCTGATTTTCATCACCGGTGTGGTGCTGATGCGCAGTGCCGGGTGTGCCATTAATGATTTCGCGGATCGAAATATTGATGGTCATGTTCAACGCACCCAGGCAAGGCCTCTTGCTTTAGGCATTATCAGGCATCATGAAGCTGTGATTCTGTTTGTGGTGTTGTGTCTGATTTCATTCGCTCTGGTGTTGATGACTAACCGGCAGACCGTCTACCTGTCGTTTGCAGGAGCAGCATTGGCATTCGCTTATCCATTTATGAAGCGCTACACCTATTTACCCCAGGTGGTGCTGGGGGCGGCTTTCAGTTGGTCGATTCCAATGGCATTTATGGCTGAAGCCGGGGAGCTGACATCAATTACCTGGCTGCTGTATACCGCCAATCTGCTATGGACAGTGGCGTATGACACTCTATATGCAATGGTTGACCGTGAGGACGATTTAAAAATTGGCGTGAAATCGACTGCTATTCTATTTGCCGAAGCCGATATTTTCGCAGTGGCAACTTTGCAGGGGCTGGCCTGGTTGACCTGGATACTGGTCGGTGTTCAGGCGGGGCTGGGACTATTCTACTACTTGGGCCTGTTGGTTGCTGGTGCTATGTTCTTCTGGCAGATCTGGAGTGTTCGCAATCGTGACCGCGACGCCTGTTTTAAAGCGTTTTTGCACAACAATTGGGTTGGAGCGGTTATTTTTGTGGGTATATTTCTGAACTTTCTATGACAGTCTATGAGTACCCATATTTGACACTGAGATGACAATTGTCACTAATTTGTCATAAAGGGGCAGTTTAATTTTGCCTGAGTCAAATTGAGTGAGATAGCTATGTCTGGAAAAACCATACTGGTCGTTGATGATGAGACCCCCATCCGAGAAATGATTGCCGCAGCGCTGGAAATGGCGGGTTATCACTGTATTGAGGCAGGTGATGCACAGGAAGCGATGTCAGTGGTAGTGGATCAGAAACCGGACCTGTTATTACTGGATTGGATGTTGCCTGGTTCCAGTGGCGTGGAAATCTGCCGGCGGTTA
Organism: Gynuella sp.; assembly: GCF_050297175.1. Lineage (NCBI taxonomy): Bacteria > Pseudomonadati > Pseudomonadota > Gammaproteobacteria > Oceanospirillales > Saccharospirillaceae > Gynuella > Gynuella sp. The sequence goes on along the minus strand of NZ_JBNKSF010000027.1, from coordinate 219,105 downwards.
AAACGGGACCACCTGACAGCCGAAATACCGGTGATCATGTTGACGGCCAAAGGGGAAGAGGACCATAAAATTCAGGGGTTGGAGGCCGGTGCCGATGATTATATCACCAAGCCGTTTTCTCCCCGTGAATTGGTGGCGCGACTGAAAGCGGTATTACGCCGGGCTACCCCGCCTGGTGTGGAGGAGGCGATTGAAGTGAATGGCCTGAGGCTTGATCCAGGCAGTCATCGGGTCAGCTCAAATGGACAGGAAATTGAAATGGGCCCTACAGAGTTCAGGCTGCTACAATTCTTCATGAGTCATCAGGAACGTGCCTACACACGGGCACAGTTATTGGATCAGGTCTGGGGAGGAAATGTTTATGTGGATGAACGTACGGTCGATGTACATATTCGCCGCCTGCGCAAAGCCCTTGGTGACCAGTTGATGACCATGATTCAAACCGTACGTGGAACTGGCTACCGTTTTTCTGCAAAAATCAGCTGACTCCCAATTAGAATTGGATAACACTTTTCAATGATTAAAGATTATCGACGGCAGCATCTGACTTCTGTTGTTGCCATGGCTTTGGCCGTGATGTTGATTGGCGCCATTCTGGGCTATCCACTCATTGCCCTGCTGTTGTATCTGATCGGTTATGTCGCTTGGTCCATGTGGCAGCAGAACAAGCTGATCGAGTGGCTAAAACAAAAAGACACCACCGCAGAAAGTTTGCCGGACACCGACGGGCCGATGGGGATGGTATTTGATTATCTCTACGGATTATTACGTCGGCATCGTCTCGAAGTACACCGTCTCAATACCGTTATCAACCGATTCCAGACCTCCACATCTGCTCTTGAGGATGGGATTGTGATTGTGAATCAGGATGGCACATTGGAGTGGTGGAACGAAGCGGCTGGTGACTTGTTGAGTTTTCAGCCGCAGGACCGTGGCCAGCTGATTAACAACCTGATTCGCAGCCCTAAATTTCAAAAGTTTTTCCGCAATGCCGTTCCCCGTACCAAAGTGAATATTCCTGCTCCGAGACGCGAACATCTGACATTGCAGATTGCCATTACCATATATGGTGAAAACGAACGATTGCTATGGGTGCGTGATATCTCCCGACTGCGGCAACTGGAACAGATGCGCAAGGATTTTGTTTCCAATGCCAGCCACGAACTGCGTACACCATTGACGGTGCTGCAGGGGTATCTGGAAACATTTATTGATATGGGTGACGTGTTGCCAGAACGTATGCATCGGCCATTGCAGCAAATGCAGGCGCAGACCCGGCGCATGACCAATCTGGTCAATGATTTGATGCTATTGACCCGCCTTGATGGTGATGATGATCGTCGCGGAGACATGCAGGTACATGTAAGGCAGTTACTGGAAAGTATTGTTGAGGATGCGCAAGCCCTCAGTGGAGATAAACACCATCAGATAGAGCTCGATATCGAAACTGAAGCTGACCTGATGGGAGATCCGAATTCATTACGCTCCGCGTTTTCCAACCTAGTGTTCAATGCTGTGCACTATACTCCGGAAACCGGCCATATTCTCGTTTCATGGCGTCAGGATGAACGGTTTGCTTATATGAGCGTCAAAGACAGCGGTATTGGTATCGAAGCTCGTCACATTCCGCGTCTGACGGAACGTTTTTACCGGGTTAATGTTAGCCATTCTACAGCGACAGGAGGAACTGGCCTGGGGTTGGCAATCGTCAAGCATGCGCTGCAAATCCACGACGGTACATTGGATATTAGCAGTGAGGTTGGTAAAGGCAGCACATTTACCTGTCGCTTTCCTGTGAAGAATCTCTATCAACAACAGGAAGAGCAGCTGGCTGAGGAATAGTGGCTGGCTGTACTACTTAACGTACGGCTGCAATATATTTGGATAAAAACCCGAGTTTGTCCGGATCATCATCGACATATTTCAGTGATACCAGTAACTGGTCACAGGACATGTCTTTTTCCATCGCCGATATAGACACAATAAAACAGTTCATGCGTGCCACTTCTTCCGATTGGTCCGGCAGCTGAATATCGACGACAGCCTGATCAAAGACAATGGGAACCAGCTCTGCTCTGGGGATCTGCAGTAAGATTTCGACCAGATTGATATCGCGAATCACCGCAGTCACTGAATTGTGAGCTACTCGCAATTGTGCGGCACCTTTATTCCCCGACCGGCTTCTTGCCTTCACCGCAGCCTGTTTGCGCACCAGTTTTTCGGTGGCTGAATGGACTGCCAGAACACTGGCAGAGCCAGTGTTAGTTGAAGGTTTAGGAGGAGTAATTGAGGCTGCACCGAGCAGGTTCTGAGCCGAATCCTTGAACAACCCTTTAGGGTCATTACTCTGAGGCGCTGCTGTTGCGCTTTTTCCGCCGCCATTGAGTAATTCCTGGATATAATCCTTATGATTACGACTCAGGGCTTTGAGGATTTTTTTGAGTAATTGATCGTTGCTGAAGGGCTTGCCAATGTAATCACTGACACCGGCTTCTACTGCCTGTACAACGTTTTCTTTGTCACCACGGCTGGTAACCATGATGAATGGGGTTTTCTGCAGGTTATCCCGGTCCTCATATTCACGCAGCCAGGTTAACAATTGCAGGCCGTTCATTTCCGGCATTTCCCAATCGCATAAGATCAGGTCATAGGCATTTTTGGCAATCAGGTTTTGAGCTTTTTTGCCGTTGATTGCTTCATCAAGGCCAAGATCCGGAAAGAATCCGCGTAAAGTACGTTTTATCAGATCTCGTATAAATGCGGCATCGTCGATGCTCAGAATATTGATTCGGGCCACTCGATATTCCTGTGATTGTTTGGACTACTCTTCATCAGCATAGCAGCGATTTTGCTCAATTGCTGAATATCGATCGATCCAAAGATGTGTTGCTGCGACCACTGTCACGGGAATCACGAGAAAATTCAGTACGGGTACCAGAGTGGCTATTAACACCACAGAACCAAATCCCAGTGAGCGCAGTTTTTGCTGCCACAGCAGTTGTCGTGTGTCTTCGAATGAATGGCCGAGAATGTCCGCTGGATAATCAAGATATTGCAGGGCGGCCATCCAGGCAGAAAATAGCAACCACAAGAACGGAGCAGCAAGATTAAAACCCGGAATGAATGTGAAGATCAGTAATACCAAGGCGCGCGGCAGATAGTAGGCCAGTTTGGAAAATTCTCTGGCCACAGTTTTTGCCATCAAGGGCAACCAGTTTTTCCAATGTGCGAGATTTGAGTTTGTATTGATATTCGCCTGATCGATAATTTTTTCTGCCAGCAGACCACTGAACGGCGATGCTAACAAGGTTCCAAATATTGCGAATCCGAGTAGCCATAAGGGCAACAGGAAAACAATCAGCGAACCAATGAGCAGATTTTCAAGCCATTTTCTTGCTCCACCCAGCCAATCTGGCAGCCAGGATATCAGTGGCAGCAACAGGTGATCATCAATCATCTGCGTGAAGTACCAGACCAGTACACAGATAGACAGTGTGTTGATCAGCAGAGGAATGATCCAGAAGCGCTTCAGTCCGGGTGTCATTAACCAGCGAAAGCCGGCAAGCCAGTAGTGGACAGAATCAATAAAAGGAGTGTGTTTCAGAGCCATGGTAAAGCAGAGTGAATCCATCAAAGAGGCAGGAGACTAATCAAGATTATCTTAATTAGCAAAACAAAACCGCGGCTCAGAAACTCTCTGTTAATTGTCCAACAGCTGTACTCGTAATTTGAGTTTGTCCGGGTGCAATACCATACGAGCATAACGCAGACTTTTATAGCGCATATCCAACACCAGGGATTTGCGTAACTCCGCAATATCACTCTCTGGACACCGGGCACCAAACACCACATTAGTGAGTGTGTTTCTGGTTAATGTGAGTCCTTTGGCCTGAAACTGTAGTGGTTTAAGCAGCCGCCATTCCTGTTCGGACTGCATTTCGGGAGGCAGAGACAGACATCCGGGAAATGGCGTATCAGTAGTGGCGGTAATGTGACGATCCTGCTCATAAACAACAGGCCTAAGCATGACTGGTTCAGATTGTTTCGACGCAAAGGCAGAACTCTGACTGTTTAACTGTAGTGCCAGGCCGAGATGGTGATTACCCCGATACTGCCACAGACCAAAATGCTCGAGTGGCTGAAAAAGTGATAGCGTAGCCAGCTTTTTCCATTGCTCCGGATATTTTTTGGGAGGGTTGTTTGCGACTGATTTACGTTTGAGAGCGGATTCGATATCTGTTCGTTTTGTCTCAGATTGCTGGCAAAAATAGTCAAAACTCACTGCGCTCTGCAAAAGCTCTGGCAACTGTGTGTATTGTCTGTATAGCTCCTGCCGATAGTGTTCTTCGGAAACTGTTTGCTGAGGATCGTCAAATGGGTGATTTTGTAAGAAAGGATTCTGGTTTAAGGTTTCTGTTTCTAATGGTATAGACCCTTTCCTGAGTATCGCCAGGCCGGCGTCAAAGCTACAAAAAAATGTCAAAACCTCAGGCATTTGTTTCATAAGTGTATTCGTCTCGTTCGTTTGTAGGATATATCTTACAAAACTGTCAGTGATTGCTGTTTGTGTACGTTGTTTTCAAGACAAATGATGACAGCTTGAGTACCGCCCCCCCATGAATACTGGCTTTACCAGAATAGTAGAGATTTCAGGTCACCTGTACCCGGTTTTTGTAACCCCCTGAACCCGAATGCTTTTGGTATAGTTTCTCTCGTTGACGGGACAGCAACAAAGGACAAGCACACCATTGACGGAGTGCTCTGCAACGGAAGGCACCACATTGGAAGTATAGCGGCAGGAGCTGCACACCAGGGAGGTGTGATTTCGGGATGAATGAAAAGGACTCGGGTTTGGCAGGAGCCACAACTTAAGGATGAGTGTTTAGGAAGGATTCGACAGGACAAGGATCAGGAACGGCAGGAGCCAGCATTCAGGATGAATGGTTAGGAAGGATTCGACAGGACAAGGATCAGGAACGGCAGGAGCCAGCATTCAGGATGAATGGTTAGGAAGGATTCGACAGGACAAGGATTAGGAACGGCAGGAGCCGACATTCAGGATGAATGGTTAGGAAGGATTCGATAGGACAAGGATCAGGAATGGCAGGAGCCAGATTAAGGGACCGTAGTACTAAAGGACATTGGATTGCAAAGGATCAGCGATAGGACGTCAATTGCTAATGACTCGCTCTGGGGCGGTATGCCGACCGCCCCTTCTCATTTCCCTTCGTGAACATCTTCGTAGTTTTGCATTGACTTAGAGCCCTGCCTTCCCGATAAGGCCAGTTTACGGGTGATCTCAACTATGGCAGACCACTTATCGTCACACCATTCCGGGGCTAGCAAGCTGTCGGACCTGGCTTTGGCGCTGACCCGATGATAAACGATATGTTCTGGTGTTCTCTGGATTAGGTCGACGGCAGCATTAACATATTCCGGTAAAGTTAATGTTTTTAATCGACCTGATCGCCAAGTCCGTGCCATGGCGCTTCCCTTTACCACATGCAGTGGATGTAGTTTCAATCCATCAACACCGGTTGCGATGACTTGAGATAGGGTTTGTCGATAATCGTTCTGATTTTCTCCGGGTAAACCCACAATCAAATGGCAACAAATTTTCAGGTTGTGCTCTCGGGCGCGCGCTGTTGTCTGCTGATAGCACTGAAAATCATGGCCTCGGTTGATTCGTTTAAGTGTCTGATCGTGAGCGCTTTGCAGCCCCAGTTCCAGCCAGACCTCCTTCCCCTGCCGCTGATAATCTGCCAGCATTTTGATGACCTCATCACTGACACAATCAGGACGTGTACCGACACAAATACCAACGACATCTTCACTGGCGAGGGCTTGTTGATACATGCGTTTCAGGTAGGCTGTTTCGGCATAAGTGTTACTGTATGCCTGAAAATAGGCTAGGTAGCGAATATTACGATGTTTGAGTTCCTGCTTTCGCAACGTCAGTTGTTCGGCAATCGACAAATGCTGTTGCTGTGCGGCAACAAATGAGTCGACATTGCAAAAGGTACATCCGCCACGGCCAATGGTGCCGTCACGGTTGGGACAGGTGACGTTGGCATCGATCGTCAGCTTTCTGATCTTACTGCCAAAACGCGTTTTAAGATCACGTCCCAGGGTATTTACGTATTGGTCGAGCTGCATGGCCTGGCTCACAACAAAAGTCATGCAGTATAAAGTGATGGCAAGGTTGATCGCGTGAGTAATATCAGGATTTATAGCACCGAGGCGACCATCTTTATACTCAGTGCAATGAGCAGCACTGAAAATATCTTCTTCAGGGTGCCAACGGGCAGACGGTGAGTAAGACTGACACCTATTGGTGCTGTAAAAAAGCTCATGATTGAGATAATCAAGACAGCAGGGATATAAATAAAACCAATGGTCAGATGCTCTGCCGATGTGTTTGACCAGCCATTGATCAGATAGCCAATCGTACCCGCAATAGAAATCGGTAGACCAATGGCCGCGGATGTTCCGATGGCGTTTTTCAACGGAATATTGCACCAGGTTAAATAGGGAACTGTCAGCGATCCGCCGCCAATAGAAACCAATGCGGAAACGCCACCGATAACGCCCCCAGCTGACAGCACTCCTGCCGTGCCAGGCAGTTCGCGATGTTCCTTGGGTTTGATATTCAAAAACATTTGCACCGAAATATAGGCCATGAACACGCTGAAGAAAATTGCCAGTGGCTTGGAGCTTAAATGGGAAGCCAGAAATGTAGCGGCAAATGTGCCAAGAATAATGCCCGGAGTAATGGTTTTAACAATATCCCACCGAACACTGCCTTTAGCATGGTGCGCCCTCAGGCTGGACAAGGATGTGATTATGATGGCTGCCATCGATGTTCCCAATGCCAGATGTACCACTTCATCCACCGCCACTCCTTGATATAAGAATAGCGTTGTGAGTGCCGGAACCATAATACCACCACCACCAATTCCGAGTAATCCGGCCATAATACCGACAATAGCACCCAGCAATAACAATGCAACAATGACATTTAGAGTGATCAAACATATTCTCCTGAAAACGGCGAATGGATAGGATTCTTTAGCTTTGAAGTATCAGAGTATCACTCTGCTTTGGAGGCTGCCATGGGTGAAAGTACGAGGGTGACAGCCAGACCAATGGCTATGGAGAGACCGAAACTGGCGACGGCTGGGGTATGGCTGCAGGCCAGTATTGTAAACACTGCAGCAGAGGATCCGGCCGACAACAGGACCGACTGTTGAACTTCGTGCGTGAGTCCTTTGTCTGCATAAAAAACCACACAATCAATTCCCAGTGCCAGAATCAGTAACTGTGAAATCAAATGAAAAGTGTTCAGCTCTCCATAAATTAAAGCAGTGCAGATGGAAGAAATCGCCATTGCCAGCAATATCGGGGTTAGAGTCCAGGCTACCCGGCGATAACCATAACGAAGCCACAAAATCACAGCGACCAATAACACGGATATCCCTGTCAGGGTTAGCAGGTGCTGCCGATATTGACCCAGCTTGGCTGAAATTTGAGCCGGAATATCGACGTAAACCAGCCCCAGTTGATTACTGATCTGTTTAATCTCCTGCAGATTGTCGTCGGTCTTGAAACGAACACTGAATCCTGTACCTGAATGGTTGGTGACGTAAAGGCTGCTGGATAATTCCGGCAGGGCCGCCAGCTGGTCCTGAATAGAGGCTGCTTTTTCTTCGAATGTCGGCAATTTAAGGCCGTAGTCGTCACGGATAAAGTTCAGGAAACCCGCTGTTTTAGCGGCCAGCATTAAAGCTGTTGCTTCCTGCTGCTGTTGGGTATTTCTCAGTAATGGCTGTAGCGACAGCGTCTGGATACCGTCATGTTCAAGAGTATTGACAAAATGATCCAGAGCTTCGCTGGCGCGTTCGGCTTCGGGAGAGTCGATAAAGACATACTGATGGCTGTAGTTCTCACGCCAGTGCTGAATGATTTTTGCTTCGTTGGCCAGCGTAGTGGATTTGGAATAAAGCAATTGCATGTCATCGTCAAATGCTGGACGCCCCATCCATACTGCAGCGGCTGTAAGCATCAGTATCAGGGAGACACTGACCAATAACCGGAACGAATAGACGGCATTGTTCAGAGAGCGTAACAGCGGGTGGCGTTCATGGGCAGGTGTTCGGCGATGGATATTTTGAATGATCTGCTTGGCACTGACTGTTACCGTTAGGAATGCACCCAGTAGGCCGGTAATCATAAATATTCCAACCTGATGCAGTAGTGCAATCGGCGTAAATTGAAATGTCAGATAACCGATAATGGTCGTCAACAGGCCAAGCATCAGAGGAGCCTTGATCCTATTCAGCCAAAGCCGGTGGTGACGGGCAGTACTCATGGCATGGAAACCATAATCTCCGGCGATTCCAAGCAGCGATACAGCAAATACCAGACTGAGCAGGTGTACTTGTTGAAAGAATATCAATAAGCCCAAAAGGCTAGCCAAAACAGCATTAGTCAGCACCAGTAGTGAGATAACTGCCGGCCAGGCAGAGCGATACACCACAACAATCAGGATGGTAATCGCCAGTAATGAAAGTCCAATGGAGAAAGAAATTTCTTTTTTGGCCTGGGCTGTGGTGAACAATGCATGAAAGATGGAACCGGATTTGTAGATCGATATGTCTGGAAATCGGGTTTTAAGCTGCCCCAGGGTATTCTCTAGCTCGTCAATCAGCGGCTGGGCTTGAGCTGTGTCCAGGCTGGTTTTCAGCTGCAATGTAAATAACGCTGCATAGTCATGTCGGTCGTGCCGGAGTCGCCATGCTCTGGACTGAAAATCAAATGCATTGGCGGCTGAGTTCAAAAATGCAGCACTGGCCAGCGTGCTGTCCTGATCGATGCTGCGGGCCAGCCACGGAGAAAAGTTACGGTTCAGCTCTGTTTCAAATAGCAGATGAATTTGTTCAGGGTCCTGAGCGGTCAGTGCCTGTAGGTATTCAGGCGTTAGAAATGCACCGGGATGACTGGTAATCATGTTAACCCAGGGTTCAAACGATCCCTCGGTGGGTTCGGCCAAATCCAGCTCCCGTAAAAACTGTTGAAGTACATTGGCAGCCTGACTGACGGTCTCCAGGTTATCGGCTAATAATAACAGGTTGATCGTGCGGGCCTGGGTCTGGGAAATGTTTTCCTGCATGGCCTGCTGCAATGTGGATGAATACTCCTGTGGCAGCAGAGAAAGCAGATCAGTCTGTAGAGTTAACGGCTTTACTCCCCAAAGAAGCGCCAGCAAAATAAGGCTGACAAGGGGTTGAAGCCACCAGTTATTGAGTCGCTGCATCAAGTTTTAACGTATCCTGTTCAGAGAGCTGGTCCGATATAAACGTCAAGTTGATGATGGTTGACGCTCCTCTGGCTTGAAATAACGTTACTTCCTTAGGATGAATATCACCGCAGATTTTCACTGCTTCCAGCACTGATTGTGCCTGAGAGGATTTGGTTTTCAGGCCTACGCACCAGGATTGTCGGTCACCTTTAAAGAACATTTCAAAATATCGACTCAACGGAGTCCAGTTGTTGAATATTGTGGCTTTCAATAACGCCCCTATTTGTTCACCTGCAGGAATTATCTGATAAACGCCATCGTTCTGAAGCTCATAGACACCGGTTTCAGTGACCAGTGTTGATGATGATCTCGGTTGTTCAGAAATCCATAACAGCCCTTGCGGTTGTCGGTAAATGAAATATCCGCTGGACAGTATTGGTTTATTCAACGCCGGAATTGTTCTGGCTTCTGTGAACCTTCCCTTGCCCGTTGTGGTGACCTGTAAGTCCGTTATTGCTGGGATCTCCTGAGGATCTATAGGAGTGAAATCACTGAAATCAGCTGCCGACCAAGCCGGTGACGCCAGGAACAAAATAATCAGTGACAGCCAGATGCGCATTTCTTACAGGTACCTCGTACTTCCTAAACCATGTTTGGTAAGGACAATCGTGTTTTGGCTGGTATTGATGACGCCAGCAGGGTGGCTATCTTGCCAGACCGTTCCCATTCATTCCAGGCTGAGCTTAACATTGCCGGAAAAGCGCAACTGTCCGGATGAAAAAATCGTGGCACCCTGGTGATATGTGAAGTGAATATGATTAGTGGGCCTGTGTTCCAGTGTCAGCCAGATGGTCTGACCGGCCGGTATGGCAGTCAGATAGTGCAGAGTTTCAACCACGTTGGCATTGCATTCATGTAATGGAAAATAAATGTTTGCATAGTGGATGACCCACTGTAATTGCAGTATTCCTGGCAATGTAGTAACCGTAGTTGCAGCTTTGGCGAGATACCTTAGGGTTGCCGGTATAAACATCTGCAGAGTCACCATGTCTGGCTGCTGCTGGACCTCCCTGATTTCAGGGTATTCATCATAGTGGGTCAATGCCCCGGCTCCGGTTAGGACAATCAGGCTCAGTCAAACGGCTGATAATTGAACCAGTCAACTTTCAGCGTGCTGTTATTGTCCGGGTAATTGCCAGCTTCGCCGGTGGACCAATGTGTTGCGGCGTGCCAGACGTTTAGCATGAAGTTTGCTGCATGTTGCGGAACCATAGTTTGGTCCGTCATATCCCAGAGTGTGATTTCCTGGTCATCCATAACCATAAACCAGCGTACATGATCTTCGTACCATTCGAACCCGAGATGATAGTAAGTTTGTGCTGCGGGAAAATCAGCCAAACGTATACTTGTCAGATTGCCGGCGTATTCAGTGTCGTAATTGTCTTCACCGCCATCGGGAGTCTGATACATTTCTCCGGTACTCATGTTAATGCTACGGGTCTTTTTACGAAAACCACTGTTGTCGTCGTCAGTCCAGGTGGTCAACCACAGTAGATTTGGCTCGCCGCACAAATATTCGATATCTATTTCAGAATTGTCCTCAAGTCCGTTTTGGTTCAGGTCTTCGCCATTGTGGTAATAGGTGAAGATGCCGCTGACAACCTCCTCGTCATTGGCACACTGGGCAAACTGGACGTTCATTTCATAGCGGCCATAATGCAAGGTCTGCTGAGTCCAGACTTCTGTGGCAAATGCAGGTGAGGTGCGATCTGTGCTTCCCAGGGACGGATTGCCGGGAAACACCAGTGACAGGATATGACCGTCCTCCGCATGGCTGTCGGTGTCACCAAAAATTATGCTGGCACCCTTCTGCATACGGGAATCCCAGAGCGATGAATCCGTACCAAAATTGTCAGTTCTTACAATGGTTTCATGTTTGTCTGTAGTGATGGGCCCGTCAACGACATCGTCTTTGTCTGTAGTGGTGGGCTCGTCAAAGCCACCGTCGGTCTTGCAGCCTGACAGACTGATAATGGCAAAAAGAATGATATGGAGTCGATACATAATGACCTGCGTGAAAATTTGTTGAAACGGAAACCGTTAATATTAAAAGCTTCGCATCAGAATAATGTTGATACATGACTATAAGTCATGGTCGATGCATTCGCACTTCTTCGATAAATAATTTTGCTGTTCATTCAATGATGCAGAAACAAATACTGGATCTCAGTCGCCACCGCCTCCACAGCCACCCCCGCAACTGCTACCGCAGCCACTGCCGCCGGAATCACCAAAACTGTCAAAGAAACCACCATGACCAGAGGAACTCCCCGAGTCACCTACACATCCTGACGAACAACCGATGTCGCCGGCACAGAAGCCGACGCCATAATTGGGAGACAATGGATTACTGCAGTTCAGAGAATATTTAAAGCCATCGTCAATCTGAAGCTGGCTATCTATTGCAAACAATAGTGGGAGTCGGCTTGGTTTATCCGGTCTGATTCTGGCTTTATGACAAGCCAGGCGCCAAGTGCGCTTAATGCCTTCCTGTGCGTGAACGGGGGTATTCATCGCTTCTGTGGGGGTGTGGTGTAGAAAATATCCGAAGGCCTTCTGACAGAACAGTTCATAGGCCCGGGTTGTAAGAATAAATTCATGCCAGAGTACATCCACTACTTGTGAAGGCATGGCCACCATTTTGCGTTTAGCCTGATGGCAAATGTAAAAATAATCACGCATAGCACGGAATACCAATTCTATCTGATCATTATTAAGGTGGGGGTAGACCTTACGTAGTTTTTTTTCCAGCCCGGGATGGAACTGGTAGTTTTCGATATATTGAAGACGGCTGCTTCTACGCTGACGTAAGAACCAGAAAACCAGCAGGGCGATAACCGTAGATAGAATGATGATGTTGATTTCCATATGGGTAAATCTCCTTCATTGAAGGATGCCTGAAACACCAGTCAGGCATCCGGATAACTTTTAGACTTCAAACTCTATACGCTTAAGAAGGCTCAGACCATGGTGTTGGTCGTAGTATGCGGCCTCGTTAACAAACGCCGGACATAAGCCGGGCTCATCCTGATAAAACACGGTATCCCCGTTTTGCAGTAAAAACAGTGGGTCACCGGGATTCAGAGGCTGAAAATCCTTATCCTGTACATTGGGGTGAATCATGCCGATGAGGTTGCCCTGTTCATCTTCAGGCATTTTGACCTTCTTCACAAACTGGAATCCACTGGCTGTTTCAGGCAACTCGGGCGCTTTGCCGATGTTGGTCAAATGCAGATAATCCAGAACTGCATGGGTGGCTAATCTGCTGGCTTCAAAGATATCCGCCCGCAGACAGCCTTGTGCGACCGGACCGACTTCAATGATCAGTCCACCGATGCGAGCGATGGAAATCATGAAGTTATCTTCCATACGATCCACTTCCTGATAAAACAGCGTTACGTTAGGCACGGTCTTCTGCACCTGTACGGCAGCGCGTCTGACAATCGGGTTCAGACTGTTGATCACAATGGTAATACCCATGTTAGCCGTAGTGGTATGCAGATCAATAATAAAATCACGAGCCGGATCCTGTTTAGGGCCAATCAACTGATTGATCGCTTTGGCCCGGTTCTGTTCATAGCCGGGTAACGTTGGATTGGCTAGATCCTGGATAGCGAATTGGCGGTTCAGGTCCTGGTCGATATAACGACAGTTCATGGCATGGGCGCGGGGATTGGCGAGTAGTGTTTCAGTAACAAAACTGCCGCGATTAATTTCCTGTGGTTTTTGTTCCCATCGTCTGAGCAGATGGATACCTGTTAATTCATTACCATGGGTACCGCCGACAATGACAACAGATTTGATTGAGTCCATAACCGTTTCCTGAAACATTTGGAATGATTGGGTAATCATACCGTAATCAGATTGAAAGTATTTGGGTGATTCTCGGTACATTTATTTTAATAAATGGGTGGATTTTCACCCAAATTAATGAAGAGTCTTTTTCGGTTTTCGTTGCTAAACGACAGGATAGCTGGGTTAAGTCATGGAAATGATGATTTGGCACCCATTCTGCATTGTGATTCACTCGCTCTATTAAATCAGTTGTTTCTGATTAAATAAAAATAACAACTACCAGGTTGGAGAAGATGTAATGAATAAATTCTGTATGGCAGTGTCTGCCTTGGCTGTGTCTGTATCTGCAACATTCGCGAGTGCTTCTGATGGCTGTGACAGTGGCGAAATCGTCGCTAAGTTGAGTCATGTAACCGGCGGCACGACTCACCCGAAAGTGGTTGCCTCGAACAAGTTTGCAGAACGGATCAACAAAGAACTTGATGGTAAAATGTGTGTCGAGGTTTATCCAAACTCCACGTTGTTTGGTGATAGTAAAGAGCTTGAAGCGCTGTTATTGGGAGATGTGCAGATACTGGCGCCATCTCTGGCCAAGTTTGGTTCTTATACCCCTAAATATGGCGTGTTTGATCTGCCATTTATTTTCAAGGATATGGATCAGGCAATTCGTTTCACCAAAACCAAAGATGGGCAACAACTGCTCCATGAAATGGAAGATGTTGGTTTTGTGGGATTGGGTTACTGGATGTCCGGTATGAAGTACTTTTCCGCCAACAAGCCGTTGCTCGTACCTAGCGATGCTAATGGTTTGAAATTCCGGGTTCAGACTTCCGATGTCGCCAAAGCTATGATCTCTGCAATGGGAGCATCACCGCAGCCAATGGCGTTTTCTGAAGTATATGGTGCGTTGCAGACTGGTGTTGTCGATGGGCAGGAAAATACCTGGTCTAACATTTACACCAAAAAATTCTTCGAAGTTCAGGACAGCATTACTGAAACCAACCATCAGTTATTAGCCTATCTGTTCATGACATCCACTGAATTCCTGGATAGTCTGGATGATGATACCCGTGCCAAATTCCTGCAGATTGCCGATGAAGTGACTCAGCAGGCGAACCAGGACGTGAAAGTAGCGGAAGCCACCAACCGTGCAAACATCCTGAAAGCGGGCGGTAAAATTAATGTTCTGACCGATGCTCAGAGACAGCAGTGGGTTGATGCTATGAAGCCTGTCTGGAAGAAATTTGAAAAAGACATCGGTAAAAATCTGATTAACGCAGCCGCTGGCGCGTGATCATTTAAACAATCCTGTAATGTCAATGTGACCTGTCCGATGGCTATTGCCATCGGACGTTAGTTCTATACCCAGGGTCAGGGTCTTCTCCTGCTGTTAGAGGTAAACGTGATGATGGCGTATTGGCCACATATCTATTTATTGATTTTCATTCTGTTGTTGTGGGGACTGGAAAAACTATTTCCCAACTTTATGGCCAGGCTGGAGGAGAACCTGCTGGTACTGGTGATTTCTTCGATTATGTGTGTTTCCTTTGGTCAGGTAATTGCCCGTTACGGATTTAATGCCGGTTGGTCGGCGGCGCTGGAATTTAACACGATCGCCTTTTCATGGTTGATTTTGCTGGGTATGAGTTATGGTATTAAGACCGGTATTCATTTGGGTGTCGATATTGTCCTTAACAGGGTGCCCCGGCCCGCTGCAAAGGCTTTGTCTTTATTGGGGGCACTGGCTGCCATGATGTACGGTCTCATTCTGCTAGACTCCGCCTGGGTTGCTGCCATGGGGGTTGATGTGAAGGGTGGAGCCATTGAGTACTGGGCTAAAATGTACAAGATTAATATTGGTGCCGAAGAATTGCGTTATCCGGAATACATTCAGCAGATGTTTGATGTCAAACCGCGGGTACAGCGCTGGTTATTGCTGGTGATTTTACCGATCGGACTGTCGCTGCTGGTTTATCGTTCCTGGCAGGCTTTTCTGGCCATTCTGTTTAACAAGCGCAGCATGCTGATCAGTGCTCACGAAGCACAGGACCTGGTGGAAGAAAACAAAGGCGTACTGAAGGACTGATATTATGGAAGCACTAATTCTTTTTGCTATGGTATTGACGCTATTGTTCATCGGCCTTCCTGTCGGTATTGCACTGGGCCTGTCATCCATTTTGTTCATTACATTCGTATCGCACGAATCATTATCTTCTGTTGCGATTTCACTGTTTGGTGCAGGTCAGCATTACACCTTATTGGCGATTCCGTTTTTTATTCTGGCTTCTTCGTTTATGTCCACCGGTGGAGTGGCAAAGCGACTGATTAATTTTGCGATAGCCAGTGTCGGCCATTTTCGTGGTGGGTTGGCAATGGCATCAGTACTGGCCTGTATGATGTTTGCGGCTTTGTCCGGATCCTCCCCTGCTACGGTAGTTGCCATCGGTACCATTGCCATTGCTGGTATGCGACAGGTCGGTTATTCGAAAGAATTTGCCTCGGGGATTATCGCCAATGCAGGTACTCTCGGAATTCTGATTCCGCCATCTATCGTGATGGTGGTGTATGCCGCATCTACTGAGGTTTCGGTGGGACGGATGTTCCTGGCGGGTGTCATTCCCGGACTGATGGCTGGTTTGATGCTGATGATTGCCATTTATGTTGTTGCCCGGAAAAAGAATCTGCCAGCCGAGCCGTGGCGTGGTTTTCAGGAGTTGGTTCGTGGTGGAAAGGAAGCTGGCTGGGGCTTGTTCCTGGTGGTTATTATCATGGGTGGAATTTATGGCGGTGTGTTTACTCCGACGGAAGCGGCAGTGGTTGCGGCAGTATATTCCATGTTGATCGCTTTGTTCGTATACCGCGACATGGGCCCATTGAAGGAAACCACCTGGACATTGGAAAGTGATACTCAAGCGGCCCGTGTCGGATTTAACGGTACGGTTTATGGCGTGTCCTTTTTTCTGGTCTGGATGATCATGTCCTTTTTTGCCACGGCAGATTCCGAAACCATCAGTTCCGGTGATCGTGCTCTGTGGGGTGGAATCATCGCCATTGCAATTAGTATTTTCTATGTCTTCAAACGTAGTCAGGGGATCAATGATTCCATCGGTCATTGCTTGGTGTCGGGCTTGCCTGTTTGGAGACGTAACCTGTTGCTGATTGTACGTAAGTTCTTTCCGGCGTTATTTGGCAAAGAAACCCGGCAGGTCATGTTGGAAGGCACCAAAACCACTATCATGTTGATGTTTATTATTGCCAATGCATTGCTGTTTGCACATACACTGGCGGCTGAGCGCATTCCGCAAATGGTGACCGAATGGATGCTTGGTGTTGGTTTCAACTGGTTTACCTTCCTGATTGCTGTCAATATCCTGCTGCTGATTGGCGGGCAGTTCATGGAACCTTCCGGTTTGCTGGTCATCGTTGCTCCGGTGGTATTCCCAATCGCGATGCAGCTTGGAGTGGATCCTATTCATTTGGGCATCATCATGGTGGTGAACATGGAAATCGGCATGATTACTCCACCGATTGGATTGAATCTGTTTGTGACCTCGGGAATTACCGGAATGAGTCTGGCGAAGGTGGTACGGGCGGCCATGCCGTTTGTATTGGTGCTCATGCTGTTCCTGATTCTGGTGACTTATATTCCTTGGTTGTCGACATTGCTGCCATACTCGATCATGGGGCCGGAAATCGTCACTCACTGATCTGATCCCGGTATCTCTTCTACCCGACCATCGATCTGGTCGGGTCTTTCAATATGCAGTTATTTCAGTCGTGTCCGAAGGGTGTCATGATTGGCCGGTTGCGCTTTTTTGCCCTTTCGGGCTCTTTATGATTGTATCAACGCCAAAACATATGGCGAATGAGAAATATGAAGAGCAGGAATGACAAAGTTAAGATACTCGGTACGGATCGAGTGCAGCGGCCATCCAATGATTGGTCGGCTACTGTTCATCTGTTATTGGCACATATTCGTCGGCAGGGCTTCCGGAACGGTCCCGAACCTCTGGTTCTTGACGATGAATATGAAATACTCAGTCTGGTCCATGGTGATACTTTCAATTATCCACTGATCGGTGCGGTTGCCACGGAAACTGCACTGATTTCGGCTGCCCGGTTGCTGCGTGCATTTCACGACTGTTCAAAGGATTTTCTCGCAGCGCACAGAGAGTACAAGTTGACCTGGATGTTGCCGGAGCAGCACCCGGAAGAAGTGATCTGCCACGGCGATTTTGCACCTTATAATGTAGCTTTGTCGGATAATAATGTGGTTGGAGTGTTTGACTTTGATGCGGCTCATCCCGGACCGGTTATCTGGGATATTGCGTATGCGGTATATTGCTGGGCTCCATTTAAAACGGATCCGGTGGATGCGCTTGGCTCACTGGACCAACAGATTGAACGGGCTGGATTGTTTTGTCGTGTATACGGACTGTCGCCGTCAGCTTATCCGCAACTGGTCAAGACGATCGTAAAACGGCTTGAAGCGCTGGTGGCATTTATGGTTTCGCAAGCCGAACAGGGAGACCCGCAGTTTCAGGATAATCTTGATTGCGGGCACCACCTCGGTTATCTCAATGATATTGATTATCTTAATAACCATGAGCATCAGATCATAACCATGCTGATGAATTTGTCGACGAGGTCAGAAGCCTGATCAAGTCAGGGTCAATTCCAGATCGACGGCCTGAGAACTGGCTTCATAACGTGCCGTTCCATGCAGTCCTGACAGTTCACCATTGGCAATGATCAATTCACAATAACCGCTGGCAACGTTGGCGTGGTGGATGCCATGGTGCCGAAAGACGAGGCCACCGTGTTTGCCGTTTATCTCCGCATCAATGTATTCAAGACCAGTAAAGTGTGCATCCCCATCAGAGACGTAAATTAACTCCATATAGAGCCGGCTGTTGCCCTTGATGCCCTTGTTGTAACAGTAGCTGGCGTCCACTCTAGCCAGACGACAGTCATCCTCGGTCTGAAATATTTTGTTTTCCTGCCAGTCGATGACATTGAAGTGGCAGTGCAGAACTTCGCTCATGTTGTACCTCCTCTGTTTTGGTTGACACAGATAGAGTAGGCTGGTGGGACTTCCACCGATTGTAAAAACACGACAAATGCAACAGTCTCCTCCCAGCGGTTTATTGAGTCGATCAGATCGGCCATTCACTCTTCAACGACTATCACCGGCAGATAGTCTGGCAGAGTCTGTGGATTATTTTTGGGTGGTTGAATGGCAGTTACCGGCAGGGGAATCTTTTGTATCAGAAAACTTCCCACACCCATGTGTGCACATGGTGTATGAGCAGGGTCACACAGCTTTGTTTGGTCCGATCAAAGGACATTTCAGAAAAATCTTGATGGGTCAGGGCAGGGCGATTGGTTGTCGTTTCAAGTCTGGATTGTTTTATCCGTGGATTAAACGTCCGCTGGCTGAAATTGCTGATAGTCAGTTGGATGTTGGCACCGTGTTGTCTGTCAATAGTCAGGAACTTGAAGCACGGTTGGATGGTCAGCCGGATATCGAACAGGTGGTTAGGAAGTTTACTGAGTTATTAAACTCCGTATGGGTGACACTGCATCGTGAAGATCAGCAAGGCGTACGGGCACATACGATCGTGGCTGCCATGGAGCAGGATACCGAACTGCTTAAGGTGGAACAGGTCTGTGCGCGTTTTCAGGTATCGAGACGACAATTGGAACGGTTGTTTTTTAAGTATGTTGGTCTGTCACCAAAATGGGTGTTACGGGTATTTCGCCTGCAACAACTCGCCAATGAAATGATTAATCATCCGGCTCCTGACTGGACAGAACTAGCCCATCGGTTGGGGTACTTTGACCAGGCCCACTGTATTCGTGATTTCAAACAGATTACTGGTAAAACACCGTCAAGTTATCATCAAAACTAATCTGGCCATAAGGTCTGGCGGATAGGGTAACGCCGAATGATTTTATCGGCTCGCATTGATATTGAGCTAATGGAAATGCATCCCAGCATCAGATGATTAACCCCGCCAAATCAATTGCCGGGTTGATAATATTCACAAAATAACGGTTAACTACCCTTCAGTCGTACAGCCTGTCGATCTATGCGAAGACCGAATAGTTGCAACGCCCCCCAGAATAACAAGGCATAAAGCATGTATATACCCAGTGACCACGCAAACAGCAGGCAGACCAGTCCACCGGTCAGCACCAGCAGGCGATGTCTGGATAATAACCGCCAGGCTGAGATCATAGACATCAGATAAATTACGACAATGACGCCATTGGTGCATCTGATTAAAACATCATAGTGAAACTGTAGGATGCCGGACATCATCAATACCACGGCAATCACTACTGACTGGGCAATCAAGGCATTACCTGGAATTTTGTGGCGGTTGAGGTGTGATAACTGCACGGGTAGAACTCCTTGCTGGCTCAGGTTCCACATTAACCGGGATATGCTGGCGACATATACATTCACCGTGGCCAGGCCACTGAGTGTTCCGATGATGCCGATGATCCAGCGTCCACCAGAGCCAAAAACCTCATCCATTACCACACTCATAGTCAGATCAGCAGTGCCCGGCACACTCAATAGCAGCCAGGTACAACCGAGGTATATCAGCCCTACCAGCAGTAAACCGGTCATCATGGAAACCTGAAAATCACGATCAGGGTTTTTAAATTCGTTGACCAGATGGGTCATGGTTTCGATGCCGATGAAACTCCACATGGCCAGTCCAAACGCGCTCACCATGGCACCTAAGTGATCTGTTGATCTGCTCATGGGAAGTTCCCGAGTGACTGGATGATGAAAAATCAACAGAGCTATCACGATCGTCAGAATGATTAATGTCAGTGCGGTTTGCCAGACTCCGGAAGCACGAATACCCCGCCAGTTCAGTACCAGAATTCCGCCAACCAATAGTAATTCAACCATAAGGCGGTTGGCTGCCGTGATCGGTACCAGCAGGTTGACGAATTCCATCGTCAGCTCAATCGCGGCCGGTGCACCCATTGGTACAATCAACAGAAACAACAGACCAATGATTCGTCCCTGACGGGGGGAGAATGCCCGCTCGACGAATTGAGCTGGCCCACCAGCATGAGGATAGTGCTGACCCAGTATTGCGAACACGCGAGTAATTGGCAGCATGGCAATTACCAGTAGGCCCCAAGACCACATTGCCAGTGAGCCGGCCTGTTGTAAGGTTAGCTGTGGCAGAACGAAGACGCCGGTCCCCAGCATAGTGGTGACCAGAAGACCGATCCCCTGCCAGCGGCCGATACCGGTGCTTGATGGCTGCATTTACATTCACTCCGAAATGATTAAGCTTTGTGCTCATCATAATCAAGCTACGCGTGACAGAATGTCGGTGTTGACCGTCAAAGTGCGGGCTTTTGCCGTGGAAATGTCGTCTTGGATAAATTTGATCAACTGATTCTGCAGGAATTGATTGAAAATGCCCGCCAACCGGTGGCAAGAATTGCTGAACGGGTGAACTTATCCCGTTCATCGGTTTCTGAACGAATCAAAAAAATGGAAGACAGCGGTGTGATCAGCGGTTATCAGGTGGTGTTGAAACCGCCGGCGAATCAGCAAGTATCTGCCTTTTTTGAAATCTTTCACTCTGCTCTCAAATGCACGGATGTTATTCCGCTCATTAAAGTGTTCCCGGAAATCGTGCAGTGTCATGGTATCAGCGGGGAGACGGACCTGCTGGTATTGTGTCGGGCGGCGAGTATGGAGCGAATTACCGAAATTCGGAGTGTCATTGAGCAACGTCCCCACATTACCAAAGTCAAAACGCATGTTGTGATGACTGAGTGGTACAAGCCGGATGATTCGTAATACTCATCACCCGATTAAGCGGCGGCACATTTCAAAGTGTTCTGCTGGTGACCAGGGGGCGGGCGTTGGTCGACTCCACATAAAGCACGATCCGAAAGTGTTTCCTATGGCACCTGCTTTGCTCCGTGATCGATACACTTGAACACAAGAGGACAGGAACATGGCAATCAGCGCCGTTCAGTCAGGTTATAACCCACAAAATGTTTCAACCGTGAAAACTATTGCCGATCGCCCCGGCAATGTTGTTCCGGTCAGTCGTCAGCAAGACAGCGTTTCGATCAGTACGGTGGGTAAGGCGACCGAAATTATGTCGAGATATGATCTCACTCAGATCTCTGCAAACGATGCGGTGAGTTTAAGTGATGAGTTATATCAAAGCGGGGTCATTAGTTTTCAGCAACATTCATTTTTATCGTTTCAGCCAGAGCTGGGAAAAGCAGATAATGTTCCGGACGGCTGGGTCACTGGAAATGCCGATGCTCCCGGCAATCTGATCGCAGACTGGGAAAATGAATTAAGTCTGAAACAACGTTTTGGAGCTGATGAAAATTCTCTTAAGTCCACCCGGCAAGTGGTGGATTTACTGCACTATCTGGATTCTCTCGGTTAACCGACCATATCGCATTGTATATAAGATGGAAAGATAACGAACCCGATGATTTATCGGATTCGTTGGGTTGGAAGAAGCCTGCTGCGGTATTTATTTGATATAAATACTGTCTGACATGGTATTCCATGGCGAATTAATTGAAGTACTCTGATAGGTAAACTGACCTCCGTTGTAACCACTTGCATCCCACCATCGATACCACCCGACGATCACGTTCGAACTGTTAACAATATACTGACTTTGAACCTGGCTGAGGATGCTGCCGTTTATTTTGGCAATCCTGGTTTGGCCATATCCGTATTCGATTGTCACGATATACATCTCGGCACCACCATGATTCTGGACACTGGATATCTGGCTCTGGGAGAAATATTCCCAAGTTGGATAATCGGTGGAAATCACCGCATAAGCCTGCAGATAGGTCAAGGGGGGAGCAGGGGCAAATGTTGACATCGTGCTGGAGTCTGGTTGTTCATAACTCAGTTCTCCGTTACTCAGCGATTGCCAGAAAGGGCTCATGCTCTCGGCAAGCTGTAAGGTTCTGGCGTCTTCGATCAGCGGTACATCCAATAGGCGAGTACTGCCGGCGGCCAGACTGTGGCTTGATATAAGTACGGATAAGGCGATGATATAAAAGATGATTTTATTCATGTTAGCATCCTACATTGATATTGTTGTTACTGCTGGAAAGTCTCTCAAAAGAGGAATAAATACTGCGATTGACTGAATGGAAATTCAATTTTCTTAATCGTTATTTTCGATAATTCACTCTAAAGCACGAGTGGGTCGAAAATGTCCGCTGTCATTTTATCGTTTATGTAAAAGACTGATTGAGTGGTGTTCGGTGAAATTGACGCTTTTTTAAATATTTGGATCGGAAATAAAACAGTGTCATTGACGGATATCAAATCAGGTACAGAGGTGGCATTGGCAATGGAAAACCGAATATGGGCTACTTAGCGAGGGGTGTCTTAAGAATGTTGTTTTTATGTTAACCAGTTAAGATGAGCGGTTGATATGTTTTGGCTATCGTGCAGATGTCTGTCTGAACCGGCGATTAAGTTTAACGTTATTGGGCTAAATAATTATGAAAGCCTGAACCAATAATGACCAGTGTATTTCGAGTAGAAAGTACTCGTCTGGCACAAACGGTTATTGCATCTCTGAATCCCAAATGTTGAACACCCCCAATCTGGCCTATTGAGTGCGATTGAACAGCCTGTCACGGAAAAAAAGTACCTGACCATGACAGAAATCAATATTAGATTGTCAAAATATTTTAAATTAGAAAAATCTAATTTAAAAAGGAGCTGATATATGGCTCGTTCTCCTTTTCAGTGGATTTGGCTGCCGGTATTCATTGTGGTGATTCTGGCGGTACCGATATTGATTTTCTTACCGGATGGCGGGCGTAAGGTCGCTGATGCCCGCGAGTTTCTGCCACAACACAAGGAGCATGTGGACCATTCTGCATTGATAACCGGCCCGTTTGCCACCGCGCAGCAGGTGACTGCCCGTTGTCTTGAGTGCCATGAAGACGCCAGAGATCAGGTGATGCATTCCTCGCACTGGACCTGGGAGAGTGAGCCCGTGATGGTGGAAGGGCGGGATGAGCCCGTAGTGGGTGGCAAAAAGAACCTGTTGAATAATTTTTGTATCGGTATCACCGGTAACTGGAAAGGCTGCTCGAGTTGCCATGCCGGTTATGGCTGGGAAGACCAGAACTTTGATTTCAGTAACGGTGATAACATTGATTGCCTGGCCTGCCATGAGCAGACCGGTACCTATGTCAAAGGTCCGGCCGGCATTCCGGTCGCCGCTGTGGATCTGGTCTCCGTGGCTCAGAGTGTTGGTTATTCCAGCCGTGCCAACTGTGGTAGTTGTCACTTTAAAGGTGGCGGTGGCGATGCTGTAAAACACGGTGATCTCGATTCCAGTCTGTATTTTCCGCCACCGGATGTGGATGTGCATATGGGCAAGTACGACATGGTTTGTGCTGACTGTCATCAGACCCAGAATCATCAGATCAGTGGTCGTTCCATCAGTGTCAGCCTGGATAACAAAAACCAGATAGCCTGCACCGATTGCCATGACAACCAGTTGCATTTGGATGACCGTATTAACCAACATACCGACACAGTTGCCTGCCAAACCTGTCATATTCCGGAAGTGGCCACCCGGGTGGCCACAAAAACCCATTGGGACTGGAGCAAGGCAGGAGATCCTAATCGTGAAGAAAACATCCATGAATACCTGAAGATCAAAGGCGAGTTTGAATACACGGCAAATCTGCGTCCAACCTATCTGTGGTACAGCGGTACGGCAGAGCGCTATCTGCTTGGGGATAAAATCAACGAGACCGCACCCACGGACATGAACCTGCCCAAAGGCAGTATTGATGATCCGGTGGCGAAGATTTTCCCATTTAAGGTACATGATGCTATTCAGGTATTCGACACCGACTATCGCTATTTGTTGCAGCCCAAAACTGTTGGTGAAACCGGCTATTGGACCACGTTCGATTGGGACAGTGCCTTACGCCAGGGATCAGAGCTCGTCGGCCTGCCGTACAGCGGTCATTATGGTTTTACTGAGACGCTAATGTACTGGCCGCAGACGCACATGGTGCAGCCGGCCGCCAATGCTCTGCAATGTCGGGATTGTCATAATGAAAATGCCAGCGATCAGGTCGGCCGCATGGACTGGCAGGCACTGGGCTACCCAGGCGATCCAATCCGCTGGGGGGGACGAGGTCACGAACAGCAGGAGGGGCAGCCATGAAAAGCATCGTTATGATGACTGTGATGTTGCTGGCAACCTTGTCACAGGCCAATACCTTTCACCCGGATATTCCATTACTCAGTGATAATGGTCAGCCCTGGCAGGCCGGTGAAACGGTATCCCAGGCGCAAAGTTGCGGTCAATGTCATGACCAGTCCTTTATTCATCACACCATGGATCGGCCACATGTCCTCAAAATGACCGAACAGCAGCGTTTTGCCTGGCGGTTGGGGGCTCATCCAGAAGTGCCTGAGCGTACAGAGACTCAATGTCTGTTGTGTCATGCTCCCGAACAGATGCAGCAGTTGGGGACTCTGGCCGATTCCGAGGGCATGGTTAAAGCGGCGGATCTGTCTCTCGGCAGTCCTACCAGTGAAGCCTGTGGGCGTTGTCACAGTGCAGTTCAGACGGATGTTTCCAGACCGTTTGTGCTACCGGAATTGAACCTGGACAACCATGCTGCGTTTACTGGGGAAATGTACGTTGCCCAACGTATCAACCGGTCAGCGCTTAATATCGCCGACAAACAGACTCTAAACTTCAGTTTTGATATCCATGCCGAGCGGGTATTAAGTTGTGCTGATTGTCATGCGGCGGCCAACAATCCCACAGCACCCCAGGGACTGTCGGCCGACAGCAAGACCGTCAAATATGATCCGCGTGGGTTGTCTGCTCATGACTTTTTGAAGCAGCCCGATCATAGTTTTACCGCAGCCCTGCCATGTCGAGAATGTCATGATGCCGGCCAAAGCCATCAGTGGTTGCCGTATCAGGACCAACATTTCAGTCGGCTCAGTTGCGAAAGCTGTCACAGCAGTTGGATTGCCGGGCCAGCACTGGCTGCGGTGAATCTGGACAGAGACCCTGCCGAACTTCAGTGGCGTGGTATAACGGCAGGGTTGGTGACCGGCTATCAAGCCTGGTTGTTGCCGGATGAACATGGACGGCTGGCGCCTTTCAATCTCATTGCGGTCACTGAAAACGGCGCTACGCATACCATTGCCAAAGCCATTCATCACAACGTCAATACACAAACGGCGGTGCGTGCCTGTCAGGACTGTCATTCTGACGCCGATCAATCCAAATTGCTGCAACCTATTGCCCAGGCCCCGGTCAACCTGACACTGCCTGTTGGGTTTGTGATTGCCGGCGCCGTTCCGGATCTGACCACTGCGGGTATTTATCTGCTTGGCAGTAATGCGGTACCGGTGGCCGACTGGCTTGGATTGGCATTGCTGGTGGCTACGGTTGCCGGTGTTTTTGCCCATGGTTTGGGGCGTTATTTGGCCTGGCGGCGTCTCGGTGCACATCATGAATCTCGTCGGCGGGTGTACATGTACAGTCGTTATGAACGACTCTGGCATTGGTTGCAGGCGGCGGCGATTTTGCTACTACTGATGACCGGTGCGGTGATCCATAAGCCCTATTTATTTGCCTGGATCAGCTTCCCCTACATGGTCCAGATTCACAATGTGCTTGGTTTCATTCTGCTTGTGAATGCCGTATTGGCGCTGTTCTATCACCTGGCCAGTGGTGAGATCCGACAGTTTATACCGATGCCGGCAGATCTGTTTGTGCGCATGTTTGAACAGATTCGTTTTTATACCAGTGGCATTTTCAAAGGCGCTCCACACCCGTTTGAGAAAACCCCGGACCAAAAGTTGAATCCGTTGCAAAAAATCGCTTATTTCGGCCTTTTGAATGCATTGTTGCCGGCGCAGATGCTGACCGGCCTATTGATCTGGGGTGCACAACGGTGGCCGGAACTGGCCATGACATTCGGTGGACTGGTCTGGCTCGGACCGGCGCATACCTTCCTGGCCTGGGCATTTGTCGCCTTTCTGGTCATGCATATTTATCTCACCACCACTTCCGGTCCAAAGCTTACATCCGGCATGAAAGCCATGGTCGAAGGCTGGGAAGAGGTGGAAGTGACAGAGGAGCATACATCATGAAGCGTTCTATCTATCCCGTTGCACCGAGCAGCGGCAAGCCATACTGGAATCCTTATGCCGCCGGTATTCTGCTGGGAGTGGTGCTGTTTCTGGCCTTTCTGATCAGCGGTAACGGCCTGGGTGCCTCTGGTGGCTTAAATCGACTGGTGGTCTGGGTGCAGGATGCCCTGTTTCCGGACCACGTGGATAACACCCCATTTCTGTTACATATGGCGGGTGGTGATCTGAACCCGTTGACTAACTGGGTGGTGTTTATGGTGATCGGTGCGCTTATCGGCGGCTTTGTGTCCGGCTGGTTGCGTGGAAGAGTCCGATTGGAAACCAATAAAGGGCCGCAGATTACTCCGAAAACCCGCTGGGCGCTGGCATTTGTGGGCGGGGCATTAATGGGCTACGGTGCCCGGCTGGCGCGCGGCTGTACCTCCGGGCAGGCACTGAGTGGTGGTGCGGTTTTGTCCGTTGGCAGCTGGGCCTTCATGTTTGCTGTGTTTGCCGGTGCGTATCTGTTTGCCTGGACATTCCGCAAAGCCTGGAATCCCGGAGGTGAACAATCATGACCGTTTTTCCTCTGAATCTCGTGGCCGAATACGGTGCTGGAGTTGCTTATCTGATCTACATACTGCTTGGTTTCGGTTTTGGGTTTGTGTTGGAAAGCGCTGGTTTCGGCAACTCCCGTAAGCTGGCGGCACAGTTCTATTTTAAAGAGCTCACGGTGTTTAAAGTGATGTTCACGGCCATTATTGTTGCCATGGTGCTTATTTTTCTGGCAACAGCTTTAGGGTGGCTGGACTATCGTCTTATCTGGGTGAATCCAACCTACTTATGGCCAGGAATTCTAGGTGGCCTGATCATGGGGGGCGGTTTTATTATAGGGGGCTTTTGTCCGGGTACCTCGTTGGTGGCATTGGCAACATTGAAACTGGATGGATTGTTTTTTGTTCTGGGGGTGTTATTTGGAATCTTCGTCTTTGGTGAGACAGTTGATTTCTATAATGTCTTCTTTAACTCCAGTTACATGGGGCGTTTTACTCTGCCAGAATTATTTCATATGAGTTATGGCAGTGTGGTGTTAATCGTCGTGGTTGCGGCGCTGTTGTTGCTGTGGGGGGCTGAATGGGTGGAAGGCCGGTCATCCGGAATAACCATGCCCAGACTCAACTGGCGTGCAGCTGCAGCCAGTGTGTTGGTTTTGCTGGCGGGTATAACCGCAGCGATTGGACAGCCGGATTTTCAGCGCCGTTGGAACAGCATGGCTGCAATAGAGCAGCCACGTATCGATCAGCGTCAGATTTATGCTTCGCCCGTGGAGGTATTGCACTTGCAGAATGATCGCCAGATTGTGGTGAAGCTGCTCGATATTCGTTCGCAATCTGACTTCAACTATTTTCATATCCGTGATGCCCAGAGGGTGAACCCCGGTGAACTGGAGAAGCTGGCGCAAACTTTAATCGCTGAGCCGGCCAATACGGTCTTCATTCTAATGGGTAACGATGAGCAATTGGCGACGGATGTATGGAAACAGCTTCGTGGTGCCAGTGTGCCGAGTCTTTATGTACTCGAAGGTGGTATTAATCTGTGGATAGAACAGTTTGCCGATAATGATTTTCTACGCGAAGCCAGAGTAACTGAAATTCGAAGTGATCAGTTGGGATTTCGTTTTGCCCAAGCTTTGGGAGATCAATATCCTATGGCCAGCCCTAATCCTGAAGCCTATGAAAAGACTTTTGATGCCAAGGTGAAACTGGAGCTGAAAAGAGCGCCGACCGGGGGTGGATGTGGCTGACAAAAAAAGGGGGGATTGATCCCCCTAACTCGCTCTTTGGTCGCTTAATTTGAAATGCCTGCCCGAGATTTTCAGGTAACGGGCAGTAAAAAATGTTTTTCCATCATGGCCTGCCCACAGGAATCGCATTGCGGAAGGCCATGGATATCAGTGACTGTTATATGAAAGACGCTTCGGTTACGAATTTGCCTTCATCGTAGTAACGGCCAATATTCAGTGTTTTAGAAAACACGGTGCTGCCAGTGTCAGAAATTTTCACGGTTCCTGACAGTGCCTGTGGGCCGTAATCCAAACGTTTTACCTTGTTACCCAGTCCTGGATATACCCTGTATGCCCAGCTGTTAACAGTGTATTCACCAGCAGGAATATCTTTGACAGTAACAGAGTCAGAACCTGCTGTAGGTGTTAATGTATAGGTATCAGTTATGCCGTTTTGATCCGTCATGCTGAGCACGTAATAGAAGTCCTGTGCACGCCCTTGGGCATGGTCCCAGGAAACTGGAACATTCAGGCTGCCTGCTGTTGCAAAACCGCTTAAGCCAAGTACAACTGCGCCGGATACCATTACTGATTTGAGTGCTTTCATTTTTAAATTCCTCGTGTTTCGTCAATGTGCCCATTAGACGATCCTGAACTGTTTTAATGTAGACGAAATAGTGTAAACGCAGGTAAAGGTTATCGTCATTACTGACACATTTATGACAAAGCTCGCTACATAATTTTTGTACGACATATTCAAACAAAATTAACTAACTGCGTTAGTGCTCTGTGAGCGATTCATTTTCCAAAGATATGTATCGAAACACGAGTGAGTGTGGGATGGTTTTGGTTTTTTCAATGTCTATGCACTGAATGAATTGCGAATTTACACTTGAATAAGTGTTTGACGTTTTACTGACAATAATATTCAGGATTGATAAATACGATTTGGAATAACGCGTGATGAAGTTGAAATAAAAAATATAACTGCGAGACATGATCACCGAACTTTTTTCAAAGTCACGGTGAAGATGTGTTCATGTCTGACAAACAGATCAGATACCCATGCCAGATAATGTGTCCAGTAGTTTTTTAACGACCAGTGTCGCTTTCGGATGATCGGCCTCAAGTTCTGTGATCAGCATTTCCAGAATATCGATGATTCCGGGTTCATCAGGATCCGGCTCTTCCTGGTTGTGAATATGATATTCCACCTTATCCATCAGATATTTTTGCTGCTCACTGATTTCGTCATTGCCAACGGTGTCTCTGAGCTTTTCGTACAGGCTGATCAGTTGATTCTCGCTCATGGCTTGCTCCTGATTATCGTTATGTTGTTGTGCTGTCCACAGAATAGCATCAAACGCTGCACTATAAGTGTCGCTGGTCACGATAAATTCTGCCAGTCGCCAGAGCCTGAACCACATGGCTTTTCCGCAGTTTTTCGAATTGTTTCAACATATTATGCAAAATGGGTCTGTGGTACCCGCGCCTGTTGTGCAGGTGGTTTCCAGTAGGCATTGTGATGAATCGTGAAAACCTGTGTTATTCCGAGTGCCATGCTTGGCTATAATTCAGTCAATGAGTACAATGCGCGGCCCCGAATTTCCCGCGACAGCTGAGTGGTCCTGTAATGACTGAACAACCCAAAGCCATATATTCCTACCGTAAATACTGGGCAGAGTGCTTCGGTGTTGCGCCATTCCTGCCGATGACCCGGGCCGAGATGGATCAATTGGGCTGGGACAGTTGCGATATCATCGTAGTGACGGGGGATGCATATGTAGATCATCCCAGTTTTGGCATGGCGGTGATTGGTCGGGTACTCGAAGCGCAGGGTTTTCGGGTGGGTATTCTGGCCCAACCGGACTGGACCGATAAAGCGTCGTTTCAGGCCTTGGGAAAGCCCAATCTGTTTTTCGGCGTCACGGCTGGAAACATGGATAGCATGATCAATCGCTATACGGCTGACAAACGCTATCGTCATGATGATGCTTATACTGCGGGCAACGTGTCTGGCAAACGGCCGGATCGTGCGGTGACTGTATACACGCAAAAGTGCAAAGAGGCCTATAGCGATGTTCCGGTGGTGATCGGCGGTATTGAGGCGAGTCTTCGGCGGCTGGCGCACTACGATTACTGGAGCGACAGTCTGCGTCGTTCGGTCCTGTCAGACAGCACTGCGGATATTCTGTTGTTCGGTAATGCTGAGCGTGCACTGATTGATATCGCTCACCGGGCGGCGGAAGGTGAATCCATCCGTGACATGACTGATATCCGGGGCACGGCCTTCCTGCGCAAACAAATGCCACAGGATTGGGAGGAAATCGATTCCACCCGTTTGGATGTGCCTGGACGGCTGATCAAAAAACCAAATCCGTATGCCATGGCTGATGAAACTGATAAGTCTGAGGTGGCTGAGAGCATTCAACGTAATCAAGGGGCAGAAGCAATTACTCTGATTCCCGACCTGAAAGCCCGTAAGAGTGATCCGCAGCGCAGTTATATTCGTCTGCCGGCATACGAGCAGGTTAAAAAAGACATGGCGTTGTATGCGCATCAGGATCGGATATTTCACAAGGAAACCAACCCAGGCAACGCCCGTGCACTGGTTCAGCGTCATGGTCGCAATGATATCTGGGTCAACCCGCCGCCAATTCCATTGACCACAGAAGAACTCGACTGGGTGTTTGAGATGCCTTATCAGCGGGTACCGCATCCCTGTTATGGTGATGCGAACATTCCTGCGTACGAGATGATTCGTTTCTCAGTCAACATCATGCGAGGTTGTTTTGGTGGTTGTACCTTCTGTTCGATCACCGAACATGAAGGGCGAATGATTCAGAGTCGTTCAGAGCAGTCCATTCTGACCGAGATTGAGAATATACGTGATAAAACCCCCGGCTTTACCGGCATGATTTCTGACTTGGGTGGACCGACAGCCAACATGTATCGGCTGAACTGCAAGAGTAAGGAGGTTGAAGAAAATTGCCGGCGTCTGAGCTGCGTGTATCCGACCATCTGCAGCAATCTGAACACGGACCACAGCCATACCACTCAGCTGTATCGAAAGGCGCGGGCGATTTCCGGCGTGAAAAAGATCGCCATCGCTTCTGGCCTGCGTTATGACTTGGCCGTGGAGGATCCAGAATATGTGCGTGAGCTGGTGACGCATCATGTCGGTGGATACCTGAAGATTGCTCCGGAGCATTCAGAAACCGGGCCTTTGAGTAAAATGATGAAGCCCGGCATGGGTACCTATGATCGTTTTAAGGCGATGTTTGAACGGTTCTCCAGAGAGGCTGGTAAAGAGCAGTATCTGATTCCGTATTTTATTTCTGCACATCCGGGCTCGACGGATGAAGACATGATGAATCTGGCTCTGTGGCTGAAACAAAACAAGTTTCGGGTGGATCAGGTACAGAACTTTTATCCATCACCAATGGCCACAGCCAGTACTATGTACATTACTGAAATGAATCCGCTTAAGCCGGTCAAGTCTGCTGGCAATGAGTTTGTATTCAGTGCCAAAACCAAGGAACAGCGACGTTTGCACAAAGCTTTTCTACGCTATCATGATCCGGATAACTGGCCGGTTTTACGTCAGGCGCTTAAGCGGATGGGCAAAGCTCATTTGATTGGTCGTGGCAAAATGCATCTGGTTCCTCCAGAATCCGGCCGGGAAAAAGATCGCCTGCGTCAGCAAACAAAAAGAACCGGTTATCAGCATGCTCGAACCCAACATACTGGGTTACCGCGTAACCCAAAATCCCGCCAAAGCCGACATTAATGACAACGAAGGTTGCCAAATTGGTATCAACCTGAAATTATTATCTTGATAATTAAATGGGCCGTATTGAGCCACGGAGCTGTCGCCTGTCAAATTTCGAGAATTTTGGGTTGATTGGTTTGTTTCGATCTTCTTAAAGCTCTGAAATGATTTGACCTTGTGACAGCGACTATATTGACTGGTCGTTGTTGTTGATTCGTTCAGGCAGGCATTATTTCTGCTAGCCCGATGCTAATCGTTCGGACCGCGGTCATTGGGATTGACTCGTTTTATTGATCCCGATATGGATGGGGATGCTATTGAGCATGGCATTTAGTCAGTTATTTAAGGAACGATCAGATCAGGATTTCGTGCAGCGGACCAGAGCAGGTGTGCTGATTTATGTTGTTGCGTATCCGTTACTGGTTTTCTCTACTGATGTTTATTATCAGAATATCTATTTTTGCGTCACATTATTTATTCTGATGGTCAGTATTTCGGTCGTCAGACTATCGTTGGCGCAGCTCCTGTCAAAACCTTTTTATCATCAACGCCAACAGTTTTGGAGATATCTGATACTGGGTTTTGCTCTTTCCCACGCGATCTGTTGGAGCGTTGTTTTTGTTAAGTTTGTGGCTGATCCACGTTTTGAGAGCGTCAGCTTTACCATGTTATTGGGGCTGGTTGCCATTGTCAGTGGATCAACCAATACGTTGATTCCCAAGGGAAACTTTTTTCATCTCTATGTTGCAATATTAATGGCACCGATGCTGTTGATGTTGTTGATCCGAGATTTCCATCTCAGTCTGATATTGATCATGTTGTGTTTCTGGATATACAGCTATTTTCTGGGCAATCAGATTTATCGTGAGTATGTAAATTCATTCAAATCAGAATATGAAGCCAGTAAAAACAAGGAAGCTTTGGAGGCGCTCAGCAAAACAGACTCGTTGACAGGTATTTTTAATCGACATCATTTCAACGAAAGTGTTGAGCAGCAATGGCGCGTGTGTATGCGCAACCGTTATCCGCTCTCATTGATCATGATGGATGTCGATCACTTCAAGCGAATTAATGACACTCATGGGCACATTCTGGGAGACGATTGTTTGGTACATGTGGCTGGTATCGTCAAACACGTGGTTAAGCGCAGTACTGATATTGTTACCCGTTATGGCGGAGAGGAATTTGCCATCATTCTGCCAGGCGCTTCGATTTTACATGCGTGTGAAATTGCCGAAAAAATCCGTCAGGAAGTG
The DNA here is from genome assembly GCF_050297175.1 of Gynuella sp. NCBI lineage: Bacteria > Pseudomonadati > Pseudomonadota > Gammaproteobacteria > Oceanospirillales > Saccharospirillaceae > Gynuella > Gynuella sp. The sequence continues at coordinate 185,973 of NZ_JBNKSF010000027.1, read as the reverse complement.
GAAAATACTCCGTTTGTGTCAAATCAGCATATTCTCCCGGTAACTGTCAGTTGTGGCGTCAGTTCCCATGTTCCAGACAAAACTTCCAGTGTCCTGGAGCTGCTGGCCAATGCCGATACAGCATTGTATCTGGCTAAAAATACTGGCCGTAACCGAGTAGAATCTCATAACAATCATTACCCCGGGATGGATGACGGAAATACACATGGCACTCAACGCGACGATTTATAAAGTTAATTTGAATATTGCAGATCTTGACCGGCAATATTTTGCCGATCATGCATTGACTCTGGCTCAGCACCCTTCTGAAACCGACCTGCGATTGATGGTCCGGATTCTGGCATATGGTTTTGAGGCAGAAGAACACTTGAGCTTTGGTCGTGGGATCAGCACTGCAGACGAACCGGATATGTGGCAGAAGAGTCTGACCGGAGACATAGAGCATTGGATCGATGTCGGACTGCCATCACTGGAACGACTCAAGAAAGCCTGTGGGCGAAGCCGGCGGGTGACGGTTTATGCATACGGTGACCGTCAGGCGCCAATATGGTTTGAGCAGATTAAAAACGAATTACCGCGATTTGATACGCTAACGGTTTATTCATTTTCAAATCAGTCGGTACAATCATTGCTGCCTTCACTGTCTCGGGTGACTCAGTTGCAAATGACCATTCAGGATCAGGAAGCATTAGTTAGCTCGGAAAAAGTATCGGTGACTGTGATCAGGGACATATTATTTGCATCAGACAGATAGTGTGGAATTGGCAGTCCTGAACATCCGCCGTATATTGGCGATGCCAATTTCATTCAATCAGGAAGATTCTTATGTTGCTCAGTAATATCGAAATCATTCCCGGACGCAGGGTGCTCAAACATCTTGGTCTGGTGCAAGGCAGTACCGTCAGAGCCAAGCATGTTGGTCGGGACATAATGGCCAGTGTCAAAAATGTCTTTGGTGGTGAACTTAAGGGATACACTGAACTACTCGAAGACAGTCGAAATGAAGCCATCGAGCGCATGACGCAACAGGCCCAGGCAATTGGTGCCAATGCAATACTCAATATTCGTTTCTCCACCTCATCGGTGGCACAGGGCGCAGCTGAACTGTTTGTCTATGGTACAGCCGTTGTGCTTGAGTAGCGTGCCATGGAAATGCTATTGAACATACTGGTCCTACTGACGCTACTCATACTCGGCTATGGTTTTGGACGTTACGCCGAACGCAAACATTATCGTCATATCATTGCGAAGGAACAGGAACTTGCCCATATCCTGGTGTTTCCCGAGCGCATTCCACCCCCTCAGCTTGCAGGTAACCATAGTGCACTGGTTACCGGAAGTGTGGTGATTTCAGTGGATTACTTTAAACGTTTTATCGCTGTACTGAGGATGCTGATTGGTGGTCGTTTGAGCAGCTATGAATCATTGCTGGACCGTGGACGGCGTGAAGCCATTATTCGGGTAAAACAGCAGGCGGCGGATATGAATGCCAAGGCGGTATTCAATCTGAAACTGGAAACAGCCTCGATCAGCAAAGGGCAGGGAAATACCATCGGTTCAGTTGAGATATTGGCGTATGGAACGGCAATGATTGATCAAATCTCGTCATAAATGAGCTACGAAAACCCGAAAATACCAGAAGGTATTAACGTCAGTAAGCAACAACCGTTGTTGGAATTTGTGCAACTGACCGTCATGGTGTTTGGAGGGATTGCGCTGGTGCTGGCATTGTTGATGGTCAGCGCCGGTTACCTGGCCAAGTTTCTGCCATTTTCCTGGGAAGTCCGGCTGGCTCATAATCTTCGTTTGGAGCAGTTGTCAGACAGCGATGAGCACTACCCGCTGCGACAGCAGGCATTGCAGCAGCTGAGCGATACATTGACGGCTGCTATGGATTTCAACGATACCCTGAGTGTTTCGCCCCACTGGCTTGAATCCGAACAGATGAATGCGTTTGCGACTCTGGGCGGACAGGTTTTTCTCTTCTCCGAACTGGTCAAAAAGCTGGATTCTGAACAGGCTCTGGCCATGGTGCTGGCGCATGAAATAGCCCATGTTCGGTTACGTCATCCGATTCGTAATCTGGCCGGCGGAGCTACTGTGCAACTGGCGCTGGCGCTATTGGGGAATCAGCAGGGGTTGAACTCAGTCGGGGCTCTGGGGGTCATGGGTTACAGTCGCCGTCAGGAACAGGAAGCAGACATTCTGGCTCTGACGACGGTGCAACGGGTATATGGTAATGTCAGTGGAGCGCTGGATTTTTACCAACAGATGACGGTATTGCACGCAGAACCGCCAGAATGGCTATCGACCCATCCGGCGACAGCCGATAGAATCAAAATTCTTACTGAGTTGATCAGAGAGCGTCATTGGCTGGTTGAGAATGAACTCAAGTTGCCGATGCCCGACGTTTATTTTTCTGAGTCAACGAGAAAATAATCATTAAACAAGGTAGAATCCGCGCCCGCTTTTAGTTGGCGAACAACAAGCCACCAAGAATACAGCTTGAGGAATACCTATGAATTTTTCAGTTGGTCAGCGCTGGGCCAGTAATACTGAACCCCAGTTAGGCCTGGGTCTCATCACTGATGTATCCGGACGTCGAATTACCGTTCGCTTTCCGGCCGCCGAAGAAGAACGCACCTACGCAGCTGACACAGCCCCGCTTAGTCGCATTCAATATTCCCCTGGAGATCAGATCAGCAATCAGGATGGCGAAACCTTTACCGTCATTGAGGTAAATGAGTTGCGCGGTATTCTGATTTATCTCGCAGTGGATGGTAGTGGCGAAGAGATACAGATCCCAGAACTCGATTTGAATGCCTTTGTACAGTTTACTCATCCACACCAGCGGTTTTTTGGTGGCCAGTTGGATCGTAATAAGGAATATGAACTGCGGGTGGATACGCTGAATCATCAGCACCGGCTGCAGCAGTCGCCGGTTCGTGGTTTGATGGGCAGCCGTACCAGTCTGTTACCCCACCAGGTTTACATTGCCAGTGAAGTGGCCAGCCGTTATGCCCCCAGAGTATTGCTGGCCGATGAAGTCGGGCTCGGAAAAACCATTGAAGCCGGTATGATCATTCATCAGCAGCTTCACACCGGGTTGGCCAGTCGGGTGTTGATCCTGCTGCCCACGAGTCTCGTGCATCAGTGGCTGGTAGAGATGCTGCGGCGTTTCAATATGAGTTTCGCGGTGTTCAATCAGGAACGCATGGAAGCAATGGAGGAAACTGCCAGCGGTAATCCATTTGAAACCGAGCAGCGAATTATTGTCGATATTGATTTCTTCCAGCAGAGCATGGTTGCCCGACAACTGGCGCTGGATGCCGAATGGGATCTGGTGGTCGTTGATGAAGCACACCATCTGGCTTGGAGTGAGACTGAAGTCAGCCCTGAATACCTGTTTGTGGAACAGCTGGCGCAGCAGAGTAAAGGCCTGTTGCTGTTAACGGCCACCCCAGAGCAGATTGGTATCGAAGGCCATTTTGCCCGTCTGCGGTTGCTCGATCCGGCACGTTTCCACAGCCTGGACGCCTTCCGGCAGGAAGCTGATCGTTATGGTCAGCTCAATGAACTGGTGAAACAGGTGGTGGCAGCAGAAACTCCGAATGAGGAGTTGCGTATCCAGCTGCGGGAGTATCTTGGAGATGAAATGGATGCTGATACCTTTGACAGTGATCAGGTCATCCGCCATCTGTTGGATCGCCATGGTACCGGCCGGGTGCTGTTCCGTAACACCAGGGCCGCAATCAAAGGTTTCCCTCAGCGTTGCCTGAATGCCTATCCTCTGCCACAGCCAGACATCTATAAGGGTATTGACGGGCAGTTGGCGTTGTATCCCGAAACGCTGGTAGAAGAAGAGCAATGGATTGATGATGATCCCAGAGTCGAATGGCTGGTTGAGCATTTGAAAGCCCTTAAAGGCCATAAAGTACTGGTGATCTGCCACAATGCTGCCACTGCACTGGCACTGGACAAATATCTCACGTTACGGGTCGGTATCCGGTCGGCATCTTTTTATGAAGGACTATCGATTATCGAGCGTGACCGTGCGGCAGCCTATTTTGCCGATCAGGACCAGGGTGCCCAAACGCTCATCTGTTCTGAAATCGGTAGTGAAGGTCGCAACTTCCAGTTTGCTCATCATCTGGTGTTGTTCGATTTGCCGTTGAATCCCGATCTGTTGGAACAGCGCATCGGGCGGTTGGATCGTATTGGTCAGCAGCATGATATTCAGATTCATGTACCGTATTTGCTTGAAACCGCTCAGGAGAGTCTGTATCGCTGGTTCCACGAAGGTATCAACCTGTTTCAGCAAAGCTGCTCAGCCGGCTACATGATTTTCCAGAAATTTCAGCAGCCGCTGGAGGCGTTGTTGTTGTCTGGTAATCAGGCCAATCTGGATCATTTGATTCAGGATACCCGCACTTTTACCGAAGCTACGCTTGAGGAATTACACAACGGACGCGACCAGCTGTTGGAACGTAACAGTTGCGATATGAGCGTGGCCAATGATTTGATCGAGCGAATTCAGCAGGAAGAACAAAGCGATACTTTGTTTGAGTATATGGAATCCCTGTTTGATAACTTTGGCCTGGATGTTGAGGACCACTCTGAACATGCGTTGGTGATTACTCCCAGCGACAACATGCGTACCCAACATTTTCCCGGACTGAAAGATGAAGGCAATACCGTGACCTTTGATCGGCAACGGGCTCTGAGTCGTGAGGATATGGACTATCTGACTTGGGAACATCCCATGGTCTATGAAAATATGGACGTTATCATTTCCTCCGAACTCGGTAATGCCAACCTGGCGCAGATGAGTCTGGCGGCATTACCCGCAGGTACGTTGTTGTTGGAAGCCTGGTATTGCATGCACTCTGCAGCACCGGGTTATTTGCAGTTGGAGCGTTATCTGCCGCTGAGTCCGACCCGGTACCTGATCGATCCTTCCGGTAAAAACCTCAGTGCAGCGGTGGGCTATGAGAAACTGGCGGAGTTGTGTGAACCGATCCGTAAACAGATGGCCTTGCAGGTGATTCCTCAGATTAGAGGACAGGTCGAACAAATGTTGCAACATGCCCAGCATTTTGCGGCTGAATACCAGCAGCTGCTACAGCAGCAGGCTCTGGAGCAGATGAGCAGTGGTCTGGAGGAAGAGCGTAACCGGTTGGTTGCGTTGCGGGAGGTCAATCCCAATATTCGCCAGGATGAAATTGATCATCTGATGCACAGAATGGCTGAAAGCAAAGTCTATATTGAGAAGTCAGTGCTTGAGCTACAGGCTCTCAGGGTGGTTATTAATAGCGGTGGTAAAAAATAACACGCAATAAAAAAGGGGCATCCTGCCCCTTTTTTAACCTGATGAATCAGGTCTTAAGCTTTTTTCTTCTCGCGAAGAACCAACAAGATGCCGCCCATCAGCGCAACCACGGCAGCAGCACCACCCAGGTTTATTTCGGGCACAGAAATGGTGTCGCCGGCACCTGGGCTCTGGTTGTCACCAGACTGTTGATCATCATTGTCATGAAAATGGAACCACAAAGACCCCATCGCCATCGAAGTTGATGACATTGTCATCATCCCTAATACAACTGCAAATGCCATACAAAGTTTTTTCATGATTTCATTCACTCTAAAAGTAGTGTCAGACTGTTAAAAATTCGTCGAACTACAATATCTGTAAGATAGTAGTCTCTACTCCTTTAGTATGAGCAGAAAATGTGCCATTTTGAGAAATATCAATAAAATCAATAAGTTACTAAAAACACAAATATTGACTGTATGATTTTTCGACACATTTTTTTTCGTTATTGAGATTTATGTCACATTTTTGTTCGAAAATCGCTCGAAATCAATCAAAAAAAACAAAGATCTATTTTTCTTCTATCTGGCCATTTGCATGTTTGGCAAACCGGCCCTGATGACCATGGGTGTGTTCATGGTCAGGCCAGGGCCAGCCGCCAAATTGAGTTTGCTGATATTCTTGAAAGGTTTGACGAATTTCAGCTTCAGTATTCATCACAAATGGGCCATATTGAACGACAGGTTCGGCAATGGGTTTGCCTTGTAACAATACCAGACGAGCCTCACCATCACCGTTTTTCAAAGTAACCGGCTGATCTGATGCCAAGTGTATGCCATGCTCTGCATCTATATTCTGACCTGCCAGACTCATATCTACCCCCTGATAGAAATAAAGTATCCGGTTAAGACCGGCTTCATCGGCCGGTAGCACCCACTCAGCGCCTGGAGCCAGCTTAATGGTCCAGACCGCTATACGGCTGGAGCTGTCATAAGCCCAGCTTTCCGGTGGCGGGGCAACGGCACTGACTCCGTCGTAACCACCTGCAATAATATCTATGCTAATGAGGCGACCCTGATCATCAGTCACTTCAACCTTGGGGATCTCTTCGCGCCATAACATTTTGAAATGAGGTTCACACATTTTGCTGCGCGCTGGCAGGTTTAGCCAGATCTGGAATAATTCCAAAGGGTTGGGTTTGTTGGCATAAACACACGGGAACATTTCTGAATGTTGAACGCCTTTACCTGCAGTCATCCATTGGGTGTCACCGCCGCCGTAACGGCCAGCTGCCCCCATAGAATCAGAGTGATCCACCAGTCCTTCCGTGACGACTGTAATGGTTTCGAAACCACGGTGGGGGTGGGCGGGAAAGCCGGCAACCTGCTGCCCGTGGTACATGCGCCAGCCATCTTTAAGGGTAAAATCCTGACCGATATTCCGGCCTTTCAAAGATGCATCCGGGCCCATCTGTGAGTTGCCTGCAGGGTATTGGTCTTTATGGTGTGCGCAAAATAAAAAAGGGTCTAACGTAGGCCACTGGAAGTCTAAAGGAAAAATCTGTTTGATTGCAGATGACATCACTGCTACCTCTTATTGAACAATTGTTGTGAATCATATCATTAATATACATCCGTAACTAAGCGTCGACTGAGTGGACTGCTGACAGTTTCTGACAATTTACTTTTCTAAACTGTAGTCTGTCTTCAGATGTTTATCAGTCAGAAATAGGAGAGGATCATGATTATCGACCATATAGGCGTATCCATTTCAAATTACCAGAAAAGCAAAACCTTTTATTGCCAGTGTCTGGCACCTCTGAATATTGAAAAAGTTATGGAAGTGCAGGGCTGGTGTGGTCTTGGTACGAATGGTAAGCCGGAATTCTGGTTTGGCGAAGGTGAGCAGCCCAATGCTCCCATGCACATTGCTTTCACTGCTGAAAACCGTAAGGCTGTCGACGAATTTTACAATGCGGCGCTGGCGGCCGGAGGTAAAGATAATGGCGCTCCAGGAATTCGGGAAATATATCATCCTAACTATTATGGTGCGTTTGTGATTGATCCGGATGGTCACAATATCGAAGCGGTATGTCATAAACCCGAATAAATGCTGTAACTGAGACCGCACATGTTTCCGGTTGTTTTTAGAAGCGTGCGGTGTTCAGACGAATATTCGTATCTATCAACATTATTTTGAATAACAGCGTAAACGATATGATTTTGATAATCATGAAAACTATTTGATTGTCGTTCTGATGTGGCCTGGCTGAATCAATGGTTTATGAGTTAGGCGGTTCATTGGAGTGACTGCGCTTGGAAATATATCTACTGATTATGATCAGCAGTACACACCCGATAAATGGCACACCGCCAACCAGCAAAAACAATGACACATAACGTTGAGATTCCGGGCCGCCGGATAAACCTTCAAATACAAAAAATAGTGTACAGCCTCCGGTAAAAACGGCCCCCAACCAACCCACTGTCAGCATGAGTCCCAACAAAAAAGTTCGTAATGTCATGATGGCCTCCTGAGCTGCCTGCGTAATCTGTCGACTTGACCGTTACGGTACAGCGTATTGTATGTATCAAACGGAATGATCTGACCATCACGAGTGACAAAATGAATACAGGATCGTTTTACATTGCCTACACAAAAATTGTAGCGGTCCAGAAACTGTACGATGGTGATGCGAAAAATATTTTCATAACTCAGATTCTCTAATGCCGGAATTTTGGGTAGACAGCATAACAGTGACTCCATTCGTTCACTGGTATTGAGTTCACCGCTGGAGAGAGAGAACAACTCGATGACTTTTGCTTTTAACAGGCTGTTTTTTTCGAAGGATACGGCATTGGGCACATCCTGGATCAGATCCTCTTTGGGAAACAATGACGTTACCGGAGTAATACGCTGTTGGTCACGTATGGCATACGCAATAGAAATGGATTCCGGATTGCAGGGCAGTGGAATGATATCCCCGGGCTCAAAATGATGTGATTGCTGGTATATCGCACGGCGGATATCCGAGAGTAGAAAACGGTCTTTGTTTTTATCAAAATTGTCATTGCGCCCGCTGTCCTGAATCGGCTGAAAGGTGATTCCGCGAATACATTTAAACTGCAGGGCATAATCGATGATGGCGCCGATTTCCTCATCATTGACGCCCTTCTTGACGGTGACGACCAGAGTGGTGGAAATATTGAATTTTTCGAGATTTTCCAGTGCCTGTTGCCGGCATGAGCGCAGATCGACACCGCGCAGGTTTTGCAGCGCGGTTTTTTGCAACGAATCAAATTGCAGATACACTTCAAAACCCGGTTTGAAATCCGCCAGTGCGGCAACGAATTCCAGGTCGTTGGCAATGCGAACGCCATTGGTATTGATCATCAAATGTCGAATGGGTTTGCGTTTGGCCAATGCCAGGATATCCAGAATCTGTGGATGGATGGTGGGCTCGCCACCACTAATCTGCAGCACATCCGGTTCACCTTCACTGGCGACCAGCGTATCCATCATGAATTCGATATCACTCAGCGGCAAATGACGTTTGCGTGCCGGGGATGAATCAGCAAAACAGACTGGGCAGTTCAGATTGCATTCCTCATTGATTTCGATCAGCGCCAGACAGCTGTGTTGTTCATGGTCCGGACACAGACCGCAATCCAGTGGGCAGCCATATTCCGTGCGGGATTGGAACTGCAATGGTCGGTCGCCGGGTTTGATGTAATCCTTGCATTGTTTGAAGTACGCAACATCTGTGGACACCTTGGTTTTCTGCACGCCATGTTCCGGACACCGTTTTTGATAGAAGACATTCTCGCCCTCTAGCAGAATTTTGGCAGGCACCAGGGTCAGGCATTGTTCGCACAGGGATAACGTCTGGCCATAAAAAAGATACGGTGTTTGTTTACGTTGTTCGATAGCCATTTCTAACCCTCAGACTCATGATGACACTATAGATGATCAATAACAGGCAGACGATGTGAAAGAGATTCAGATTGCCAAGAACAGCGGCATACGGCTTGAGAAATTCCCACAAAAACCGTTGGCCGCCATAAAATCCGACACACATATAATAGCCGTAATGGATGATCAACTGTGATCGGACCTTAAGCATCAATACAACAAACAGCAGCAACATCAGCATAGACAGGCTTTCATAGAGCTGGACCGGATGGCGCTGCATGCCATCACCAAAATCGACGCCCCATGGCAGAGTGGTTGGAGTGCCGTAGGTGTGATCTTCAAGGCCGGAAAAAAAACATCCCAGGCGACCCACGATGACCAGGATACAAAAAGGAATGACATACATGTATCCGGTCGATCCCCGAGTTCCACGTTGGATCTTGTAAAGCTCGACCGTCAGAGTGGCCCCTAGCAATGCGCCTACAATGCTGCGGCCAACACTTGATACTCCGGAGAGATACAGATTAGCGCTGCCCAGCACAAATGAGCCAGTCATACTTCCCAGACTCAGAGCTACGAAGTAACCCGCACCGACAGTTGCTGCCGTCTTGGTCATCGGGGATTTTAACTTCCAGCGCATGCTGGCAAAACCGGCGCCAATGGCCAGTACCAGAGCCAGGCAGTCAAACACAAAGTGGGGTGAGAGTAGTTGAAGCATAGATGTGTCGCGGTTCCTTATTATTCACTCGGCTGCAATAGATCGTCCGGATCTCTTTGGTGGACACCCCCCGAAATTGGGATGGGTTGCCAATAGTACCCCTTATTGAAGCATGATTGAGGTGACTGACAAAGATGCTGATCAAAAGCAGAGGATCGTCGTGGTACGGAACAACCCGCCAGTTGATTTGGCGCAGCTGACTATCGGTAAGGTGTTTGCCGGGCTGACGTCGGTAAAGTGGCTGTGTTTTAATAGGCACTATTGTTGAGACACAGGAATATAGATGATGACCACTCCTTTTCAGCCTGGCATCCTGGAGGAAATTCCCGCAGCGGGCTGTTTCCTGTTTGCTGATCTGCTTGATGTCCAGCAGTGGGACAAACTCCGATCGGCACTTGAGCAGCTGATTGACGGGCACGGTATAGTTCTGGGAGTAGGCTCCAAACTGCTGAAAGCCCTGGGAAAAGCACCGGAAGGCATGCAGGAGTTCCCTGATTTTCAGCATCCGGCTGCCAAGCGCAGGGACTATGATCTTTGGTTCTGGTTGCGGGCAGAAGATCCGGGAGCGCTCCATCATTTGCTCAGAATGTTGCTCAATGCAACCGAGGAATTTATCACCGTCAAAGTACAGTATCAGGCTTTCCGGTATCAGGACGGGCGCGATCTCAGTGGATATCTGGATGGTACCGAAAATCCAACCGGTGCTGACGCTGAGGCGGCTGCATTTGTGACCTCATCGGATCAGACTCAGAATGGTGCCAGTCTGGTGACTGTGCAGCCCTGGGTCCATGAGCTGGACTACTTCAAGTCGCTGCCGCAGAACGAACAGGATGATACCTTTGGCCGCCGTCTCGCGGACAATGAAGAGTTCGAGGACAGCCCGGCTTCCGCTCATGTCAAACGCACTGCCCAGGAAAGCTTTGACCCGGAATCCTTTATGCTGCGACGCTCAATGCCGTGGACAGATCACTGTAATGAGGCTGGCCTGGTGTTCGTCTCGTTTGTCGATGACTTCGCCAAGTTCAATCGCATGTTTGAGCGTATGTTGGGACTGGACGATGGTATCGAAGACGGCCTGTTTAGTTTTTCCATGCCACTATTCGGGATTAACTTCTGGTGTCCGCCCGTCACTGAAAATGGTCGCATCAACCTGCAGTTTTTGCGAGACTGATCCCTCAATAAAGTCCGGCTGTTGATCGGACATTGGATTTGAGGGGAAGCACATGAATTTCTATTCCATCCGCGCCATTTATAAATTCGAAATGGCGCGTACCTGGCGTACTGTATTACAGAGTATCGCCACTCCGGTGATTTCCACATCGTTGTATTTTGTAGTGTTTGGTTCGGCTATTGGGTCCAGAATGGTGGAGATTGAAGGTGTCAGCTATGGTGCCTTTATTATTCCGGGGCTGGTGATGCTGACGTTGTTGATGCAAAGTATTTCCAATGCCTCCTTCGGTATCTACATGCCGAAATTTTCGGGCACCATCTACGAGGTGTTGTCTGCCCCAATTTCCTATATAGAGATTATCATTGGCTACGTCGGTGCCGCTGCCTCCAAGTCCGTCATTCTTGGGTCCATCATCTTGCTGACCGCCCGGTTGTTTGTGGATTACCACATTGAGCATCCCATTTGGATGCTTACCTTTCTGGTACTGACTGCTATCACTTTCAGTTTTCTCGGATTCATTATTGGCATATGGGCTGATGGCTTCGAAAAACTGCAAATTGTGCCGATGATGATTGTGACACCACTGACTTTTTTGGGTGGAACCTTTTATTCGATTGATATGCTGCCTCCGTTTTGGCAAAAAGTGACTCTGTTAAATCCGGTGGTGTATCTGGTCAGCGGTTTTCGCTGGAGTTTTTACGGCCTCGCTGATGTCAACGTTGGCATCAGTCTGATGATGGTATCCGTCTTCCTGCTACTGTTCCTTACTATCATCTGGTGGATATTCAAAACCGGTTACAAGCTGAAAAACTGATACAGAGGTAGACAATATGTTATTTGCTATGAACAAGGATGTATCGATACAACCCGCCAGTCTGGAGTTCGCCCGAGCTCTTTATGAGTTGATCGATGCTGACCGGGCGTATCTGGGACAATGGATGAGCTGGGTGGAGATGACCCAGCGGATCGAAGATACCATCAGCTATATTCAACTGGGGATGGAACAGCATCGCAAAGGCATTGGTGCCCTGTATATGGTGTTTTGTCGTCAGCATCTGTGTGGGATGATTTCGTTTAATCGTATTGAAAAAAACAATTGTTTTGGGCTGGCTGGTTATTGGCTGGCTGAAGAATTTTGTGGTAAAGGCATCATGACCACTGCGCTCAGGCAGTTGATTGGAATCGGTTTTGATGAGTTTAAATTGAATAAAATCGAAGTGCGTTGTGCGGTCGGGAATGACCGCAGTCAGGCGATTCCGGAACGATTGGGGTTTCATTTCGATGGTATTTTGCGGGAAAACGAATATTTGAACGGTGTTTTCGTTGATCACAAGGTGTATTCAATATTGCGTCGGGAATACCCTTCTTCTCATTCTTAAAGCTGATCTCCTTTCCCTCACACATCTTCGCGCGGAAAAATCACGTTAATTATCTGCTCGAATGTGTGATGCGATTCACCCGGTTTCCTAGGCACACTTACCAATTATCGCAATTTTCTGTCTATAAAAAGACATCAAAGTGAAAAGGGTGGCAGATGTGTCTGGTATTGGCGACAGTATTTTTCAGAAAGCCAGGAAAAATCACCTATATATTGCACGGAAATGATCGTAGCTCGTTGTTTTAACTAGGATGATCCTCATTTTTCAATTCTGTCGTTAAATGGCGACAGCTGATTTTTACCAGAGAAGCGGCTCGACTTCATTCATGTGACGCAGTTGTGAAAGTGGCCGGTATTGTGTCTGCTATGAACAGTGCTTATGTTTTTCCGCTATTCATGAATTTTTGTTAATTGAATTGGTATATATGGTAACCGTTTACCGGTAGATGTTTTCTAGGTTGCTTGCAGAGTGAAAAAACCTGCTTTTTAAGTAAATAAAGTATCTTAAATGTCCTTTTTTTTAATAATAGTATGATGATAATTATTTTGATTTGTCGATATTCTTAACATGTTGTTAAATGCACCGTTATGTGTACTTGTAAATAAATAATTGTATCTTTTATGTCCTGTTTTGGTTGTTGTTTTGATACGTGTCTCATTGAAACAAATTAACCTGTCACAAATTTTCTATCCAAACTGAAAAACTTCATGGCATGGTTGATGCCTTGTCCTACTGCTGGAACATGCTGGCATCAATTGGCAGTCATGTACTGACGCCCGTATTTGGAAGTGTAGGAGAATCACATGCATATCAGTATTTTTGGTTTGGGCTATGTAGGAGCTGTGTGTACTGCTGCACTCGCTTCACGCGGTCACAAAGTAGTTGGTGTAGATGTATCAAAGGACAAAATCGCACTGATCAATCAGGGCAAGTCGCCAATTGTCGAACCTGGGCTTGAAGCGCTGCTGGCGGCAGGTGTCAACAATGGTCTGATTCAGGGGACCACCGATGTGGCGGCGGCCATCGCTGATACTTCTGTTAGCATGATTTGCGTGGGTACACCGAGCAAGCGCAATGGCGATCTGGAATTGAATTACATCGAATCCGTGTGCCGTGATATTGGTATCGCATTACGTGATAAACAAGAACGCCATGTGGTAGTGGTTCGTAGCACAGTATTACCGGGAACGGTCATGAATGTCGTCAAACCAATTCTGGAAGACTGTTCAGGCAAGCAGGCAGGCGTAGATTTCGGTCTGGCCACCAATCCGGAATTTCTCCGTGAAAGTACGGCTATTCACGATTATGACTATCCTCCGATGACAGTAATTGGGGAGCTCGACAGCGCTTCTGGCGATGTCCTTGATGAAATTTACCGGGATCTGCCGGCACCAGTTATTCGCAAACCGATTGAAGTGGCTGAAATGATCAAATACAGCTGCAATGTCTGGCATGCGACCAAAGTCAGTTTTGCCAACGAAATCGGCAATATCGCCAAGGCACTTGGTGTTGATGGCCGTGATGTTATGGATGTTGTGTGTCAGGACAGCAAACTGAATATTTCCAAATACTACATGCGTCCCGGTTTTGCCTTTGGTGGTTCCTGTTTGCCCAAAGATGTCCGTGCTCTGACGTATCGGGCTGCCCAGATGGATGTTAAAAATCCGTTATTGTCCTCCATCATGGAAAGTAATGCTTATCAGGTTAACCATGCCTACAATCTGATCAATTCCTATGATAAACGCAAAGTACTGATGCTGGGATTGAGTTTCAAGGCTGGTACAGATGACCTGCGCGAAAGCCCTCTGGTAGAACTTGCGGAAGTATTGATCGGCAAAGGCTATCAGCTCAAGATCTTTGACCGCAATGTCGAATATGCCCGTATGCACGGTGCCAACAAAGAGTATATCAATCACCACATCCCCCATGTGTCTTCACTGCTGACTGCAGATCTTGACGAAGCGATCGCTGAAGCAGAAGTGATCGTGATCGGTAACTCCGATGATGTCTTTCAACAAGTACTGGCACGCGTCCCGGAACAAAAAAATGTGTTGGATCTGGTGGGCTTTATGTCCAGCAAATCCAGCGCCAACCTGGAAGGAATCTGTTGGTAAATAATCCAATGACGGAGACATACCATGCAGCATGATGCTGTAGAACAGAAATCAATGGGCCAGGCGATCAGAGAGCTTTCTTATTGGCTGCTGTATCTCAGTGGCCTGGGATTGCTTGCCACTCTGGTGCCCGCAGATATCTTTAATCCCGGTTCAGCGCATTTTATTTTTCTGATCGGTGCGGTTGGTGTCTGGCGTTATGGGGTTGGGTTTACCCATTTTATCCGTGGAATGATTTTCCTGTATTGGCTCTATCCGCGCTGTCGTAAACGCGCCGCCGCGCTGGGAAAAGAAGCGGCACCCTCCCATGTGTATCTGATGGTCACCAGCTTCAGAATAGACGCCAAAACCACGGCGATGGTATACGACTCCGTCATCCGTGAAGCCATTGCCACCGGATGGCCGACGACGGTGGTGTGCTCGATTGTTGAAGTATCCGATGAAATGCTGGTTAGAGCATTGTGGAAAAAACACATGCCGCCAGCAAGAGTGCATCTTAAGTTTGTTCGTATTCCTGGTACTGGCAAGCGTGACGGACTGGCCTACGGTTTCCGTGCTATTTCCCGTTCGCTGCCGGATGCCGATGCCATTGTTGCTGTGGTGGACGGTGATACGGTTCTTGCGCCAGGCGTGGTGGCGACGGTTGCACCGTATTTCCGGCTGTTTCCGAATATGGGGGCGCTGACCACCAATGAATTTTGTGAGGTTCAGGGCAGCTATGTCATGTCTGAGTGGCATAAGCTGCGTTTTGCCCAGCGCCACATCAATATGTGTTCAATGGCTCTTTCCAATAGGGTGTTAACTTTGACTGGCCGTATGTCGGTGTTCAGAGCCGGAGTAGTGACGTCAAAGGAGTTTATTGAAGATGTTGAGCAGGACCACCTGAAACACTGGCGACTGGGAACCTTTAAGTTTCTGACCGGTGATGACAAGTCCAGCTGGTTCAGCCTGATGCGTATGGGATATGACACCTGGTACGTTCCCGATGCCGTCATCAACACAGTTGAGCATCCACCCGATCCGCGTTTCCTGGTGGCCAGTCGCAAATTGATGTATCGGTGGTATGGCAACAATCTGCGGCAGAACAGTCGTGCCACCCGTCTTGGGCCAAGCCGGCTGGGTTGGTTTACCTATTACGTGGTGTGGGATCAGCGGATCTCCATGTGGACCAGCATACTGGGTTTGTCCGCAGCAATAGTTGCCAGTCTGAAGTTATCCATCAGTTATCTCATGGTGTATCTGCTGTGGATCGGTCTGACCCGTTTGGTGCTGACGTTTATGTTGACAGCTTCACGACATCACGTAGGTCCGTTATACCCGCTGATTCTCTATTACAACCAGATCGTGGGATCGTTGATGAAAATATACGTTGTATTTCGTCTCGATCAACAAAGCTGGACCCGCCAGCCAACCAAATCGGGTCACGTTAATAATTTCCATGGCTGGTTCAATCAATGGTCCACCCGACTCGTGACTTTTTCATCGGTCAGTATTTTTCTGGCCATTGTATTTGCGCTGGTCTGAAAGCAAACAGAATTACCTAAAGGAAGTGATTATGACAACGGCAGAGAACCTGAATATCGTCCATGAATCTGAGGCGCAACGGCAATATGCCCGTGTGCGGATGCCAGTGGAACTAGAGATGATTGCCGCAGTTCAGGGCAAAAACAACCAATTTTCCATGCGTCGATTCAAAGTACAGGATATTTCCGCCGGTGGATTCAGTATTCGTTGTCAGCCTCACGAGTTTGCAAATGGCCGATTGTTTAAAGGCACTCTCAAGATCAATGTCGATGGTTTTATGCTCAGCCTGAATGCCAGCTTTATGGTACGTAGTGTGCAGGAACAGAGTGGCCGAATCGGTTTTGAGTTTCAGGAACTTGGACCCAAGGAAATTTCTGCATTGCGTTACCTGATTACCGCCTACCTCAGTGGCGATCTGGTCAATACCGGTGACATGTTGAATACGCTGTCCCGTGAAAACTTCACTAAAGCACGAAAAAATTCCGTTCAAAAGATATCTATTGGAAACAAGGTTAAGGCCATTAGCGGCACTCTGGTCATTCTTATGGCTGGCCTGGGTGCCGCTATTTTTGTCGCTGTACAGTTATACAACACCTTCTTTGTGACGACTTCTCAGGCTGCTGAACTGGTGGCTGAGACTTATCACGTAAATATGCCTAAAGACGGCATGGTTAAACCGTTGATCGACTCTGAAAGTGTCGTCAAGCGTGGACAGCCCATCGCCACATTCGAGACCCCGGTACTGGACTTTATGAACAGTGAGCTGGGTGGTGCCATCGATTCGGAACGGCTGGCCAGTCTGACTGGATCCTCGGTTAAAGGAACCTTAATGAGTCCTTGCGACTGTGTGCTGGCAAAATCCTATATTGCCGATGGTCAGTATCTTCCCAAAGGTGCTGAAGTGTTTGAATTAAGTGTCGAAAATGCCCGTCCATTTGTCAGTGCGCAATTTGCATTTGCAGACAGTGACGATCTGGCACCTGGAGATCAGGTACAAGTCCGTATTGGCGGTAATCAGCACGTGTACGATGGTGTTATTCGTCAGATCAGTGTTCGGCAGGCGAATGGTGTGTCCGAGGCGCTGATTGATGCTCAAATCGAGCTTCAACAGGCTCCCGGTTATGAGGACATTGGTCGTCCGGTCACAGTGACCAAGGGAGCTTTGATGTCATTTCTGACCGTTAGTCAGCAAACGGAATCCTGAACGGGAAGATGGTTAAGATGAGCGAACGATCATTGCGTAGTCTGACCGGCCTGGTTGCCCTGGTGTTGTTACTGGGAGGCTGTGCCAATGTCGCTGACATGGAAATGGCGGATCGGGCCATGGCTGCCGGAAGTGCAGACGAAGCTGCCAAACATTATCGTACACTGGCGAAATTCGGAGTGCCGGAAGCACAGATCAAACTGGCTGACTATCTGGTGGAACGAGGCCAATGGCAAGCGGCCGAACAATGGTACCTGGCAGCCGAAAAGTCGGGCGATAACCGTGCCTGGGGCCGTTTGGGACAGTTATATCAGCGTCACGCACAAGGGCGTTTGACGGTGGCGGAGGCCGCAGCGCGTCAGTTTGAACAGGCGGCTGCCCTCGGCGATGACTCTGTTGCCGATAATCTGCTGGAGCTGTATCTGGACTTTCCGTCATTGCCCCGTTATGCCGGTCTGGGACCGTTAATAGAGCAACGAATGAACCGCGGGGATGCTGGCAGCCGTTACCTGTTGGTTCGCTATTATCAGTTTAATGGTCAGGAGCAGGCGCGCAGGAAAGATATTGTCCGGTTATGCCGTGAAGCACTGGATGTGGTCTACGATTGTTATCCACTACTGGCTGATTTATTTGAGCGTTATCCGGATCTGGGCCAACCGGCGGACTTGCAGCAACATATGCAGGCCCGTTGGCAGCAGCAACAGCTCGAGGCATCTGATGCATGGAAATTTGCCCGCTGGTTTATTGCTTCCGAGCGTACTACGCCGCAACCGCAAATCAGTATGCAGCTACTGAAGATGATCGATCAGGAATATCCACGAGCTTTGTCTCTGGAAGCGGATTTGATGCGGAAGAACCCTGCGTTGGGCAATACAGCAGAACTGTTGTCTGTTCTTCAGCGTGGGCGTGAACAAGGGTCTGCCGAAGCAGAATATATGACCGGGCTGATCTATTTCGAAGGTCGGCTGGTGGCTGCGGATCCCAAAATGGCGGAGCAGCATCTGCTGGAAGCCAGCGATGAAGTCCCTCAGGCACATTTTTATCTTGGCCGTATGTATCGACTGGGCTATCTCGGTCGTGCCAACCCCCAGAAGGCTGTTCAGCATTATCTGCTGGCTGGCCGTCGTGGTTCGGCCAAAGCGTATTTTGAACTTTCCCGTTATTTTTTGGATGGCGTCGGTATTGGCCGAAACATGACCTATGCCTACGGCTTCGCACAACTATCGTCAGAAGCCGGATATCAACGGGCAACCACATTGTTGCATGAGATCAGTGGCGGTATTTCCGGAGACATTGTGGTGGAAGGCCAGAAAGTTGCCGAACGTGAAAAGCAGGCCATGCAGACATCCGTGCTGTTGCAAACCGCCAACGGCGGACAGGAGTAACAATCATGTTCTGGATAACTCGTAGTACTTCAATCATCGCGTTGACATTTCTCTGTTTTAGCTTGGCGATGCAGTCTTCTTCAACCACTGCGCAATTCCAGCTGACGTTGAATCCCTACTATTTGTACGATGATAACCGTGATCTTGATAACAGCCTTGGCACACACGAAGCGGGGATGATTGTAAAACCCAAGGTGGATTTGAATTTCAACGCCAATTGGCGCGGGTATTTTTATGGTTACGGCATATATGCGACCAGCCATGAAACTATTGATGATAGCAGCGGTGGTGATGAAGCTTATGTCGGGCTGCGGGAACTATGGCTGGATTGGAGCGGGTTAACCGATTATCCGGGTGAATCCATTCGTGTCGGTCGTGAGCGCCTGAAAGACGACGATGGTCTCTGGACTGATAGTGATATTTCCCTGTTACGCTGGCGTTGGGATACCACTTTATGGAAAGGCACGGCAGGTATCGCCCGAAAAATTGATGACTTTGAAAATGACGGTTCACCGCTACCAAAGGATGAACGGGATCTGTTACGTTTTTTTGCCAGTCATCGGCTGCAATACAGTTACCACAATTACCTTGAAATGAGGGCGATGTATGTGCGCGGTGATGATCAGTCATTGTATCAACCGCGTTTGACCTGGCTGAGTTTGGGGGTGGATAACGACTACTTTTCGGCCACCAGTGATGAGGCGCTTAATTATCGTCTGGCGTTGCTTGGAATGATCGGTAGCGATGTCCCTCAACGAAAACGCCGGGATGTTAACGGCTGGGCCGCCGATGTGGGCCTGCGCTGGCGGCCATCTTCGATACCGCTACTGGCAGTGGGGGCTCAGTATGTTTATGCCTCTGCCGATGGTGATGGTGGTTTCCGGGCTACCGGACTGGAAAGCAACCGCGCCCGTTTTACCGGCACCCAGGCAAGTTTTTATCGTTTTAATGAGGCCCTGAGGGCAGAGCTGAGTAACCTTCAGGCGATAGCCGTATATACCAGTCTGAGCATTCATAAACACTGGGATCTCAGTCTGGTGGCGCAACAATTTTGGCTGACTGACAAAGATGCTGACTTTTATGCGGCCGGACTCGGTGTGAATCCGGAGGGCAATGGTCGCCGGATTGGCGAGGGATTGGATCTGGTCGGGTCGTGGTATTGGAATGCCGGAAACCGTTGGCCATTCGATTCCTATCTGCGGACCCGTGCTTCGGTATTCTTACCAGGTACTGCTTTTGCCAAAGATCAGAACAGCCTGCGTGCCCGTTACAGCCTGGACTGGGTGAATACATGGTAAGGAGTATCCACTGTTCCGCCATTATGCTGATGGTGCTACACGTATTCATCAGCACAACTGCGCCAGCTGCTTCCGCGATCCAGTATCGGGTGGAAGCAGAAGACGGTGCGACGCTGGCGTTATCTGAACCGCAACTGCCGGACATCTCCGGCTATAACGAGGCGGCTGTTAATGAGTATGTGAAACGTGCCAGACAGGCGGCTCCCCGGGCGGCTGTAGTACAGGTTCGACGTATCTTCGGAGAGGTGACCATGGATGATTTCACCATCGGTCAACGAGCACGCGAATGGGCTGCCCGACAATATTCGAACCCTCAGGCGATTTTTCTCAAATCCGGCTTTTTTACCATGACGCAGTTGTGGCAACAGCTTGATCGTCATGAGTATCTCGAACGACTGGCAGATGGTACTTATATTGCCCGTTTACCCGTGGTGGTTGAAGCGGGCGCAACTCTGTTGATGGATGCCGACGAAAGTCTCTATTTATCACAGCAGCGAGGTTCGTTTCTGGTGGTTTCCGGAACCTTGATTACCCGTTCGGCAAAAGTCGTTGGTTGGGATGAAAAACAAAATACCCCGGCCCGCTATCAGAGTGCTTCTCAGTTCCGGCCGTTTCTGGTGTCCTGGGGCGGCAGCGAAATATATCTACTGAACTCGGAATTTGTCAGTCTGGGTTATGAGCAAAGTAAATCCTATGGAATCACCGTCAGCCAATACCGTCATGAACTGAATCAGACGTTAAAGCAACCAAGTCCGAAAGCCTGGATTATTGGTTCTACATTTGAGGATATCTATTACGGTTTCTACTGCTATGAAACCGATGGTGCGGTCATTCTGAATAATCGTTATGTGGACAATGTTGTCTATGGTATTGATCCTCACGATCGTTCCCGAGGGCTGATCATTGGTTACAATGAGGTTTATGGTACCCATAAAAAGCACGGCATTATTGTGTCGCGCGAAGTCAACGACAGCTGGATTTTCAATAACAACAGTCATCACAATAAATTGTCAGGTTTCGTTCTTGACCGCTCAAGTGTTGGTAATGTAGTCGCCAATAACGTCGCTCATCACAACCTCAGTGATGGTATTACCCTGTATGAAAGTTCCGACAATCTGCTCTGGGCAAATCGGGTATATGCGAACGATAAGCATGGTATCCGGATGCGCAACAGCAAAAACATTAAGTTGTATTACAACAATATCGCCGGCAATCAAGGGTTTGGCGTATATGGTGATATCCAGGACCTATCCGATACTGATCGTGACAGTCACATGGATCCTTATGAAGCCAGGGTATCCATGATTTTATATGGAGGGGCCTTGGTGGCCAACGAACGTGGGCCATTCTCCATGGAACACCCTGAGTTCATGAAGATATTTAACGTCGATATCCGTTTTGGCAGTGAACCGCTGAATCCGGATAATGATGGCATCTTTGCCCGTTTTCACTCGGAAATCCTTGATATTCTGTTGCGCCAGAAACAAGCGGTGTCGGTGACTCCGATACCACAGGAGAACAGTTAGTATGGTGTTTTCCTCGAGCATCTTTCTATTTCTGTTTTTGCCGATGTTTCTGCTCGTCTATTACCTGACACCCGGACGCTGGAAATCTCTGACCATTTTGTTGGGAAGCTATGCATTTTATGCCTGGTGGCGAGTGGATTTTCTATTGTTGTTTGTGGCCGTTACCGGTTGGAATTATCAGATTGGTATTCAGATCGCCCGGGCTCTGAGTCAGCAGCAGAACCAGCGTGCTCGACGCTGGTTGGTGCTGGGTATCAGCGGCGATCTCGCGACTCTGGGTTATTTTAAATATGCCAATTTTGGGATCGACAGTTTGAATGTACTGCTGACCAACGCAGGCATTGAGCCATTCACCGTCACTCAGATCGTACTACCCATTGGTATTTCCTTTTATATCTTCCAGGCAATCAGTTACGTGATCGATGTATATCGGCGCGATGTTGAAGCCACGCAGGGATTCATCGATTTCGCGGCATTCATTGCATTGTTTCCACAGCTGATTGCCGGACCAGTGTTGCGTTATAAGGATCTGGCCGATCAGTTTCGGTATCGACAACACAGCTTCGCATTATTCTCAGAAGGCATCAGCCGGTTTATGCGTGGCTTCATTAAAAAAGTGTTCATCGCCGATGCCATCGCTCCCCTGGCAGATCAGTTATTCCTGTTGGATCAACCAACTGGCGCCGATGCCTGGTTGGGTGCTTTAGCGTATACCGCGCAACTGTATTTTGACTTTTCCGGTTATAGCGATATGGCGATTGGCCTGGGTTTAATGATGGGCTTTCGGTTTGTTGAAAATTTTAATCAGCCTTACATCAGTCAGAGCATTACCGAATTCTGGCGGCGCTGGCATATCAGTCTGTCCACCTGGTTAAGAGACTATCTGTATATCCCTTTGGGAGGTAACCGTCATGGAACTTTCCGAACCTATCGCAACCTGTTTTTAACTATGTTGCTGGGTGGTCTCTGGCATGGTGCGAACTGGACTTTTGTCATCTGGGGTGGTTGGCATGGTATGTGGCTGGCCATTGAAAGAGCCACCGGTTTAGGACGGTTCACTAAACAGTTTAGTCTGTTTCGATGGAGTTTCACACTTGTCCTGGTGCTGCTGGGGTGGGTGATGTTTCGGGCGACCTCTGTCAGCGAGGCGTGGCGAGTTTATAGCGCGATGCTCAGTATGGACTGGCACTTCAGCGATTGGTACCAACAACAGATCAGCCAGTTACAGATCACCATGCTGATACTGGCCTGGATTCTGATTCTGCTAAACGGATTCCGAGCGGGTGGCAGGATGGTCGCGTTGGCCAGTGCTGGTTGGAGCCGCTATATGGCGACTGGACTGCTGGTACCGGTTTTTGCATTAGCCGTTCTGAAGCTGGTAGCTGACAGTTATTCTCCATTTCTGTATTTCCAGTTTTAGGTGATAAGCATGGTGACAACTTTACAGCGTTTGGGGGTTATCGGATTTTTACTGGTTATGTCAGGGCTGGGTATTTGGAGTGTGTCGAAAATGACCGTTATTGCCACGCCTGGGAGCGGTCGGTTTGTGGATGGCCAATGGCGCCAGCAGTTTGAAGACCAATATACGGAAACCTTTCCGGTACGTCCGTTTGCCACCAGTTTGTGGGCGGCTATCCAATACACCTTGTTTTCTGAAGGTCGTCAGGGAGTCGTCGTCGGGTCATCGGATTGGCTGTTCAGTCAGGAGGAGTTCAGCGCTTATGCAGACTTCGACCATCGTCTGCAGCAGCAGTATCAGCGCATTATCGCGGTACGTGATCATTTCCGGGCCAATGACATCGATCTCGCAATATTGATCATTCCGGCCAAGGCCAGAGTGTATTCAGAATACCTTGGTAAACATAAACCGTCTGATCAACAACAGGCGCTTTATCCACAGGTGCATGAGTTTCTCGCCGCGCAGTCAATCGTTGCTCCTGAGCTGCTGTCAGTCTTTATTCAACAGAAAGTCTCGCAGCAGCTCTTTTTTAAGACGGATACACATTGGACGCCAGCTGGTGCGGATCTGGCTGCCACCTTCATGGCAACCACGGCTGCAAAGCGTTTTCCCGATATCCAGTCGGGCTCGCAACAGTTTCAAACTGAATTCAAAGAACTATTGGAACATCGTGGCGATTTGCTCAATTTTATTCCCCTGAGTCCTTACTTTACGGCGTTGGGTCCTGATCCTGAGTTGTTACAACAGCAACAAACTGTGGCACTGACCAGCGATATCGGTTTGTTCTCTGATCAACGTGTCGAGGTCGCGTTGGTCGGTACCAGTTACAGCGCCAACGAATTATGGAATTTTGCAGGTTATCTGAAACAGCATTTGGGTGTCGATCTGGTGAACTATGCCGAGGAGGGTCATGGTCCCATGCTACCCATGATCAACTATTTGCAATCCGACGATTTTATGGATGCGCCTCCCAGACTGGTAATTTGGGAATTTCCGGAGCGCTATCTGTCGATGCCGGACGATTTGTCCGGTCACCGGCTGCCTTTTTTAATGACCACAGGAGAATAAATTTATGAAGGTTATGACATCTATTCGGCAAGCACTTTCCGGTTGGTTACTGTTGATGCTGATCAGCGCACCGGCCTTTGCGGATGAGTCCGCATTGTATGCCGGTGATGCTCCTGATGGTTCCGCCTTTGTCCGTCTTTTTAATGCATCGCCGAAAAATGTAGAGGATATCGACCTGGGTGGCAAAGAGGTAGGAGATGCTGAGCCGATGGACAGTACGCAATATGTATATCTGCCACCAGGGAATTATGCTTTGAACAGTTCTGTCGGTCAGCTGGAAGCAACACTGGAAGCGGATCAGTATTACACGATAGTGGTGGTTCCAGACCAGGGCTTGACACTGATCAAAGACCAGCCGCTAGGCAGTCAGCGTAAAGCGCTGCTGAGCTTCTATAACCTGCTGGATCAAAATGATCTGAGTCTGAAAACCACTGATGGGTCGACAACGGTGTTTTCAGCAACGGGTTTTTTGCACTCTGACAGTGTTGAGGTCAATGCAATTAAGGTATCGCTGACAGCTTATTTGAATGACGCACCTCTGTTGGAGGCCGAGCCGTTGAGTTTGCAGCGTGGGCGGGCTTTCAGTCTGTTTGCCGTGGGAACCGCAAGTCAGCCAAGATTGGTGTGGGTGGAAAATGAAGTCAACGCGGATCTATAGAGCGTCCTGGAATTATGCCGGCAAGGAAACATGAAACGATGAATGTGGTGTTGAGATATTTGCTGAGTGGATGGATTCTCGGGTCTCTGGCAACGTTTGGATGGAGTCTTGAGTATCGGGTGGAACCCTGTTGCCGGCCATGTCCGCAATTGGGTGATCCGGCCAGTTATGATACTTCCTTTTTGAAGATGTTCCGGACACTGGTCAGTGGCCAGGATGACTGGTTGTTTCGTAGTGACGTTGAACTGGCCACCCAGTTTGGTCCTGATGGACAGGGCTACGCGGATTTCGGACGACTGGTGCAGGCTTTTGCCCGTCACGATGTACAGTTGGCATTGATCTATCAGCCAACCCGCGGGCTAATGCATGCAGATAAACTCAATCCTACCGACAAACAACGCTTTGCCTATGACGTGGCAGCGGGTAATTACGCTCAGGCACTGGCTCAGTTTCGTGCCCGTGGTGCGATAGTGCCTGATTTTACAGCATTGTTTGGCGAGACAGCCGATCCGAACAAAGATTTCTTTTTTCGCCGCGATCATCACTGGACACCTTATGGTGCCGAAACGGCTGCAAAAGTCGTCGCTGATGCCGTGAAGTCGACAACGTTGTACCGGCAATTGCCGAAACAGGAGTTTTCGACCCGTCGCAGTGGCCTGATTGGCAAACGCGGTACGCTGCAGATGGCGTTCAGTCGTATGTGTGGTGTTGAATTTGCGGATCAATATGTCGATGAATACACCACTGAACCTACCGCTTCCAGCAGTGATGCCGGTGGTCTGTTTGGTGATGATGCTTTACCGGAGGTCACTCTGGTTGGAACCAGTAACAGCCGAAGTGCTGTGCAATTGAATTTTGATGGTTTCCTGAAACAGTACCTGCAAACCGATATTCTGAATGTGGCAAAAGCCGGCGCCGGACTGGATGGTGCGATGCTGGAATATTTACCCAGTGATGAATTCCAGCAATCACCACCAAAACTGTTGCTATGGGAAGTACCGTCTTATTACAGCCTGCAGGATGAAATGTTTTATCGCGAAGCGATTCCGCTGATTGATAACGGTTGTGTTGGCAAGCCAACAGAGTTTTCTGCGCAAAAAAAGACTCTGCAGCCTGGAAGCACTGAAATACTGTTTAACGGTGGTGGTCAGTTTAGAGAATTGAGCAGTGCCGGACTGGTCGCAGACATTCAATTCAGTGACCCCAATATTCGTGAACTGGTGGCTAATGTCTGGTACATCAACGGTCGTAAGGAAAGAGTACACCTTGAACGACCGGCCAAGGTTTCCACTCAGGGGCGTTTTTTGTTTGAGCTGAAATCTGACCCGCAATGGCGGCATTTCAAGTTTCTATCGCTGGAGGTTGAAATGCCGCCGGATTACCACGGATCGATGACCGTATCCGCACAATTATGCCGGAAAAATGCCGCAAACCAAGGGGGAATGTCATGACACTTCGACAATATTTTCTATACGGCCTGCTGTTATTTTCACCGGTGTCTTATGTGCATTCAGAGGGGACCATGTTACAGGTTCCCGCAGAGTATTATCGCCGGATATCCATCGTAGCGATGGATAAAAAAATGACCTGTTCGGACAACATTGCGCCTTACGTGTCAACGCTGGCCCTGACCAGCAAATATGAAGGCAGCGATGATTCGCGTTCGGATATCAATGACGATGCAGAGGCAGAGTATCTGGAGTCAGTGGCAACCATACGGGCCATGGAAAAATTGGCTGCGGTGGCCTCAGATAAATATATCAAAAACGGAGACCTGACCATGGCGCATTGTTTTTTGAATAATCTGTCTACCTGGGCTAAGGCGGGTGCGTTGCTGAATGACGATGTCAATGAAGTGGGGCAGGCGGTACGCAAATGGTTTCTGGCTGCAACCGGCATTGCTTATCTGAAGATTCAGTCGATTCGTGGCAACAATGGCGGAATGACTCAAAACGCGCAGGTTGATCAGTGGTTTGGGCAGCTGGCCAGAGCTGTCATGGATTTTTATTCCGACCGGCCCATCGAAAAGGTCAACAATCATGATTATTGGGCGGCCTGGGCTGTGATGGTTGCGGCGGTAAATCTGCAGGATCACAACATGTATCGCTGGGCATTGGCAAAATTTGATCAGGCACTTACTCAAGTGGATGGTGATGGTTATCTGGAAAACGAACTGGCCAGGGAAAACAAAGCGCTGGAATACCACAATTTTGCCTTGCAGCCACTGGCAATGCTGGCGGTGTTTACTGCGGCAAATGGCGACAACCTGTTTGACAGCCATGATCGCGCATTGTCGAGATTGACGACGCGGGTGGTGGAAGGGTTGCAGAATCCGAAGGCTTTTGCACATCGCACTGGTTATACCCAGGACACCAAAGGTCTCTATACTGCTTATTCGTTAGCCTGGTTAGTGCCTTTCCATAAGTATTTTGCCATGCAGTGGCCATCAGATCTGGGCCTGGACACTTTTTCCAAACTTGCCAACTCCCGTCTCGGTGGCGATCTGAGCTGGCAATTTAATGTCAATCTGCCAGCCAGACCCAGTGATGAAACGGCAGAGGCTCACTAGGGCCTGTTTACACTCATCCAAACACACTGGTGATGCACGGATGCGTCACTATGGACAACAAGCCCGAGCGAGTCTTTTCAGGCACGCGGCGGGATTATAGATATCCGTTGGATATTAAAAGTTGATATTCAAATGGATCAGGATGATCTGTTTGAATGCCAGGTTAATCGTCAGGAGATAAACAAATGATTCCAGTGATTCTTTCAGGTGGTAGTGGGTCTCGGTTATGGCCGCTTTCGCGGAAGCTTTACCCTAAACAGTTTTTGTCATTGACCGGTTCCCAAACCATGTTTCAGCAAACTCTGGAGCGGTTACCGGTTGAAGCAGACCCTGCCATTGTTATTTGTAATGAGGATCATCGTTTTATTGTCGCTGAGCAGTTACAGCAGATCGGTTATCAGGCTGGTGCCATTATGCTTGAGCCCATAGGTAAAAATACTGCACCGGCGGTGGCAATTGCAGCGATGGAAATACTACAACGGGGGCAGGATGAATTAATGCTGGTATTGCCAGCGGATCATCATATTGCCGATATCGACAAATTCTGGAGCGCCTTGACCAGAGCCGAGCATGCTGCCAGGGACGGCAACCTTGTGTTGTTTGGCATTGAACCGGATGGACCGGAAACCGGGTATGGTTATGTTCATAAGGGCGCGACTATCTCTGAATCGGTTTTCAAAGTGGCCTCGTTCGCCGAAAAGCCCGATGTTGCAACGGCACAAGGTTATCTGGATAGCGGTGAATATCTTTGGAACAGTGGTATGTTCGTGATGAGCGCAACTATTTATCTGGAACAGTTGCAGCGCTATGAGCCGGACATCTATGAAGCTTGTCGAAATGTGTTTGAAAACAGTGTAAGCGATCTGGATTTTAAACGGCTGCCTGAGGCGGAATTTTGTCGTTGTCCAGACAACTCCATTGACTATGCCGTTATGGAACGCACTGACAGAGCAGTGGTTGTGCCATTGCAGGCTGGTTGGAGCGATGTCGGAGCCTGGTCATCTCTGCGGGAGGTGCATGATAAGGACGCACAGGATAATGTGCTGCTCGGCGATGTCGTCACCCATGAAGCCCGTGGTTGTCTGGTTCGCGGGCACGATAAACTGGTCGCACTGGTAGGGGTTGAGGATCTTATGGTGATTGATACCCAGGATGCTCTCATGGTGGTGCATCGTGACAACGTGCAGGCCGTCAAAACGCTGGTCAATACGTTGACAGCACAGCAGCGCAGTGAAACTCTGATGCATCGTGAAGTGTTTCGGCCCTGGGGCAGTTATGATTCGGTGGATATGGGGGAGCGTTTCCAGGTTAAACGGATCAAAGTCAAACCCGGTGCCAGTCTGTCATTGCAAAAGCACCATCATCGGGCTGAACACTGGATTGTGGTACAGGGAACTGCTCAGGTGACTTGTGGTCAGGAAACTTTTCTGTTGGCAGAAAACGAATCCACATATATCCCGGTCGGCGAGGTTCATCGCCTGGTCAATCCGGGCAAGATCATGCTCGAACTGATCGAGGTTCAATCTGGCAGTTATCTGGGTGAAGACGACATCGTTCGTTTACAGGATAACTATGGACGCCTCGCCACGGTCGACGATGCCGAACCACAGGTTGCCAACGCCTGATGGTCGGGGCAGGCTTACGAGTCTGCCCTGTTTTTCAGATTTTTGGCAATCTTATTTTTGATCCAGGTGGCAATCGAGCTACCTTGATCAACTCAGCCGACCTGGACCATATCGCGATAGGAGCGAGTCTCCAGGTTGGCATCCGTGAGGCCAAAACGAGCGGCCACTTCCTTTAGTTCATCTTTGTAGCGTTCCAGTAACGATGAGTCGTCAGTCATGATGGCGAACTCGGCAAAATCCCCCAGACCATCCAGATGATCCAGAGTGACATGATATTCACCGAGAAAATAAATACTGCGGGTTTTGGTCATCGTTTGTATGACGTCATACCCCATGGTCTTGAGCATGCTGGCGGCTTTGTGTGTGTCAGTAATGTTGACGGCTTCGCAGCGATCAGGTTCAGGCCCTTTAACGATCCACAGACATATATCTGAGGGGCGCATTTGCCGGATACACAGACTTTTGTGGTGGCGGGTGAGTTCTCTGTTCGGTGTATCAAAGTAGAGATCCTGCTCGATGTTGTTTTCCAGCATAGTCTCGTATGACATGGATGTGAGCGTTTGCCAAAATAATGCTTTTGATGGCAGGCGGTATTTAAATTCGACCTCATATTGGCCGATAAAATGCTGGTTATTCAAATAACTGTTCCTCTGACATGATTATGATGAATCTAACCACACCTGCGATCAAATACCTATCGTGGTTTTCTTGCCGATATTATTTTGAGATTCTTTATAAATACGGAAAAAATTATTGCGATATCAATCGTAAAGTGTGCGCCATAACTGTCTGATTGTTGCAAATGACCTGTGTAGAAAGCGATCCGTTCGATTCGAAGCTGGTCATCCACCAAAATCATTCCTCGTTTTCGCTGCCTTGGCAACAATCGTTAATCATCTTTTCGGTACGGATGGGTTCTGAATTTCAACGTTTATTTCTGCTCTCGTAACATGATTTTAAAGGTATCATTTATGCCACAATAGCTTTAGGGAATCCAAAAGTTGAATCATCGTTATTGAGTCAACGATTATGTCATCACGTGTTCATAGGTTTCAATGATGAAGATCAGATGCCCGATTGGCAGGCGAGGTCTGGTCAACCATCTGATGGAGCATCTAAGGAATCTCTGAAAAATGGCCTATTTTCGTGCAGGACATTGTCAGCTCTGTGCGAGCGCCGTTGCCATCTGGCAACGGAATTGACTGTGTTGATGCGTGATATCCATGACCCCAAAAGTCGCACGTCACTGTCGAACCGACTCATAGCTGATCAGAAACGCCAGAATGTACGGGAGAAAACGATCAGGATCGGGAAAATTTCCAGCCGGCCGAAGATCATCGCGATGCACATCAGCCATTTGCCGGATGTCTTTAAAGGACCGAACCCTGCGGCGGTATCACCGTATCCAACACCCATGTTATTGATGCAGGCAGCTACGGTCCCAAACGCGGTCGCAAAATCGTGGCCGATGATCATCAACCCCCACACAAACGTACAGCTGAAGAAGATATACAGAAAAAACAATGCCCAGACTGAACGAATCACCCGGTCCGATACCGAGTGCCGACCCACTTTGGTACGGAAGACTGCGTCAGGGTGAATGAGCTGTTCGATTTCCTGACTGCTCAGGCGATACAACAATAAGAAGCGCATGGCCTTGATACCTCCGGCAGTCGAGCCGACACAACCACCAAAAAAACTCGCCCCCAGTAGCAGTATGACCATGTGCGCCGGCCAGTCTGGATAGTGGGCAGCACCCAGACCGTTATCCGTCATGATGGACGCGGTCTGAAAAAAGCCATGCACAAGTGCTTCTGGCAGAGCGAACGTTTGGGTACGCACGAGCTCCACACACACCAGAGTGATTACCAGACTGATGATCAGCATGAAAAAACGTGCCTCGGAATTTTGAAATATTGGTCGCAGACTGCGGCGGTGCAGAGCCAGAAAGTAGAGTGAGAAGTTCAGTGCAGCAATGATTGAGTAAGCGCCACCGACCAGTTCAATGGCAGGATTCTGATAATACCCGAGGCTATCGGCATGGGTTGAAAAACCCCCCAGGGAAACCGTTGACAGGCTGTGACACACCGCATCGAACCAGTTCATGCCTGCCAGGCGATAGGCAACCACGCCACAGGCAGCCAGGCCGGCATAAATCATCCATAGGTCGCGGGCGGTGTCGGCTAGCCGGGGAGTAAATTTCTCTTCCTTCATGGGGCTCGGCATTTCAGATTGATACAGTTTGGCGCCGCCGATATCCAGAAATGGCATCACTGCAATGGCCAGAACAATGATGCCCAGACCGCCCAGAAAGTTAAGTTGGGCGCGATAAAAAAGAATGGATTTGGGCAGGTGGTCGATATCATTCAGCACCGAGGCACCGGTGGTGGTAATACCGGAGACACCCTCAAAAATGGCATCAGTCAGGGATAATCCCAAACGACTGTCGAGGTATAAGGGCATGGTACTGATGGCCGAAAAAATCACCCAGAACAGCACTGCGACCAGGAAGCCGTCACGGGTTTTCAGGTTCATCTCATCGCGGCTGGTCAAGTGCCAGCCCAGCAGGCCGGTAATGAATGCAAAGGCAAAGGTCATTAGAAAACCATGCAGATGGTGTTCACCGAACAATAACCCGACGAAAACAGGAATAGGCATGGACAGACTGTAGAGCAACACCAGGAAGCTGCAGATACGCAGAATCGTGATCAGACGAGAGCGGTTTTGCATTCCGGAGGTCACAGCTGAAAAATGGGAATCAGGCATACTAATTGTCAGGGCTGTACGGTATCCAGTCTGTACCATGATTCAGCTATTAAATAAAACGTAAAATATCTGGACATGGTCGCGCAGTCGCGGCTGTTGGCTGTTTGGGATAATGATTTGTCGAATCCGGCCGATATCAGAGCCCACTGATAAACTTTGCTGTCTGAATATTCACTTGATGTCGCGACTGTGCCGTTATACAGAAAATAAAGATGTTTTTATGCTGAAGGTCTTCTATAGTCGGCCGCCATTGCTGGTGGAGGCACTGTCAATAACCTCTGCATTTATCGATAGGAGCTGCCCTGATGAGTAAGTTGATTCCCACCAATGTGATTACCGGTTTTCTGGGGGCAGGTAAAACCACTACGATTCTTGAGTTGCTGAAAAACCGGCCTGCAGGTGAACGTTGGGCGGTATTGATCAATGAATTTGGTGAAATCGGCATTGATGCCGGTATTGTGCAGAGCCTTGCTACAGACTCCAATCAACTGCATATTCGTGAGGTTCCCGGTGGCTGTATGTGTTGTACCGCTGGCCTGCCCATGCAGGTGGCGTTGAACCAGCTGATTCGTCAGGCCCGACCCGACCGGTTATTGATAGAACCCACCGGCCTGGGCCATCCACGGGAAATTCTGGCGACTTTGCAAGGCCGGCATTACACCGATGTGTTGGATATTCGGGCCACGCTGACCCTTGTAGATGCCCGACGAATTGCAGACAGCCGCTATACTTCCCATGAAATTTTCCGACAACAACTGGAAGTGGCTGATGTGGTTGTGGCCAGCAAAGCCGACCTTTATGCAGATGGTGACCTGGCTCGCCTCAAAACCTTTCTTCAGTCATTGCAGCAGACATCCATAGAACCGGTGCCTGTCAGCCATGGTGTATTGCCACAACACTGGCTGGAACGACCGCATGCGTTGCTCTCCCACACTCATCATCACCATCATCATGAAGATGACGTGTTCGCCGTATCTGCAGACCTGCCGGACAACGGCATACTGGTGCGCCGCAATCGTGGCAGTGGTTATCACAGTGTTGGCTGGGTATTTGATCAGCGCTATCAGTTTGATCAGGAGGCGCTGGCCTCTTTGTTTATGGCGCTGGATATTGAACGCCTGAAAGCTGTGGTACGGACAGACCTTGGCGGTTTTACCTACAACCTGAGTGAGGGTGTGTTGAGTATGAACCCCGTTGTAAATGAGCTGGAAGATAGTCGTATCGAATGCCTGGCGGAAGAAGAAGATGGTTTCACCACCTTGCAGCAGCAACTGGAGAGTTGCCTGAAGAATGGGTCTGAATGACAAATTGTCTGGTGGATCTGCCGGCAACGCTTTTTCGACTACACTTAACGATGGTTGACGTGTGTGCGATATGACAAAGTTTCTGACTGGATGGGGATCTGTATTTGGCAGGTTCGATGGTTGAGCTGTCGTTCTGCCTGATATCTCCATAGGCTGACGATGGGCGGGGTGTTGTTTTTGGAATTAAAAAAAACATGAAATTAAGAGTCCGGTTTCTGATCAACCTGAGTACTGTTGCGTTATTGTTGGTTGTGGTGTTTGGTTTTCTGGTCAAGCACATGATTGATGATCGTATCAGCAAGGAGCTTGACGAGAGTCTTCGCAGTTATTTCTCACAAAGCCATGCCATCGTTCAGAACACCATGAACACCATGGCCAATCACCTCAATCTGATTGCCTCTGACGATTTGATTCTGGATTTCTTTGCGCTTCCTGGTGAATACCGTAATCCAGCGTATCAGAACGGTTTGTCGCGGGAACTGCAGCGCTATATCACCTACAACCCAAGTTATCTGTCGGTAGCAGTGTTAATGTTGGATGGCCGGGAAATAATACAGCGTAATCGTAAGGACCATCTGGCCGAGGGTATCGATTCCTATGTACAGGTACTGGTGGATGAGTTTGGTAAGGAAATCCCAACCCAGTTTCATCTGTTTGTTTCCAAGCAATATAACATGAGTGTTTTGTCTGCTTACTATCCCATTTTCATTGGTACACCGGAGGATCTGACTCTCTCAGGTATGGTCAGAATTACGGTTGGAATGGAGTCAATTTTCAATGAACTGCGCTCCCCTCGTCATGAAGCGTTTTTCATTACTGAGCATCAAGCCATTTACGATCCGTTGTCCAGCAATGCCGAACTGTTACGGACAGTGACCGCTATTGATCAGTTGGTGGAGCACCCATTTGAGGTACTGACAGGGCTCATGAGTGGCGGCATCGAACTGGTGGTGATGACATCCCGGGCCGCATGGTTGGTAGAAGGATGGGAAGTATCGATTCGCTCCACCTCGCTGGTTGTGTTGGCCACCGCTGCACTGATGCTGCTGTTTTTTGTGCTCCTGAGTCGACAGGTTCTTACCCCGATCGAGAAATTCAGTCGAGTGTTACTGAAAGCTGATCCCATTGTTGAAGTGCCGGATTTTTTACCGGATCGGAGCGATGAAATTGGGCTGATGCAAAGCCGCTTTCAGGAACTTATGCGGCGTTTGAACCGTTCTTCAAGAGTGCTGGAGCAACAGGCCTATACTGATAGTCTGACCGGGTTGCCTAATCGTGCGGCGCTATACAAATTGTTGGAATATCATCTAAACCGACCGCATGAGGCATCTTTTGCAGTAATGTTTCTTGATCTCGATGGTTTTAAAAAGATCAACGATTTCTATGGTCACAAATTTGGCGACATGTTTCTGCGCCGGGTTACGGAACGTTTGCGTGGGTTGATTGCTCCTGATCAGCAGTTCAATGTTCGTGATCTGTCGCTGCAGGAAAATTATTTGTTCCGGCTTGGAGGCGATGAGTTCACTGTGATTCTCAGTGATGCCCAGCAGGTTGCCATCGTGGCAGACAAAATCATCAAAAGTTTTCAGAATGGTTTCAGTGTTAATGATCAATTGGTGTACGCCGGTACCAGTGTCGGCATTGCCATATGCCCTCAACATTCCATTGAAACCTCCCGACTGCTTCAACAGGCTGATCTGGCCATGTATTCCGCTAAACGTCAGGGCAAGATGCGGTACCAGTTGTTTAATGATGAACTCGAGGAGATTGAATCGCGGCGGTTATATGTGGAGTATCGTGTGCGGCAGGCGATTGATCAGAAATTATTTCATGCACAATTTCAGGCTAAGGTGGATACTGACACCCAAGAAATTATCGGTTTCGAGGCACTGGCGAGACTGACCGACGATGAGGGGGTGGCTATTCCGCCGAATGATTTCATCACCATTGCTCAGGAGCAGGGAGTGCTGGATCTGGTGACTTTTTCAGTACTGGAACAATCCTGTCAGTTGTTACAGCAATTAGAGCAGTCCAATCTGGTTGCCGCGATTAATATTTGTCCTCACCAGCTTAATGACATCCGATTTCTTTCGGCGATGCGCTATATTCTGTGGCGCTATCAGGTACTGCCACATCAGATTGAACTCGAGCTGACGGAAGATCAGATCATTGAAAACAGTGGTGAAATTGCCCGCAATCTGAATCTGGTCCGGGGGTTCGGATTTAGAACCGCACTGGATGATTTTGGTGTGGGTTATTCGTCTATGGGGCACCTTAAACGGTTCCGTTTCAATACTCTCAAACTCGACCGGATTTTTGTCAGTGAAGAGGATTTTAACAGTGATACCGCCCGCGCCATTATCAATGCCATTCGAATGATTGCCAGCATACTGGATATGGAAATTGTCGCTGAAGGTGTTGAAAACGGGATGCAGCTGGAGTTTCTACGACGAGCGGGTATTCCCAGTGCTCAGGGTTATTATATTTCCCCGCCGTTGGATCAGGAACCATTTGTGGAGTTCTTTAAGGCTGGGCTTAACTAATTCTGCTGCCATTTGCTGAAACAAATTTGTCATCATTAAACGGCATTTACGAATGGAAAAGAAGCCATGAAGACCCGCCGTAAATATATGCCTATAGATTCGAATGCAGTCTCCACGCTGCAAGCGCCCTGAAAACAAGTTGGTACTCGTTCCCAATACCTCATTATTGAAGTTATCGTTGTATGGCTTATGTCCGTTTTGAAATTGTATGGTAGCGGAGAGGTGCATATTCGCGGTTATTCAGGTATAACGCTTTGTCAGAGTGCAACGAGAGGAGTTTGGTTATGCGGTTACTACATACTATGATTCGAGTGGGCAATCTGCAGCGTTCGATCGATTTTTATACCAATGTGCTGGGCATGAAACTGTTGCGTCAGTCCGACAATGAGGCGTACAAGTATTCTCTGGCGTTTCTGGGATATGGCGAGGAGTCTGACACGACGGTTATCGAGCTGACCTATAACTGGGGCGTCGAAAGCTATGACATGGGGAACGCTTTTGGCCATCTGGCCATTGAAGTGAACGATGTCTATAGTGCTTGCGATCAGATCAAGGCTGCTGGTGGCCAGGTCACCCGTGAGCCGGGCCCGGTCAAAGGTGGCACTACCGAGATTGCTTTTGTACGTGACCCCGATGGATATGCCATCGAGCTGATCGCTGCCAAAGGTGCCGGTAAAGGCCTGGAAGGTTAAATGCCAGCATGCCAGGCCAGGCTGCCAAGGGCAGTTATGGCCTGGCTCATAGATATGGATTAGCGGCGGAAGGGCGTCGGCTTTTCGAGTTCATAAATAGCCTCATTGATGCTTTCCAGCCGTTGTTCCAGAATGGCCTGTGCATCATATAGACCGCGATTATAAAAAAACGCGCCGATTTCCTCGGAAAAAAAATCCAGTAAAAACTCCGCTTCAAACTGGCCAATATCCTGTTCCAGTTCATCCCGAAAATATAGTTTGATTTTGTTGACGATGATGGCTTTTTCTTCATTGGAGAATTCGATCATTGACATGTCAGCGGCTCCTGTCCTCAATAAAGGCTACTGTATCATTGCTGATGACGTCATAGAATGTAACAACTACGTAAAACAGGAGGAGGTTCCGTTATGACCATCCAGCCCGTTTCGGACCAACATTTGCAAGCATTTTTAAATACTCACCCCCACTGGACTGTGCAGAATCGAAAACTGCATTGTCAGTGGGTATTTGAAAACTTTGTCCAGGCATTTGCATTTATGACCGCCGTGGCGCTGACGGCCGAAGCAGCTAATCATCATCCTGACTGGTCCAATCAATACAAGCGGGTCACTATCGACCTGACCACTCATGAAGCTGGAGGCATCAGTCCGCGGGATTTTGAACTGGCAGAGCAGATTGATCATATTGCTGATCGCTTTCAGCAGGAGAAATAACCATGTTCCGTGTGGAAAGTTGTCCTCCGAATCACCCAGAGTTGCGGATATTGATGGATGAGTTGTCACAGACATTGCAACGATTGACCGGAGATGATGGTCGAGGTTCATTTGTGGCCGAAGATCTGGCGCAACAAGGGTATTTGCTAAAAACTCAAGAGCAGGCTGTAGGGTGCTGCGTGGTGCGCCCCCATGCGCCAGGGATAGCCGAGTTAAAACGTATGTATTCCAGGATTTCCGGCGGTGGCCGGGCGTTACTGGTATCAGTTGAACAGGCAGCTCTTCAGGATGGTTATCAGAAGTTGATACTGGCCACCCGACAGGTCAATCACAAAGCAATCAGTTTTTATCACAAGATGGGTTATCGTCATTGTGAACCCTATGGTAAATACCGGAGCAGTAATGTTTCTGTATGTATGGAAAAAATACTCTAAACACCGATCAATATCCTCGAACGGCGGCCTAGCAACAAGCGAACAATTTTGCTGATAGCAATGCTCAACGCAATGCTGGCTGTCAGTACCAGTAATCCGCTTAAGGCCAGTGTCAACCAATCCTGATGCTGAGACATCAGTTTGGCAAGTCCTCTGGCAACAAGGTAGGTGAATGCCAGATGCAGAAAATATATGGCGAATGCGTATGTCCCCAGCAGGTTCAGAAATCCTGGTAATACGGCTTCGTGTTTGGAAAAGTAATGCAGAATCAGGCAGATCAGTGCCGTCTTTTGCAGATAGACAAGAGTCTGATCCCAGGCAGTCAGGTTATTGGACTCATAATGCTGCAGAACCAGCAGTGTCAATGCCAGCGAGCCGGCAATTGCGATGCACCATAACCAGGCACGATAACGACTGATGACTGCCAGTGTTTGGTTGTAATCCTTCCCGACCCACATGCCAAATATGTAAGCGCCGGAAAAATAAATCAGCGTCTGCAGGCTTAAAAATGCAGGGATAGTGGTTCTGGAGATGATCAAAGGTGCCACGATAAGGGCAAAAATGATCCATTTGCAACGAGGCTGATGTAGTAGGTATTGAAATAGTGGGGTTAATAAAAAAATAACAAGCAGTACTGGAATATACCAGAAATGCGGTAAAACCCGGCCAAAAAAAAGGCCATCAAGAAGAGCAGGAATAAATTCTGTAGGTCGCCCTTTGTCTGCTGCGCTTTGCAGATACCAGCTCCAGAATGTGGTAAGAAAAAATAAACTTAAGACGAAATAAGGCGCCATGACATTCATGAGTTTGTTTTTGAAAAATGATTTCCAGCCTTTGTTTTTTAAGACTTTGCTGAACAACAAACCTGAAATAAAAGCAAAGTAGAGTGTGGAACCATGAAATGCCATTTTGGTTGTGGCGTAGAGTAGATTCATATGTTTGAGGATATCTGATCCCCAGATCAGATACATCAGCGTGGACCAGGAATGTGCCCCGACGACGTTAATGATGGCAAAGCCTCTGAAGGCATGAATATGAGAAAGAAAACTACCCGTATTGGGGGAAGGAGTATTGGTCATCATTGTTTGTTCCGGACAGAAAAGTCCGGATGCAAGCCATTCGGACAAGTGAATCAAAGTTCCGAATTCATTACCTGGATACGTTTAGTTGGCATTCTATGTAAGAATAGGTGGTAGCTAACTCCTTCTTTCTAACTATTCAGGGATTGAGTGGGTCACTTATCTGTTTCATGTTTGTATCTGATGGTTATTCATGCGCTTTATTGATGTTCCTCTGCGTTATCGTATTTTGGTGCTGCTGTTGATCCTGGCGCTGTGTCCGTTTTTCTTCATCGGTGGCATTTACAGTTTGCCTTATCCTTTGTTGAAGATGTTGCGTGACGGTGGTCATTTTGTTTTTTTTGGCCTGCTGACATTTTTTGTTTTGACCACCATTAAGCCGGTCCGGCGACTCAAGCCTATGTCGTTGTTGTTGTGGATGAGTCTTGTGGCCCTGGTGATCGGTGGCGGGATTGAATGGCTTCAGGGAGGGTTTGGACGTGATTCTGATCTGGGGGATGTCCGGCGTGATCTCATGGGGGTATGGTTAGTCCTCTTTCTCCTTTGTCGCTTTGAACATCCGTTGCGGCGCTGGGTATTCGGTATTCCATTGCTGCTGGCGTTGCTTTATGAAGTGGTACCGGCCTGGCAGGTCTGGGAGGAAGAACAGCGGATCCAGCACAGTTTGCCGGTTCTCGTTGCGGTGGAGCATGACGCCGATCTGGATCAGATGTACGGTATCCGGCAGCTGACCCGTGAACAAGCCTATCGGGGAGATTACAGTGCCAGGGTACATTTCGATGCGGATCTGCATAAGGGGTTAATGGTTTATCGGTTTGCGCACGATTGGCGGGGATACCAGCACTTTGTTTTTCATGCCTATAATCCAGCAGCCACTCAATTTCGCTTGTATGTGGCAATCTCTGACCTGGATAATATCCGCTATCATCGTGACCTCACAGATCGTTATGAACGTTCAGTGATACTTGATCCGGGATGGAATACGGTGACGATAGATCTGGAGTCCATTGAACAGGCTCCACATACGCGGTCTATGGATATGGCCAACATCACTCGGATAAATCTGTTTATCTGGCAACAACCGCCGGGTGATCTTTTTATTGATGATATGCGACTGGAATAATATTGCCGTCGCTGATGACTATTTATGTTTGGAGCCTGTAAATGCCTGAGAATAAATTAATTGTAGGCAGTGAAGAGTGGTGTTGTTTTTCCAGTTTGGGCATCCCTGCAATTAAGGCGCGGGTGGATTCCGGAGCAAAGACCTCGTCCATCCACGCATTCAATATTACTTCGTTTAAGCGTGCCGGTACCACCTGGGTCAGCTTTGAAGTACACCCGCTCCAGAAAGACCGTCGCACAGTGGTGCGTTGTGAAGCGCCTGTCATGGACCGTCGGGTGGTCAAGTCCTCCAGTGGCGACAGCGAGCGCCGTTATGTGATTAAAACCCTGTTGTCGATCGGTGGTAACGAATGGGAGATCGAGTTGACTCTGGCCAATCGGGATTCCATGGGTTATCGCATGCTGTTGGGGCGTGAAGCCATGAATGGCCGTATGCTGGTGGATCCGGAGGCCAGGCTCAATTTGGGGAATTTTACTGAAGCCGATTTGATTGGTTATTACGGCACTCCTGAGTCCAATCAGAGTGGCCTGAAAATAGCTTTGTTGGCCAGTAACCCGGACCTTTACAGCAACCAACGACTGATCGAAGCCGGCGAAGAGCGCGGTCATGACATGACGTTTCTGAATATGCGCTACTGTTATATGCGCATCGATGCCACCAATCCTGAAGTGCATTATCGTGGTGGTACTAACATCAGTGAGTTTGATGCAGTGCTGACTCGTATCAAACCGAGTATGACGTTTTATGGCTGCGCTCTGACCCGCCAGTTTGAGAGTATGAATATTGCAACCATCAATAGCTCCACTGCGATTGCCCAGTCACGGGATAAACTTTATTCCCTGCAACTGCTGTTGAAAAGTGGCATCGATATTCCGACCACCGGGTTTGCCAATTCACCTATGGATACCAGTGATCTCATCGATATGGTGGGGGGTGCTCCATTAGTGGTCAAATTGTTGGAAGGGGCTCAGGGGCGTGGTGTCTTTTTAGCGGAAACCCGTAAGGCTGGAGAGAGTGTCATAAATGCCTTTAAGTCTTTGCATGCAAACTTGTTGGTTCAGGAGTTTGTCAAAGAGGCGGAGGGTAAGGATCTACGTTGTTTCGTGATTGACGGTAAAGTTGTGGCATCGATTGAACGTAAGGCAGCACCCGGAGAATTTCGTGCGAATTTACATCAGGGTGGTAGCGCTTCTGTTGCCAAAATCACGCCTGAGGAAAAACGCTTGGCAATCAAAGCTGCGAAAACATTGGGACTGTCAGTTGCCGGGGTCGATATAATCCGCTCATCCAAGGGGCCGTTATTACTGGAAGTCAATTCCTCTCCCGGACTGGAGGGGGTTGAGTCTGCCACCGGTAAGGATATTGCCGGTATGATTATCACCTCAGTTGAGAAAAGACTTGGCTGGCGACGTGAATTGGGTCGTAATCCTGAAGTTGATGGTGCTCATGAGTAATGTAATTGCCTTTAAAAAGCCATCATTGAAGCAAAA
Source organism: Gynuella sp. (assembly GCF_050297175.1). Lineage (NCBI taxonomy): Bacteria > Pseudomonadati > Pseudomonadota > Gammaproteobacteria > Oceanospirillales > Saccharospirillaceae > Gynuella > Gynuella sp. The sequence goes on along the minus strand of NZ_JBNKSF010000027.1, from coordinate 144,908 downwards.
AGCACAGGGTAAAACCTTGTGCAAAAACGGTTTTCACAAATGGGAAATCTGGCAGAAAAAACAGTTTGATGTCAAAAGTGGCAAACTTGTCACTGTGATGCAATGTAAGCGTTGCGGCATAAAAGAAACCCGGCTGACCTGATGGGGTGTTTGAGTTTCCGTTGTGCATCCTGTAAAACAGACAGTCTGGAATATTTGTTTTTTGTTATGATGGAAATAATTTTGATTGTAGTTTGGTTGTTGTGTTAATAAATGAGTGAAGGCATGTGTCACTGTCCGAATGCTACAAGCGTCATAAATGCCGTACTAATGGATGAAGGTCTCGGTATTGCTGTCCAACAGACAATTGATTATTTTCGCTTCCATGGACGTTTCTATTTGTTAAAAGGATGTCTCTATGAATTATGCCAGATTTTGGTTCATCGAATTACTGGCCTATTGGGAAGGGAAAGTAAATACTCTTCCAATTCAGCACCAATTTGGCCTTAGCCGTCAGACCAGTAGTAATCTGCTTAAACAATATCGTATCGAAAACCCTGAAAACCTGGAATACGATACGCACGATAAGGCCTATGTCGCCACGCCGGATTTCAAACCACAATATATCGATCAATCTGTCGATGAGTATTTTGACTGGTTAACCAACCGGACTTTTCCGAGCCATCCTGAAACACCATTCGGCATTACCCAGTTAAAACCACCACGGCGTTATGTATCGCCACTGATTACTCGCAAACTGATACCAGCAATGCGTGAAAAACAGCGATTGGAAATTGATTATCTCTCCATTAGCAGTAATGATCCGGAGGGCAGGATCATTTCGCCTCATAGTCTGGTGAAAACCGCAACCCGCTGGCATGTGCGGGCGTGGTGTGAGAAAAGACAGCGTTTTCTCGATTTTGTCTTGAGTCGTTTTAAAGGTGAACCACAGGTTGAAGGTCCAGCGGTATATGGTGAAGCACATGATGAAGACTGGAATGCCTGGGTGGATATTATCGTTGCGCCGGATTCCCGATTAAGCGCCGGGCAAAAACAGGTGGTTGAGAGTGACTACGGTATGCAGAATGGTTGCTTGACCCTGACTGTCCGGGCGGCATTGGTGAAATACACCATTGATGATCTGCAAATCAAAACCAAGATGATCGAACTTCGTCCGGAAGCCCAGCAGCTTATCTGTCTCAATTTTGATGATATTCAGCGCTGGCTCTACTGACACCAGTAACGATACTGACAATGTTAGTCGTGTGGCGGTTGATATTTTGATGACCGCTGCTAACCTTGCCGGCCTCTCTGTTTTTGTTAGGCGTAGTTCATGCTTTGGTTTAAAAATGCTCAGGTATATACCTTGTCAGACTCCTTTGAATTCGATGAAACAACGGCGGAGGAGCAGCTGCAGCAATATTTGTTCGGGCCCTGTCAGAAACAGCAGACAGTCAGTCTCGGCTGGGTTCCAGCGATTCCGGATACTGATGCTCTGATCCACCGCAGCGGCAATAACTATCTGCTGTGCGTGAAACGACAGGAGCGGTTGTTGCCAGGCGCTGTTGTGAATGAGGTTCTGGCTGAGAAGGTTGAAGCCATTCAGTTGAATGAAGACCGCCGTGTGGGCTCCAAAGAACGTCAGACGCTCAAAGATGAAGTCATTTTTGAGCTGCTGCCACAGGCGTTCCTGCGCAGTACCCTGAACTATGTGTTTCTGAACCCGGTGAAGAAACTGCTGATCGTGAATGTGGCATCGGATAAACGGTCCGATGAAGTGACAGCATTCATGCGTGATTCTTTAGGTTCTTTGCCGGTGAAAATGCTGTCGTCTGATTGTCAGCCGGCCCCGGTTCTGACCAGTTGGCTGGAAAATCCGGAAAGTGCGCCTGAACAGGTGTTACTGCTGCCTGACCTGGAATTGAGTTACAGCCATAATCCGGATATCAAGGTTCGTCTGAAAAATCTTGAACTGGAATCCGATGAGTTGCAGATGCATTTGTCAGAAGGAGCCCTGGTACAGCAGATTGCCTTGTCTTGGCAGGAGCGCATCGATTGTGTAATCAACCATAAGGTGCAGATCAAACGATTGCGCTTTGCTGATTTATTGACTGAACAGGCTTTGAATGATGCTGGAGATGATAAAGCCAGCCAGTTTGATGCCTCGTTTACCATCATGGCGGAGATGCTGGTACAACTGGTTGAAGATATCAGACACTGGTTTCAGACCCGTCAGCCATCCTGAGTCGCATTGATCATTCACTGCGTTTTCCTGGGAGCCTGAGAATTTGTCTATACCTGTTAGCTGGCTGGTAACGGCACTGATGGTCATTGCTGCGGTTGCTCTGGCGCAGAGCCCGCGGGTACCAGTCACCGCACGCGTTTGTTTGTGTGGCTTTTTAGTGGCACTGGCGATATCTGGTGTCTTGCTGGGAATGCGTTTGTCTCTGGGGATAGACGGGGTTGCTCATTTTCAGCCGTTGGTGGCAGTGGTGATCCCCGTGTTCGCCTATCTTGGTTTCTTCAGTCTGACCCGCGAAAACGCGGCACTTCCAACGGCGATGATTATTCGGACGGTCTTTTTGGTCGTAATTGCCCATTTGGCCATACTGATCTGGTGGCCGATTTCGGTGGACCTGATAGTGGTTTCAGTGACGATCTTTTATGTGTCTCGCATGGCCTTGCTATTGCGGCTACAGGATGACGACTTCGTGCACGTTCCGCCTCATGCGTTGAAACTGTTACGAACTGCGTTGATTATTACTCTGACGCTACTGAGTCTGATGATCATGACTGACGGGCTGGTGATGGTCGTCGGTATGGTTGCGGATAATGGCCTGGTGTTGCGATTATTGAGTGGTATTTCCGGGCTGTCAGTAGCATTCGTGTTCGTAACGATGCTGATTGGTTTGCCGATGGCATTACGGGGAGCGGTCGGTCGTCATAGTGAAGCGGTTACCGGGAGTCCGGAGACGGTGACGGCTGCAGATCATGAACTGTTGACCAGACTGGATGCGCTGATGTTGGGGCAACAGCTATATCGCGATAACAATCTGACCGTGGCCCGGTTGGGTCGACGTCTGGGGGTGCCTGCGCGCGAGGTGACCCATGCTACCAACCGTGTTGCCGGCAGTAACTTTTCCCGCTTTGTAAATGGGTACCGGATCCGGCATGCTCAGCAACTGTTACGAGAAACAGATCTTCCTGTCACTGAAATCATGCTGGAATCCGGCTTTTCCAGTAAATCGAGTTTTAACACCGAATTTCGTCGTTTAACTGGCCAGACCCCGTCTCAGTATCGCAAAACATAACGTATGCATGCATCGCTGCGGATTTCTGTTCCAGGTTAAGTCGCAGTCACGGCAATATCAGATGCCGGTTCAGGTGTTAACTGTGCAGTCAACACGTTGGTGCCGAGCGCCCAAGATTTCGGCCATGAATGAGAGTCCGGGGTTTAATACGAATCCCTGAGACATGGCCAGACCCGAGAGAACAACAATGTCAGCAGATGAGTCTGTGCCGATGCGGTACTGGTCACTGACGATATCTTTGTCGTCTGCCAGTATTTCTGCAGCTTGGGCACTACGGATTTCGAGTAACACCGGTTTGGCCTGATGAGTGCCAATGCCTCTGCCACCAAAATCGCCGGCGGCAAAACGGATGGGTATTTTCAGACATTTTTCATGCTGACTGTCTTTCAGTATGACGTCCCCTGTGCCGGCCATTCCTCTCAGTTGTAATAACGTGGCTTCACGTGGATGCCGGATGATTGCAATACCCTGTGCTCCGTCAGGAATGACATAACCGGACTCTGTTTGCAGTAACAGGGAAGGTTGTTGTTTGTATGACTCACAAGCCGTCATCATAAAGCTGATCAGTGCCAGCCCTACCAGACGGATAGCTGTTAATTGTTTTGTTAACATAATAATTCCTTGATCAATTGGAAGGAGTAATCACAGTCTGGCTGTGTCAGGAGGCACTTTATGAAGGTGTGGCTGCTGAAGCGCCCGGAATCCAGTATTCGAACGTTCGGAATCATGATTTAGAACGTTATGGCTGATTTTCAGGATGCTTATTCAGTCGCTATTCACCTCAAAAGCTTATGTTCGAATCTCTATCTTAGAAACGGACAGTCTTCATGCTTCAAAAACAAAAACTACCAATGTTCGCGCTATGTTTTCTGTGCTCGGGAATGGTGCTGCTGGGCGGTTGTGCCTCCAAACAAGAATCTGATGCCTCTCTACAAGAGGAAGGCGCAAATCTTCAAAAGATGGACGCAAAGATGGCCTATACGATGGCCGCACCCGAGATGGTAGATATGATCGGCATGCCGATGCCGGAAAGTTCTGACTCCTTTACCCATGCCGATATCAATCCAGTCAAACTGGTCAGTGCTGAACCGGTGTCGACGTTTTCAGCTGATGTTGATACAGCTTCCTACAGTTATATTCGTCGCTCTCTCAATAATGGTCGATTGCCTGACAAGGATTCGGTACGGCTTGAAGAGATGGTGAATTATTTTGATTATCAGTACCCATTGCCCAAACATCCTAATAAGCCTTTCAGTGTCAGTACCTATGTACAGGATTCCCCCTGGGCCGAAGGTCGCCAGTTGATTCATATTGGCGTGCAGGGTTATGAACTCCCAGAAACCGCTAAACCTCATGCCAATCTGGTGTTTCTGCTGGATGTCAGCGGCTCCATGAATGAGCCTGATAAGCTACCGTTGTTGAAAAAATCCATGCAGCTATTGCTAAGTCAGCTACAGGATGATGATACCGTGGCCATCGTCGTATATGCCGGTGCCGCCGGAGTTGTGTTGCCGCCCACGTCGGCAGACCAGAAAGTCGCTATTAACCAGGCTCTTAAAAACCTGAGTGCAGGTGGCAGTACTGCCGGGGCTGAAGGTATTGAACTGGCCTATCAATTGGCTGAAGAGCATTTCGATAAGGACGGTGTGAACCGTATTATTCTGGCGACTGACGGCGACTTTAACGTAGGCCTTCAGAGTACCCAGGCGCTTAAGAGTTATATTGAGCGTAAACGTGATCGTGGCATCTACCTTTCTATTTTGGGTTTTGGTCGCGGTAACTACCGCGATGACCTAATGCAGACACTGGCGCAAAATGGTAATGGCATTGCGGCCTATATCGATACCTTGAGTGAGGCTCGTAAAGTGTTGGTGCAGGAGGCCAGTTCCACCCTGTTTCCCATCGCCACTGATTTGAAGCTGCAAATTGAATTCAATCCGGCGCAGGTGCGTGAATACCGGCTGCTCGGTTATGAGACCCGCATGCTGAACCGTGAAGATTTCAATAATGACAAAGTGGATGCCGGCGACATCGGTTCAGGTCATAGTGTGACCGCTATTTACGAAATCACACCAGTCGGCTCCAAAGCGGCTATGCTGGATGATCTGCGTTATACCCCTTCGGCACCAATAAGCAGTGACTCAGGCAGTGATGAGCTGGCGTTTATCAAGCTGCGTTATAAGCTACCAGGTGAAGATCATTCCCGGCTGATTGAAAAAGCGGTCAAAGTGAACAGCAATGACGACATTGCGACCGATGCCAAGTTTGCGGCCAGTGTCGCAGGCTTTGCTCAATTGTTGAAGGATCCCCGCTATCTACAGCAGTGGAACTTTGAGGATGCCATCAAGCTGGCTCTAAAAAACAGAGGTGATGATCCCTACGGTTATCGTAGTGAGTTTGTGCAGTTGATTCGGGCAGCCAGCACAGCCGCCCCGATGTAACCTGAGGGGGTGGCTTATCGATGCGGCAGGAGGACTGTAACGGTTAGTCCTCCTGCCGGATTGTTCTGTAATTCCAGACGGCCGCCATGCGCATGAGCAATGTTACGGGCAATGCTCAAACCCAGCCCAGAACCGCCGGTATTACGACTGCGCGACGTTTCCAACCGGACATACGGCTCGAAGACGGCTTCCAGTTGGTTTTCAGGAATCCCGCTGCCGGAATCAGTGATCACGATACACAGCTGGGTTTCACTGTCTTCCACCGTCACAGTGGCAGTGTTGCCATAAAAAACAGCATTGTGGATCAGGTTTGACAGGCAGCGTTTGATGGCCAGGGATTTTCCCTCGAACAACCGTTCCGTATGGCCGTGTATGTCCATCTCTCCACCGGTCAGTGTCACTTCCTCACGAATATCGTTCAACAGCTCCATCACATCGATGGTTTCCAGAGATTCGTGTACATCTGTGCTGCGGGAGAACTCCAGTGCGCCTTTGACCAGTTCGTCCAGTTCCAGCAAGTCATGGATAATTCTCGCCCGGGCATCATCGTGCTCCAGCATTTCCGCGCGTAATCGTAATCGGGTGATCGGTGTTTTAAGGTCATGGGAGATGGCGGAAAACAATCGTTCGCGGTCCTCGATAAAGCGCATTAATCGCTCCTGCATGGCATTAAACGCCCTTGCTGTTTCCAGAATCTCAGTGGTACCGGAGATCGGAACCTGAACTTTGTGCAACGGATCCTTACCCAGTTGACGGGCTGCCTGGGCCAGCAGGTTCAATGGATTGGTCAGCCAGCGTACCAGCAACCAGGAGATCAGCATCAGAATCGATACCAACAGACTGACAAAAATCACCTGATCCAGTTTCAGCAATACCGATCGTTGCAGAAAATACGGGTCGGGCAGCAAGGCCGCCAGGTAAAGCCATTCGTCATTGCTGAACTCCACTTGAGCTACCAGCAATGGTGGGCGATTGGGCAGAATCAGCGAGTTTTGTACCCAACGTTCCGGCAGTTCATTGAACATGATGTCGTTGTTAAAGACTTTTAGATATTCCGGTCGGGCAAATTCTACCTGGATATTTTTGGCTTTCTGGCCCAGGTTCTGGCGCATGGTATCGGTGTAAACGCGGATGATTCTGTTGGCAATAGCATCGGCTTCAATGGCTTTTATATCGATTAGCTGTTCATTTACTGAGACAAAAAAGCGCGCTCCCCCCATGTTACGGAGCTGGCTTAGAATGACATGACGATAATCCCTTGGCAGAGTGCCAAAAAAAGAAACCGTTGAAGCCATACTGTTGGCCAGTTCTATGGCAGCGCTATCGGCTTCCTGGAGGCGTCGCTGTTCGTAATACCTGACCCAGACAGCATTGGATATCATCAAGGCACTGATGACTCCCAGAAACAGGATCAAAAACAAGCGACTGAACAAGGAGTTGAACAGGTTGGAAAAAAAACGTGTGAGTTTCACAGTGTAAGTGCCTGGCTACCGGTTAGTATTGCTGCTCTGTCGCTGTCAGCCCTGAAGGCCAGCTTTTATAATGACTCAGGACAGTACCTCAACATGGGATGTCAGAATATAACCTGCTCCGCGAACGGTTTTGATCAGTTGTGGTGATTTACCATCATCGCCAAGGCGTTGCCGTAAACGACTGATCTGAACATCGATTGCGCGATCAAAGGGGCTGCTTTCACGGCCGCGGGTCAGGTTGGACAATTCATCGCGGCTCAACACCTGTCCCGCTTTATTCAGAAACAGTTGCAGTAGGTTATAATCTGCGCCGTTCAGCGGGTAGGTCGTACCTTCGAGGTCAATGAGCTCGCGGTTGGCTTCATCCAGAATCCATTGACCAAATTGAATTCTGCGTTTCTGAGTTTTACGCTGGGGATTCTGATCGTCCATTCGTCGTAATACCGCCTTGATTCGTGCCAGTAGCTCACGCGGATTGAATGGTTTTACCATATAATCGTCCGCGCCAAGTTCCAGGCCAATAATGCGGTCAGTTTCGTCGGATCCTGCGGTCAGCATGATGATCGGGATGTTCGACTCTGTGCGAATTTTTTTGCATAGGATGAAGCCGTCGTCGCCAGGCATCATTACATCCAGTACGATCAAATCGTAGTGATGGATGGCCAGTTGATTGAACATCTGTTCGCCATTCAGTGCGGTGTGAACGGTGAATGCGTTTTGTTGAAGATACTGGGTCAGAAGTTCACAAATTTCCTGGTCATCATCAACGACCAGAATGGTTTTATATTTGGGACCGTGAGTCATGTAAGGGCTTTTTCTCTTATTTTTGATCAGTGCCGGCTTATCTGCTGTTCAAAGGGCACCGGGCTAATATTCATGAGTTCCGTCAAGGTGTCAAATTCTCCATGTATTCAGGTTGTTTAACCATAACGCGGATCAATATCAAAGCTGTTGATACCGCCGTTCATTCACTTTTTTCTGTCGGCCAAACAGCAATGCCTATACTGAGATTATGCAAGCATACAATATCGTAAAGAAAATTGCCGATGGTGGTCTGGATTACCCCTCGATGACAGAGCTGGGTAAGCGTTTTCGTGCCGTCAATGAGGGTCGGCTGGAGCGCTTGCGCAGCGGTATGCAAAATACCCAGCAGCAGTTTCTGGAACTGCTGCCAATGTTGTTCCATGTCAATCACCATATGCTGCCTGGCTGGATTGAAGATGATGTTCCCAAGGGGGTGTCCTTTTACTATCCGGATCGTGCAGTGTTGTCATCTCTGGGTCAGATTAGCCGCAGTTACCGTTACAAACAGCCCAATCAGTTGAATAGTGATATTTCCAGTATTTTTCTGATGGGGTCGACCGGAACGATCGGGCAAAGCAGCCAAAGTGATTTGGATATCTGGATATGTCATGTTGCCGGTCTGTCGGCGGAAAAAATATATCTGCTGGAGCAAAAGGCCGAACTGATTTCCGAATGGGCTATGGGTATGAATCTGGAGGTGCATTTCTTTGTCATGGATGCCCATGCCTTCAAGGTTGGCAGTAAAGGCAGGCTGACCTCTGAAAATGCCGGATCCACTCAGCATTATCTTTTACTCGATGAGTTCTATCGTTCCCATATCTTGATTGCAGGTGCCGAGCCGGCCTGGTGGCTGGTGCCGCCTTATGAGGAGCATCTCTACAATCAGCATGTCAGGCATAATATCGACAGTGGGTTTCTGAATTACGGTGCCATTATCGATTTTGGCGGAGTGCCCAGGATTCCTGTGGACGAGTTTGTCGGTGCCGGTATGTGGCATCTGTACAAAGGCATTGATGCGCCCTATAAATCATTGTTGAAACTGATGCTGCTCGAACTTTATGCATTCAGTTTCCCCAAGGCCCAGTGCCTGTGTCTGGATTTCAAACAGGCGGTTTATGATTTCAAGCTGAACCTGGATGAGCTTGACCCTTATGTCATGTTGTACCGGCGGCTGGAACGTTATCTACTGAGTCGTAAACAGACGGTGCGACTTGAGCTGGTCAGACGGGCGTTTTATTTCAAAATCGGTATCTCCCTGTCACGTAAATCCAGGTCACCCAGCTGGCGTCGGATCCTGATTGATCGTCTTGCCATTGAATGGGGATGGACAGCAGAACATATCGCCCATCTCGACAACAAAGAGCAATGGGGAATAGATGATGTTATCCGGGAGCAGAAAGTACTGATTGCTGAATTGACTCACAGTTATCGCTTCCTGACTCAGATTGCCCAAAAGATCAAAGCTGCCAGTAAACTCAGAAAACAGGAAATGTTGATACTTGGCCGTAAGTTATCAGCAGCGTTTGATCGCAAACCCGGCAAGATTGAAATCATCAATTCTACCGTCAGTGCTGATCTGAGTCGGGAAAAACTGACTGTACATCAGTTGCAGAGCGAACATCCTGAGCAATCACTTTGGGGAGCTTACTGTAATCAATTAACCCGGATGGGCAGCCATCCGCCGCAGCCACTAAAACATTCAAGCAGTCTTATTGAAGTCATGATCTGGAGTTATTTTAATGGCTTGCTCGATGCGCATATCAATATACCGGTATTCACGTTGTTGGAAGATGACAGCATCACACTGACAGATTATGAGCTGAAAGAGATCATCAACAGTTTCCGTTATCACTTCCATAAACCGTTGAAAGCTGTTCCGCAGGAAGCCTTCGTTTACAAGTCTTGCCTGGTTAAAACCATTCTTTATGTCAATGTCGCGCGGGACCCCATGGCTCATTTGAGTGCCCGGGGCCTGCAAAAGATCAGTAACCGAACGGATTCATTGGACTTCAGCTCGTTGCGGGAAAACCTGGTGCAGACGCTTGATCTGGTTGTACTCAATAGTTGGAACGAAGTACATGTGTCCCGCTTTGACTTGCATGACGATACGTTGGTTCAGTGCCTGCTTTTTTTATTAAACAGCATCGCAACAAGTGGTTCGAAGCAAATGCCAGAGTTTGAAGCGCTATGTTTCAGCGTGACTCGTCCGGCGGCGATTGCCAATCGCGTGCAGCAGCTTTTTCGCGATGTCATGCGATACTTTTTTCTGGATCACCAGAATGTGCCGGGTCGTTATGTATTTGGTTATGAAGATAAAATCAGCGTGATCAGTTTTGATCGCAATAAATTCACGTCAATACAAGTGGATACCCAGCAGGAATTTATAGAAATGTTAACTCAGGAGCGCCTGGAATTTGCACCGATAAGGCTGGACCGATATGCACTGGCCGAGAATCGCGAGTTGCGCATGATACTGAGCAATAGTTATCTTAGGGGGATTCAGGTGTATTTTCGCCGGTTGTCTGGGCAGCGAGCGAAAATCTATGTGGTGGATGAATATGGCTCACTGTTTTCCTATCAAGTACCGTTTCTAAATGTAAGGACGTTAATTAAGCCGTTATACCGTTTTTTAAGAATCATTGAATATCGAAAAAATACAGATGGGGATTCCGAGGCACCTCTGGTCCAGGAAATATTCTTCTATGAGTATCTGGAAAACACTCAGGACCGGACCGCCAGGCTGATACGGCGCAGAACCGAGTCGGATATTACGGATTCGGATTTTTACAATATCCGGGCATTGGTCAGAAAAGAGCATGACGGTAATATTCATTACACAGTACTGGTGGGAGAGCGGGAGTTTGATTCGTTGACGCTTGGGCAGCAGTTCTATGTAACCGTTGCGAAAGCATTGTCAGAGATGAATCAGCTGCATGAAACACAGGTTTGCTATGTAACCGATCTGGAGCTGGCTGATGAAATCAAAGCCGATCTGCCATTCGGCAGAGCGCAGACGATTCATTATTTTCAGTATAAATATCGACTTGAATCACGGATTAATTCGGTGCTGAAAGGTTTGTAAATTCGTAGTTACAAAGATTAGATTTGTGCCAAAAAAATATCACATGTTTAGGTTTTCGAACGTCATATTTATGCTTTATCAGATTGATTGTTCATTATTGCTAAAAGGCATGACGTGTCTCTCAGTTTGATGATTTATATCCAAAAAAAATACCTATTTGCACTAATATAATGGTATTTCCAATTCCGTAGAGTGTATCCAATGAGTAGTAATGTCGACACCAACATCGTCATGCTGAAAACAGCTCATAAGCTCGATAAGATACCGGAGGCTCGCATCACGCCTGCAGCAAAATTGATTCAGGATTATTTACTGGAGCAAATGCAGCTTTGCCTAAAGGACTTATTTGAGAATGCAGATGATTTGTTGTTTGAGATTGCTGAAAAAGCAGGTTCCGGAAGCGAGCAAGCGCGCTATTTTGATGCAATGCGTGGATTAAGAGTTCGCCGCAAGATTATCGATGCCCAGTTTACGAGCAAAGTTCGTGAACAGGTATCTGATTGCCTGGATAAAGTTTTGAATGATGCCGCAGGTCTGAAAGAACGTACTGTCGAGTTAGGTATCGTTGATAACGATCAAATGGAACGGGCTGTTGCGATTGAATCAATGGCTGCCAAAGCAATCGATGCCTCGGGCGATGCCTGGTTATCTTTTCGTGAACGCTTAAATCAGGTATTGCCGGTTAAATCCTACAGCAAAAGCGAGTGCCCTCTGAGTCCGTATCAATTTGGCGATAGTTTCTTTAGCGCGATCGACTTCGATGACTGGGATATGAAGGTCAAACTGATTCTATTTAAGCTGTATGACCATCATATAGGTAAGCAGTTACCGGAGATGTACTTCGAAGCCAATGAAAAACTGCGCGATCAGGGTATTTTACCGGATCTTGATATCAGTCATTTGCGCAGTCGAGCTCGTCGTCCGGCTATCAACGCCAATTATCTGCAGAATCTGATGGCTGCAAGTCGCGGTGAAGACAGTGCGGATATGGAACACAGTGGCCAGCAGAATGGCTGGCAGAGTAATTCCATGCCGGTTGCAGGTGGGGCTGGCTTTCAGGCGGGCTACCTGATGCCAAACCTGAATCAGCTGCAGCAGAATGTTGTTTCCGCTTCATCAAATATACCTGTGGCAACCGCTGAGCTAAAACAGTGGTCTCAGAGTATCACTCAGCAAGTACTGGAAAGTGCGAAGTCGCCGATTGATTCCGATATCATTAATCTGGTGGCTATGCTGTTCGAGTTTATTCTCGAAGAGCGGGACCTGTTGCCGCAAATGAAGCAGCTCATGGCACGTATGCAGATCCCTATTATTAAGGTGGCATTGCTTGAGCGTTCTTTCTTCGATGACAACCAACATGTTGCGCGTCGATTGCTGAACATTATGACTCGATCAGCGGTTGGCTGGCAGGCTGATGAAAGAATCGATGAAGATCCCATGCTGGCGTATATGGAAGATATTGTGACTCGCCTTACCAAGGAGTTTGACGATGATCTCAGGATTTTTCATGAAGAATTGCAGAAATTTGAAAACTTCCTCGATGAATATCAGCATAAACGGGTAATTTTTGAGGCCCGTTTGACGACTGCAGAAGAGCAGCGTTATGAAGAGGAAAAACAGCGGGACTGGGCTCGTGAGTTTTTGAATGAGATTTTGGATGTGGCAGTGATTCCTGAGGCCATCCAGGAGCTATTATCGATTCATTGGTATAAAGTGCTGCACCACACATATACCCGACATGGCGAGGGTGATCAGTGGCGCAATGCCAAGCGGGTGGTGACAGAACTGGTTTGGAGTCTGCAGCCCGGTGTAACGACTCATTCCCGCGAACGATTTTTTGCGGTTACCCCCAAAATCCTATTGGCGTTGCGGAAAGGTTTGACAGCCTTGAAGCTGGACAGTGGTGACATTTCCCGTTGGATGAGCATGATTGATGATCTGCATCTGCAGGAGATTTCCAAACATGAAACGCCAAAACCGGAAGCGACCAAACAGTTTCAGAAAGTTCAGCACGAGCTGAAGCAGGTGCAGATCAAACCTGCCAGCAGTTTTGAGCCTGAGCCTGAACCTGTGGTGCCGGAGTCTGTCGATTTTATGGCGCGTGCCCGCTCATTGCAGCAGGGGTTGTGGTATGAGTTGTTGCAGATGGATGGTAAATGGTTGCGTTGCCACCTGTTAACCGTTCTTGGTGATGGCGAGCGTTTTATTTTCACCGATAGAACTGGTGAAAAAGTGGCAGACCGTTCACTGTATGGTTTGGCAACCGCAATGGCCAACGGCAAGTTCCGGCAGATTGATGATCAGCCGATCATTGATCGGGCTCTGGACACTGTCATTGATCAGTTGAGCTCACAAGTGGTCTGAGCTGCAGAAGGGGAATACTTCGGGGCCTGAGCCGAAGTTTCCCGCGCTGGAACTCCGTTTGCCGGAGTAGGTGGCGATAACCGCAGCAACTTCTTTTCATCTACAGCATAAATGGTGCTGTTCACGATTTTTCAGTAGTTTGTTCCCCGTCAATTGCTACCCCTGCATAATTCTTATAGTTATCCTTTATCTTGGTTATAGTGGCGTTTATATCAACGTTTGATTGATTAATAGACTAAACTTTTGACCAAGCGGTCAAAAGATGTCGATTTTCTTGTTGCCATCAGTAGAATCACGGTGCCAAACCGTGCTGGATTATTGAGGTTGCGGCAAAATGTTCCGGTTAATGATGAGCAGTAGAAAAGCGTTTTCATGGCGGAAAGTTCTGACAAACTTCTGAAATGCCTGAAACAGATGGTTTTGCGTGGTTTTTCAGAGATGGAAGCACAAATGGGTCAAGCAGATCTGTCTGTGCATCAGTTGAATAGTCAAATTTGAAGGCGAACAAACAATGAGTGATATACAACAGGTAGCGAGAACTGCTATTTCCTTGATGGATTTAACCTCTCTGAATGATAACGATACAGATGACGTCATTGTCCATCTGTGCCGTGCATCCAGAACACCCGCTGGCAATGTTGCGGCAGTTTGCGTGTACCCTGCATTTGTCAAAACAGCACGGCAGGAACTGATGGGTAGTAACGTCAAAATTGCCACAGTCACGAATTTCCCCCATGGTAGTAACAATATTGAAGCTTCAGTCCAAGAGACGCTACAGGCCGTGGCTGATGGCGCGGATGAAATAGATATTGTATTCCCTTATCAAAGCCTGATGGCTGGTGATGCAGGAATAGGTGCCGAACTGGTAAAAGCGCATCGTGAGGCTTGCGCAGATCAAGCAGCGCTCAAAGTGATTATCGAAAGCGGTGTGCTGGAAAAGGCTGAGTTGATCCGTAGAGCCAGTGAAATCAGTATCGAAGCAGGTGCTGACTTTATTAAGACATCGACTGGAAAAGTTAGTGTCAATGCCACTCCGGAAGCCGCCAGAATCATGCTGGAATGTATACGTGCGTCTGGGCGTGATGTCGGGTTCAAGGCAGCTGGAGGTGTCAGAACTGTTGAAGAAGCAAAGATTTATCTAGACAGTGCTGCGGAAATTATGGGAGAAAACTGGATATCTGCCAGACACTTTCGGTTTGGTGCCAGCAGTTTACTGAATAATTTATTGCAGACATTGGGTTTGCAGACAAACAATCAGGGTGGAAGTTACTAGTATGTTTATCCCGCAGGAATTTATTCGCGCGAAACGCGATCAACAGGCACTGGTCAAAGCGGATATTGATGCATTTGTACAAGGGATTACTGATGGCACCGTTACCGAAGCGCAAATCGCGGCATTTGCTATGGCGGTATATTTTAATGGTCTGAGTCTGGAAGAGACTGCCAATCTGACTCTTGCTATGCGGGATTCCGGAGATACGATGCAGTGGGATTTGCCCGGCCCTGTACTGGATAAACACTCTACCGGTGGTGTCGGCGATATGGTCAGCCTCATGTTAGGCCCGATTGTCGCTGCCTGTGGTGCCTACGTGCCAATGATTACCGGGCGCGGTCTTGGTCACAGTGGTGGAACGTTGGATAAACTGGAAAGTATTCCAGGTTTTAATGCCAAGCCGGACAATGACCTGTTCCGCAAATGTGTATCCGAGCTGGGAGTTTGTATTATCGGTCAGACCCAGCGCCTGGCACCTGCAGATCAGCGTTTCTATGCCACGCGTGATGTAACCGCTACGGTGGAATCAGTTCGTTTGATTACTGCGTCCATTTTGTCGAAGAAGCTCTCAGAAGGCCTTGATGGGCTGGTTATGGATGTTAAATATGGAAATGGTGCGTTCATGTCCGATATT
This sequence comes from Gynuella sp., assembly GCF_050297175.1. NCBI lineage: Bacteria > Pseudomonadati > Pseudomonadota > Gammaproteobacteria > Oceanospirillales > Saccharospirillaceae > Gynuella > Gynuella sp. The sequence goes on along the minus strand of NZ_JBNKSF010000027.1, from coordinate 129,548 downwards.
GGTCAGGGCATGGAACTGGCTGAGAGCATCGTTGCCGTTGCTCGTAAGGCTGGAGTGAAAACTCATGCCGTGCTAACGGATATGAGCAGTCCCCTGGCGTGGACAGCAGGTAATGCGGTTGAGATTCGGGAAACCATTGATTTTCTGCGTAATGAAAATGTGAATCAGGGATTAAAACAGGTCACTATGACACTGGCGGCAGAAATGCTGTTGGCAGGCAATCTGGTGCAAAATCGCGAAGAAGGGTTTGCCAAGGCTGAGCAGGCGTTAACTTCTGGTAAGGCACTGGAGCTGTTTGCCAGAATGATATCGTTGCTGGGCGGACCGGCGGATTTCATCGAAAAACGGGAAAATTATTTGCCGCAGGCGGCTGTCGTAAAACCCGTTCTGGCTGAGCAGGCTGGCGTCGTCAGTGCTTATGATACCCGTGCTGTCGGTATGGGGGTTGTCGCTCTGGGCGGGGGGCGGGTTCGTTCTCAGGATCCGATCGACCATTCAGTAGGTTATGCGGACATTCTGGAAATAGGTACAACGGTTAACGCTGGTGACCCTCTGGTAACCATTCTGGCCAGTGATGAGGCAAGCTGGGAAGATGCGAAAAGAAGATTTCTGGCTGCACTCACGTTGACTCAGGAAAGCGGTATTGAACGGGTGGACCGAATTAATACAATTATTGATTAGCGGGTGCGAATATGAGCAGAGCAATTATTCTGGTGTTGGACAGTTTTGGCATTGGAGCGACTGAAGATGCCGAAACATTCGGTGATCAAGGTGCCAATACGCTGCTGCACATTGCTGAGCAATGTGCCATGGGAAAATGTGAAAGTGGTCGCAACGGCAAGCTGACATTGCCCAACCTGAGTCGTTTGGGGCTTGGTAAAGCGGCAAAGGAAAGTAGCGGTTTTTTTCCTCAGGGATTGGATCCTGATGCCGACATCGTCGGTGCTTACGGGTATGCGAAAGAGCTGAGTTCTGGTAAAGACACCCCGTCAGGACACTGGGAAATTGCTGGAGTACCGGTACTTTTCGAATGGGGCTATTTCGCCGACAAAGACGCGTCATTCCCACAGGAGTTGCTAGAGGCTTTGGTCGAAAAGGCAGAATTACCCGGTATTCTGGGAAATTGTCACGCTTCCGGTACAGAAATCCTTGCCCGGCTCGGTGAAGAGCATATGAAGACCGGCCGGCCAATCTGTTATACCAGCGCTGATTCAGTTTTCCAGATTGCAGCTCATGAAGAAACCTTTGGTCTTGACCGTTTATATGAGTTGTGTGAAATCGCCCGTGAGTTGGTGGACCCATACAATATCGGGCGGGTGATTGCGCGTCCTTTTATTGGTACGGATGCCGGTAATTTTGAACGTACCGGTAATCGCCGTGATCTGGCGGTGCCACCACCTGCTCCCACCGTATTGGATTATTTACACAACTCCGGCGGAGAAGTTATTTCCATCGGCAAGATTGCTGATATCTATGCTCATCAGGGGATTACTAAAAAATTCAAAGCCAACGGTTTGGATGCGTTAGTCCAGGAAACTCTGCGACAAATGCAGCAACCCACGAACGAGAAAGGCTCAATCATATTCACCAACCTGGTGGATTTTGACATGTTGTATGGCCATCGTCGTGATGCTAACGGATATGCCAGAGCTCTGGAGCAGTTCGATGCAATGTTGCCGGACATAATGGCAGCCATGCGTTCAGACGATATTTTGATTCTTACCGCGGATCATGGTTGTGATCCGACCTGGCCAGGTTCCGATCATACCCGTGAGCATATTCCGGTGCTGGTATACGGACAGCAGATAGAAACCGGAAGCTTAGGCAAAAGAGAATCCTTTGCTGATATTGGCCAATCACTGGCATCCTATTTCAATTTACCCGCCATGGAATATGGCACGTCATTCATCAATCACTAACGGGAACTACTATGTCAACACCTCATATTGCAGCTCAACCTGGCGACTTTGCTGAAACCGTATTGATGCCTGGCGATCCACTGCGCGCCAAATATATTGCTGAAACTTTTTTCACTGAAATTCAACAGGTGAATGAAGTCAGAAATATGTTTGGCTATACCGGTCTGTATAAAGGCCACCGGATATCAGTGATGGGATCCGGTATGGGTGTGCCTTCGATTTCAATATATGCCCATGAGTTGTACAGCCAGTTTGGTGTAAAAAACATTATTCGCGTTGGTACCTGTGGCGGTCTGCATGAAGACGTTAAAATCCGTGACGTGGTGATTGGTCAATCTGCCAGTACTGATTCCAATGTTAACCGAACCCGGTTTAGAGGCTATGATTTTTCTGCCGCAGCCAGTTATAGCCTGCTTGAGCCGGCAGTCCAGGCGGCCCGCCAACATGGTGCGCGGGTGCATGTAGGTGGCGTATTTACTGCGGATCTTTTTTATTCTCCTGACAATGAGATTCTCGGGCTGGCCGCCAGTAAAGGACACTACGGTGTAGAGATGGAAGCAGCCGGACTTTATGGTGTTGCTGCTGACAATGGTTGTAATGCATTGGCTATTTGTACCGTCAGTGATCACATCATTACAGGTGAGAAAACATCACCAGAAGAACGTCAAAGTACCTTCAATGATATGATCGAAATTGCCCTGGATTCTGTATTGATTCGTGAGAAAGGTGATGTATGAATGCTGCACTGATGAAGCTGCGCGAAGCTGCCAAGGAGGCAGCTGTTCATGCCTATGTTCCATATAGCAGCTTTCCCGTGGGGGCTGCTATTGAGCTGACAGAAAATGGTCAGTATTTGCAGGGGTGTAACGTCGAAAATTCTGCCTATTCCATGGCCATCTGCGCCGAACGTAATGCGTTGGTGCAGTCTATTGCTAAAGGTGTTCCACCGGGAACTTTGAAAACCATGGGTATTTATATGCCTGGTGAGACTCTGTATTCGCCATGTGGTGCCTGTCGTCAGATGATCCATGAACTGATGGCGGAAGATGCTGTGATCTACGCATTCTGTGATAGTGCGGAGTTTAAACAATGGACTAAATTTGAGCTATTGCCTGACGGGTTCGCAATGTAGCTCTTCTGAATGGGATATGTGATCCTGCGGACAAGTTGAATTGTTCCGCAGATCATTATTCTGTAACGAAAACATCCCTGATTCCTTCTCTCCTTGTGATAAAATTTGCCGCCGTTGGGTGGTAACTGGGGTAAATCCTGATGATTTACCTTCGCCCGTTATCTACAAGGACCTTTATAAGATGAAATTGAAACTGTATCTCTGTCTTCTGGCTACTATGACTTGGTCACAAGCCGGCTATGCTTTCAGCCTGTTTAATTTTGGTGGTAAGCCTGCTGACCATTTTCAGGCTAATGCGCCAGCCGACACTGTGCTCTATTTTGATGGCAGGCTGAGCACTGGTAATAATACATATGCCTCCGAGGCCGGCTTGGCTCAATGGCAACAAACTTACCAGGAACTGGTTGATGCCATTGCTGGGGATAGTGATCAGGCCAGATTCTTTCTGGCATTACTGGATGATTTTGTAGAGACCGCTGCCCAGGGCGATAACGCCATGATTGAACGTTATGGTCTGAACTCGCATATGGATATGGCAATTTATATGGATGGACTGCTGCCGGTCTTTCAGTTTGCGGTCAAAAAACCACAGAGCTTTATGAACGCCCTGCAGGAACTCGAAGCGCAAACCGGTTATAAGCATGCGGTGCAGGACTTAAATGGGCACACCATCTGGGTATGGGAAGTGGACAGCAAAGATCCAGGCTTCCATTTCGCCGTATCGGCAGAAAAGAAATATGTGACTGCCAGTTTTCTATTTGGTAGTGACAGCGACACCCGCAAAATGCAACGGTTGGCGCTGGTGGAAGATTCTAAGACTCTGAAAGACAGCAAACAAATTGCTGAAATGAAGAAGAAATACGGTTTTGGTGATCAGCTGTCTGGTTTCATCAATCTAGTGGAAGTGGCCAGAACGATCTTGAAACCTGAACAAAACAGTGCGGGCAAAGACCTGTTGGTGGCTTTGGGTGATGATTATGAACCACTGGTCTCAGCTGTCTGTGCAGATGAGATGATTGGTATGGTGCAGGGAGCTCCTCGCTTTGTTGCAGGATACCGTGACTTTAAAACCTCAAAAGACAGTATTAAGTTTGATCTGGCAACTGTGCTGGAGGTTACGGATGAACAAGCTGTCACCGATCTGCAGAAACTAAATGGTCATTTGTCACCGGCAGCATCTGTAGACAATGGTCAAATCGCCAGCCTGGCCGTAGGTCTGGATGTCGCTAATCTGACTCCAGTGATTTCCAATTTCTGGAATCGTTTTGTAACAGCTGAATTCAACTGTGATGTTCTCCAGGAGGCTCAGCAAGAAGCCAAAAGCGCCAACCCTGCAACATTATCGATTTTTACTGCAATGGTTCAGGGACTCAAAGGTGCATCGGTACAGTTGTTTGATTTGCAGTTTGATGAGACCAATCAGACTCTGGGCAGTATCGATGCGTTGGTTGCCTTGAGCAGTACCAACCCTTCTACGTTGGTTGGCTTGCTGGCAAATGCTCCTTACCTGCAGGATGTTCATATTCCAGAGGATGGTACTGTTATTGATCTGGACATTCCCTACCTGCCTGAAAGCGTCAAACTTAAAGCGGCTATGAAAGGTAACAACCTGACCGTGTTCTCAGGGGATATGGCTGGTAAAGCTGCTGCCGATCTTAGTAAGGAAAAGTTGAACTCCGATGGGCTGTATAGTTTAGCTGTGGACTATGCCAAACTGTCGTCTCTGGTCGAAGATATTGTTCCGGTCATCGGTCATCAGGCCGATATGGAGCCTAGTAGCTGTGCGGACGTTTATATGTCTTTGAGTGGTCTCAAGTCAGTCGACATGAAGTTGATGATGAAACAGAGTATTAATCAGTATGGGGTCTTTTCCGACATCCAGGCCAATGCTAAAACCCGCAAAAATGGGATATCCGGTCATTTCTCACCAGGCAAATACCATGTTTCAATATTGGATTGGGGATGCGAATGGCTTGAGTTTGGTCAGGAAGAGATTCGTAAGGATGGTACCGGGTTTTATGCCACTCAAGATGATGGTCAGCAATGTGATGTATTCAAGGCTGATTATCAGTGGGAGAAAAACGGTAATGTTCTGACATTCACAGAAACCAAGAATGTTAGTCGTGACTCATGTGATGAATCTTTTGAAGAAGTAGAGCCGGATGGATATGAATGTACCATCGTTCACTCTTCAGACAATGGATTCGATTGCCTGTTTGACTACGGTGATGGTGAGAAGGCAGTGTATCGCTATAGCCTTCGTTAAGGTATTCAGGCCTCCTCCAAGGGGGCCTTTTTTATATCAATACCCGTATGCCTGTTCTAAGTTGAACGTTTCAGATATAAGGGGTTGATGAATGATAAATGGAAAAACACGTTGTCTTGTCTGATACGGTGTTACGCAGGGATAGAAATCGATCGATAATTGTTTGAAACTGTTTTTCAAGCCGGTTTCGAACCATAACCGCAACAAAGTTCCCATTGCTTCTCTGGATTATCCATGCTGCAAAAATTAAAAAAAATCAATCCCACCGCTGCCATAATGCTGGTACTGACTATTGCTTTTATCTGGGTTCAGTGGCCCACCCATGTCACCAGTTCATTACCGGAAAAATATCTTCAATGGTCGCCTGAAGGTCTGGGGTTCACGGTTAAATTTGAAGCTGAACCAAAGTCAGAATCCATCTCCAAAGGGGATAATCATGTGCAGTTGTTTACCCTAAAACGCAAGGGTATTAACTTTATGGTTCAGGTGATTAATCGCGGTAACCTGCCTGAACGTGAATGGTTAAAGATTTCCAGAAAAAATGATGAGAAAGCTTTTGCCGGGGGAAATACTCTGGTTCAAAATAAATTTGAAAAAGCAGGTCATACCATTCATGAGTTTTTTATGAGCAATGACAATCATTTTGTCAACATGAGCAGAGTGGTGTTCACCGAACAGTATATCTATAAATGGACTGTTGCTTTTAAAGAAAAAGAAAGTGATGAGCAAACCAATCGAGTATTAACCTTCCTGGATTCATTTACGTTGCAATAACTTTTGCTGCCAGTTTCTGATGATTTGAAACGGAATATTTTCTGCAATGGAATATTTTCACGGATATCAATACGTATTGATATTTTTGATATTTGTCTGGAGTGGTTTTGTCCGATCCGGACTGGGGTTTGGAGGTGCAGCGCTATCTTTGCCATTTTTGTTACTGGTCGATAACCAACCGCTTGTCTATTTGCCGATCATTGCCATACAGTTGTTGTTCTTTTCATCATTGACCATGATTTCCAGTCATCGTCGGGTACGTCATCAGCTGGCTGATGGTCAGAATTCCAGTGGTACCATTGATTGGCGTTATCTGAAATATGCCATTGCTATTATGATTGTCCCGAAGCTGGTTGGTGTGTTTGGTCTGGTGGTGCTGCCCAACGACCTGATGAGTGCGGTGATATTTATTATTGTTGGTTTTTACGCTTGTTCTTATTTGTTCGGATTTTCGTTCTCCAACAATAGCCGTTGGGGAGGAATTGTTCTATTGATACTAGGTGGTTACATGAGTGGCACTTCTTTGATTGGTGCGCCATTGATTATCGCAGTTGTGGCCAACCAGGTATCACGGGAACAATTGCGGGATACCTTATTTGCCATTTGGTTTATTTTGGTTTCTATCAAACTGAGTGCATTCTTGTATTTTAATATTGACCTGCAGTTGCGGCATCAGTTGTGGTTATTACCTGCTGCGGGCATTGGTCACTATCTGGGGCTGAAAGTGCATGAATATCTGCTGAAGTCCAGTTCCCGGCGGTTTTATCGTGTTATGGGTGGTGTGTTGTTGTTCGTTAGTTTAACGGGATTTTTCCGTAACGTCTGGGCATGGGTGTAAGATCGTTGTTACGTCGTAGCAGAAAAACAAAGCGTACTTCATGGGTAGCCAGAGCTGTCCGCTGGATTTTAATTATCGCAGTATCTTTCTGTCTTCTGACAATCGCCATGGTGTTGTTTTTGCGTTGGATAAACCCTCCGACCACGTCCATGGTGATACGGGACCCGTTAGTCTCCGATAAGTGGCTGGGAGGACGATGGGCCGACCTTGACGATATTAACAGGCAGTTACCACTGGCAGTGATTTCTTCAGAAGATCAGAAATTCCCCTACCATATGGGATTTGACTTTGAGGCTATTGCGGATGCTCTGGAGGAGCAACGCACACGCCCCAGGGGAGCCAGCACCATTACCCAACAACTCGCCAAAAACCTGTTTTTATGGCCAGGACGCAGTTATATCCGAAAAGGTCTGGAGGCTTGGTTTACGCTGTGGATGGAATGGTTATGGCCAAAACAGAGAATCATGGAAGTTTATCTGAATGTCATTGAATATGGGCCCGGTGTTTATGGAGTGACAATGGCCAGTGAGCGTTTTTTTCATAAGTCGCCGGCCCGATTGAGCCGAACTGAGGCCAGTCTGCTGGCAGCAGTACTGCCAAATCCAAAGCGTATGTCAGCCAGTGAACCCTCAGGGTATGTCTGGTCGCGATCTTATGAAATTCGGCAGGCCATGCGCTCCCTGGGGGGTATCAGTTATCTACCTTGGTAGTGCTGATTAATGAAAAACCTTCATCCAGCCATCCGGTGATACCCCCAATCATTTTTTTCACGCTATGGTTCAATTGTGCGAGTTTAACTGCAGCCTTATCGGCACCGTTGCAATGAGGACCAGCGCAATAAACCACGAACAGAGTGTCTGCGGAATATTTGTTCAAGGATTCAGATGATATACGGGAATGAGGCAGACAAACCGCATTAGGCAGATGACCTTGGTGATACAGGGTTTCTCCACGTACATCCAATAATACGAAGTCCTGGCGCTGGTTGCTGATGGCATGGTGTACATCCCAGCAATCGGTTTCAAAACGCAGAAGATGGCTAAAGTGCGCAAGTGCTTCGATACTGCTAGCGGCGGCGGGTCTGGCGACGGCTGAAGGCATAACTGTTTTCCTGGTGAATGATTAATAACAAGGTGTTGCTATCCTAGGAGCTCCTGTGGATACTCGAAATTGTCCTAAAAGACATCTATCGATAAAAACCAGCCATATCAGGGTAAAGTAATGACTCGTGTCGCTATATTGGTCAATCAACAGCCAGCCATGTTTGAGCTGGGGTGTGCGCTGGAATTGTTTGCCTTGCCGAGACAGGAATATTCCCACTGGTATCAGGCGGAAGTCGTGACCTTTCACCCATCTCCCCTGGCAGGGCTGGGAAAGATTTCTCTTCAGGTTACTCAGACAGATTGTCTTCAGGCTTATGACATGCTGGTTGTGCCGGCCTGGTCGATAATACCTTCAGAGCTTCCCCATATGCTGAAAGAGGAATTGCAGGCACTGGTACATCGCGGTGGCCGGATTATTTCCTTTTGCTCCGGAGCTTTTTTGCTGGCTGAGGTTGGTGTTTTGGGTCATCGTCCGGCGTGTACTCATTGGCGATATCAGGCACAGTTCAGAGAGCGCTTTCCGGATATAGAATTGTTGAATCAAGTACTTTACTGCTTTGATGGTCGGATTGGCTGTTCAGCCGGCAGTGCTGCCGGACTGGATTTGGGGCTCGAGGTGATACGTCAGGATTATGGCCAACAAGTGGCCAATCAGGTTGCCCGGCGACTGGTTATTTCGCCCCATCGCAGCGGTGGCCAGTCTCAGTATGTGGAAACACCGATGCCTGAATTACACAGTCACTTTTCTGCCACGCTGGATTGGGTTTGTGCTCGCCTCAATCAACCTATTGATATCGATGATATGGCCAGTCAGGCAAAGATGTCGCGTCGGAACTTTGATCGTCGTTTTCGTCTTGCTACAAATATGAGTCCTAAGGAATGGTTGAACCGCCGGCGTGTTGAACGGGCCAGAGCTTTACTGGAGCAGCCGGATTGGCGTTCTTTAGAATGGATTGCCGATCAATGTGGCTTTGCCAGTGCATTAAATCTTCGACTGAATTTCCAAAAATACATGACGGTCAGTCCCAGTGAGTATCGCGAGCGTTTTGCTGAGAGAGCTCGCTGAGGACTAAGTCATACTCCGTCGGATTCTGCCGCGAACCTGTGTGCCGTAACGGATAGTCCGCCCGACACAAAATGTCGCCCTTTACCAATCGGCGCTAGTAAATAACATGAGGTTGCTATGACAAATGATCCACGCTTAATGCCGTTGGCGCAGAAACGGTTAATCCTGTTGGGAGCATTAGTTTCGTTGTTTTTGGCAGCACTGGATCAGACTATTGTTTCCACGGCGACGCCTGCCATTGTTAGGGACTTGGCTTTTCCGACCAGTTGGATTACCTGGCTGACCACGGCATTTCTGGTCATGAGCACTGCGACTTTACCGATTTGGGGAAAACTATCAGATCTGTATGGGCGCAAGAACATATTGATCACGGGGTTATTGTTATTCTGTTTTGCCAGTGTCTTGTGTGCCCTGGCATTTTCGCCGTTATCCATGGTGTTGTTCCGAGCACTTCAGGGTATTGGCAGTGCCGCGATCTTTTCGACTGTGTTTGCCTTGGTCAGTGACATATTCACACCTCAAGAGAGACCCCGATATCAGGGATTGTTTGGATCAGTATTTGCTGTCAGTTCCGTTGTTGGTCCTTGGGTGGGCGGTATGTTGACCGATATGGTCAGCTGGCACTGGGTTTTTCTGGTGAATGTGCCAATCCTGGCAATGGTATTGCCATTTATATTAAAAAAGATGCCACCACTCAGGCATCGCAATAGTGGCAGCATCGATTTCGCTGGAGCTGTGATGCTACTGGCAACCGTGATTCCGCTGTTATTGATCTTCGCCGTTGCACCTGCCCGTTATGCCTGGATTTCTGCTCCGGTATTGAGCATGGCTATGATCGTGATACTGGCATTTATAGCGTTTATGGTTCATGAGCGCCGGGTTGGTGAACCCATTATTGATCTGGGGTTGTTTGCAGACAAAAGCTTCCTATTGATGGCTTTAGGTGCATTTTTCACCGGAGGTGCGTTCCTGTGCGCCATTGTGTTTATTCCCCTGTACATGGTGAATGTGTATGACTTCAGTGCCACTCGTGCAGGTGTGACAGTAATGCCGTTAACATTTGGACTGGTCAGTGCCAACATTGCCTCCGGGCGTCTGGCCAGTCATATCGGTAGTTATAAACCGGTGCTGGTGCCTGCCCTTATCTTTGCCGTCGCGGCATTGCTGACCTGTTCTATGACTCTTAACGTCGGTCAGTCGCAATGGTCTATCAGCATCAGGCTGTTCCTGGTGGGAGTGGGACTGGGTCCCAGTATCCCTATGTTGACCCAAATGATGATCAACAGTGTCACCCGTCAGAAAATTGGCATGGTCAGCAGCACCGCAGCTTTTGTCCGGCAACTTGGAAATACTGTGGGGCTGGCCGTTTTTGGAACCATCCTCACTGCTATTCTGACGGCCGGGATGAGTATTGGCGGCGCTTCTGTTATGACGCAGACTGACAAAGGACATCTGTCGCTGGAAACGGGTGTTTCAGTTACCAGTCATTTTGATGCAGACAAGATGATTGCTACAGCTAAAAGCCGGTATGCCCGGCTATCCAGTCGGATACAGAACCGTCAGACTCTGACCACAGAGGATCTCCAGCTACTCGGGCTTGAACTGGATGCGCTGGCCACTATGGATGCTGCTGCCTTGAATGCACAGGTTCACCTGAGGCAGAAACAGACAGAAACCCGGATTTTTGAGTTCGCGCAGACATTCAAAGCTACCTGGACCAAAGCTGTGAAAACTATTTTCATGACGGCTATGGCCATGGTGCTATGTGGTTTGGTTTCGGTAGTACTCATTCCGGAGATTCCATTCAAAGAATTGGAACGGCGTCATGGGTGACGAATAGCAAATCTCTGAGTGGCTTGTAAGATATTTCTTACATGGCTGTCAGCCAAGGTGGTTATTTTCTGTGGTTTTGTATCCTTTTGTATGTCTTCTTGTTGCAGGTGTCCGCATTCCGTCAGCTATTTCGGCAGGTGGCTGATAAATGAGCAGTGAAGTGACACATTTATGTAACCCACAGCTTCTGATTCCTTTGCTATAGTTCTCCCCATCGACGGAGCGAATACAAGGACGACTTCAAGGCGGAAATAAGTGTTAAGGATGACGCTACGAAGGAATGTATAAGGACTAAGGAAAAGGAAGAGCAGGGACTGCAAAAGGAATGGACGAAAACGGATTTTCAAGGACGCCAATGAGCGGGATGCTCCAAAAAGGAACTATATAACTCAAGGGATCAGGGATGACCGGATAAAGGATAGTCCGGAATTTCAAGGAAGCAGTGACACGGGAAGTGATGCTAATGACTCGCTCTGGGGCGGTACCTGATGGTACCGCCCTTATCATTTGTGGCACAGAAAATTATTGTGCCGCAGTATTATCCTTAAACAGATCATTGAGCAGATATGCCAGCCTTACTGCCGCTTTTTTCAGTTGCTCTTCGTATGTTGGCCATGCGTTTTTGTAGTATCCCATATCCCACTTTTTCTTATCCAATGCCGACTGGTAGGCAACATTCCGGGCGACCTGATGGCATTCCCAAGCCCAGTGCTGCGGGTCCATATCCGCTGTCCAGGCAGCGGTTTGTTCCGGAGTAATCTGTTTGGCGAATTCGCCGGCCAGTGTTGACCACTTTTTACCTGCCAGTTGAATAATTCCAGCATCCCAGACCCAATGCAGGTTAACTTTCTTATCACCACTTTCGAGCAGTATCTTCCGACCGTTATCGTCTCTCTTAAATCCACAGTTAGTCGGTTGATGGATATCACCAACATAATTCAGCAGAAACTTAACGGCATGGCGTTGCTGGACCAGAGTAAATTTAGCCCGTTCCTTAAGCACTTTTTCCGATTCAAGAATGGCTGCTACCACGCATTTGTTATCCGGACAGTCTTTGGTCGGGGAGAACGCGGTTGCGTCATTATCGAACTGAACTTCATGAAGACTCTGCATCCATTCATTGCCGGGTCTTTGGGAGAGCTCAGTTGCCCAATAGGATGATCCAACCCATTCCAGACGGTATTGGCTCCCCATTAAAGAGCTGAGTGCCTTATGGGAGTCATCGCTGAGCATAGTGAATGCCAGGCCGGCAATCACCTCATGACCTTCTCGGCTAAAAGCCATAGTCCGTGTACTGACACACAACAGTGCTGTTAACAAAATTGCAGAAACTTTAAATCTCATGGCTGCTCGAATTTTCAAGACTATGAATTTGAGTGTAGCAGTTGTGGTCCGGTTTACTGGTAATTGTGTTTTTGTGCCAGCATGCCGATCACAATGAAAATCAGTACGATCACCAGGCCATACCATTGCGCTCCAAAACTAAACAGTAGTTTTAGCAGCAAAGGCGCCAACAGGACGGTGGCCATGCCATAGCCAACAGCACAAAGTAGCACAAAGACCGCAGTACGAATGATGAAATGGGAGCCCTGAACCAGCTGTTTGACAGCCCGGTTTATATTATTGCCGTAAATGACCAGCAATGATGCAATCACTGCCATGCATAGTTGTGGCATCCAGGGACGCAGCCAGTGGCTGAAATCGATCATAAGATTGGTGAGGAATGCAGGCATGAATGCTCCATATGGACAAGATAATTTGAGTGCTAGAGTTTAATCACTCAGGCTCGGGAGTAAATGGGCTTGGGGGCGTTGGAAGCTGATCCGTTACAACTATTCAAGTAAATGTCTGTGATATGAAGCGATTCCTGCTGCCAATCTTTTAACCGGGGGGTGTGGCTTTCCTTGCTCTGGTGCATCTGGCTTTGACATCCGACAGGTCGAAATATGGAGGCGACCTGTCGAGCCAGTGACGAAGGCGTAGCGCATTTTGTTAATCTATTATGCCAGCCGATGTCGCTACAGAATTGGTTTTGCCCGAAGCTTTAGCGATTGTTCGGAGCATTGGTTGAAGACAAGTGTGTTGGTGGCTTTACCGTGTTTTTGTTTTTACCTGTCACGACAGCCAATGAAAAAATATTATGACGGAAGGTCTTCAGACAAACGCTCTATTAACAGGTCAAGAAATTGCCGTGCGGCAACGGTTAAGCTGTTGCTGCTTGGGTATATTGCGAATAGCTGACCGGGTTGTGGTATCCATTGCTCCAAAATTTTAACCAGCTGTCCGTTGGCGATATCGTTTGTACACAAACTACTGGGTAGCGACGCAACCCCTAGCCCCTGGCGAGCCGCTTCCAAAAGTGCAATCGGAGTTGTCGTTGTAAAAACCGGGACAAAATGATGTTCTGCCACCTTTATGCCATTGCTCAAACGCCATAGCCAATGGTTTTTTCGGTTACCTAAACCGACACACCGAACGGCTTTTAAATCACTGGGTTCCTGAAGTGTTTTTTCTGTCAGCAGACTAGGACTGGCAACCAGAGTGTATTCGATATCCATCAATTTGCGTGCAATAACGGAGCTATCCGGTAATGGGATGAAGCTCGGGAAAATGATCAGGTCTGCCTGGGTTTTCCGTGGATCGACTTCATCCATTGTGACTTCCAGGTGGAGGCGGACCTCCGGCACCCTGGCAGCAAATTCAACGGCCAGCGTGTTAACGATCGCCGCGCTGAATATTGGTGGGCTGATAATGTGCAGTTCCCCGGCAGGTTGGTTTCTAACTCGTTCTGCCAGTGCAAAAATCTGTTCGGTTTCTGCGGTTATTTTCAGACATTGCTGATAACAGTCGTTACCGAAATTAGTTAACCGGAAACGGCGAACATGACGATGATACAACTGCATACCCAGCTGCTTTTCCAGTTCGCTTATTCGCCGGGCCAGAGTTGATTTTGCGATACCAAGTCTGCGTGAAGCAGCTGAAAGCCCACCGCTCTCAACCACATGTTTAAACAGGTGTAAATTATCCAGGCTATTCATTAAGGATTCAAAATTGGGACGATAGATGTTTGTAATTAGAACAAACTGCAGTCTTAAAAAAAATATAATGGGGTAAAGTCCGGTTAGAAGTTTGAGGAGTATTTATGGCAGTAAGTTCCAGCATTATCGTCGAAACATCATTTGGCAGGCTAAAGGGCAAAAATGTTAACGATGTTTGCTGCTTTAGTAAGGTGCCATATGCGGAACCTGCCATCGGCTCCAATCGTTTTAAATTGCCGCAGAGTCCTGATTGTTGGAATGGTATTTATGATGCGACAGGAGTTGGTTCAGTCCCACCTCAGCCGCCATCTGGAACGAGTGCGGTTATGGGGGCTTATCCCATGCCTCAGGATGAAAATTGCCTGCATTTGGATATCTGGTCACCCGGTACCATCAATGTGCCCAAGCCTGTACTGGTGTTTATCCATGGTGGTGCATTCATGACCGGTGGTGGTTCTCTATCTTGCTATGATGGTCATATGTTGGCACGAAACACTGGTATGGTGGTGGTGAATATATCTTATCGCCTGGGGCCATTAGGGTTTCTGGCGCAGCCGGATCTAGCCCCTCCAAACCTGGGTATCCATGACCAGATCGCGGCACTGAAATGGATACAGCATACGATTGGCAGTTTTGGTGGTGACCCGGACAATATCACTGTTGCCGGGCAATCTGCAGGGGCTTATTGTGTGGCTGTCATGCTGGCAAATACATCATGTCGGGGATTGTTTCATAGAGCGATACTCATGAGCCCTCCTTTAGGAATGAAGCTATCCCGAGCGGAGCAGGCAAAGCCGTTAGCGGCGGCCATGTTGCGAGTTTTGGGTTTTGATTCCAAGGAAATTAACAGGTTACAAGAACTGCCTGTTGATCAACTGATGAAAGCGCTGAAACTTTTGCAGGCACAACCAGCGACATCGACGATTCCCGGTGAGTTCTCCTTGCCATTCACGCCGGTACTGGATGATGAGTTGATTGCCTGTGACCCCCTCGATGCAATTAAAGACGGGGCTGGCGCGTGGTGCGATACGCTCATCGGGGCAGCGAGAGAAGAGTTTAATGCTTTTTCATTCCAGAACCCGGTATTTATGCAGCTGACCGAAGCGCAATTACAGCAGGAATTTGAGCGTAGCTACGGTGAAAAAGGGCCATACAAACTTGCTGCAGCCCATGCTGCTCGTGTGCCATCTACTCCTGGCCAATTACTCAGTGACTTAAGAGGCGACGATATATTCAATCAGCCGGTCATGGAATTTGCCGACGCTCAGGGGAAGCATGGTTCGAAATCTTATTTGTACCAGTTTGACTGGCAATCGCCAGTTCAGGGTATAGGAGCCTGTCACTGCATTGATCTGCCATTTTTATTTGGTCGGTGGGATATTTGGCAGGCGGCACCAATGCTCAATGGTGCAAACGAACAGGAATTACAGGATCTATCAGATTTGTTTCAGGGTGCATTAACCGAGTTTGCCCGTACTGGAAATCCAAACAACAAAGGGTTACCTGTATGGCCGGAATATGGTGGTGAGAGAGTGCGGTTGCATTTTGATCGTCGGATTCAGTTTCAAATGTGTTCTTTCTCTTGAAGGCTTATTTTCACATCCCCAGCCCGAAGGGTTATGGCTAAAAAGGCTGCACTTTGCGTTGGTCAACGTGCGCTTAGAATGACTAAGCATCACTACAGTCTGAGAAAATTTATTGTGGGATATACCACAATAACTTTCAATTTCGATCTTGGCTGCAAAAAAACTCGCTGTTTTGAATAAGCCGGGTTACGACCTGAGCGCTTTAGTGATTGACCTGTTAGCCAATAACCGTTTATTTGAGTTTTCAGCCACATTTATTTCAGTGATGGGCCTCCTTTTCATCAGTGTCATTTAGATATTGTTATCGCACCGGCCAGGTAGGGTTTACGACGAAAAGTGTGTTGAAGTTATGACACTGGTGCTGATTTCTACATCGGTCAGAACATCTAACTTATTGATATTAAAAACAAAAGTTCTGGGCCTGGGTTTTGCTCTAAATATTGAGGTATGATGCTGCAAAGCATTATGCAAATGAATTGCATAACGGATGGAGAATACTATGCCTGACACAGTCGTTAAGCCGGTTTTGGCCTTCCTGGGACAACAGGGGCAACGAGTCGGGGAGGATCGGTTTCACTTGCTGGAGGCCATTGACCAGCATGGGTCAATTTCAGCCGCCGCCAAAGCGATTGGAGTGAGCTATCGGGGAGCCTGGGATGCAGTCAATGCCTTGAATAATCTGTTTCCGCAAGCACTGGTACGAGCCCGGCCGGGGGGACGTTATGGTGGTAATGCTGAGGTGACGCCAGAAGGCAAAAGAGCGATTGCAATGCATCGATTGCTGAGTGAAAAGCTTGCCAATGTACTGGCTGAACTGGATCTGTCACTGTCGGAACATACACAGGATTTACCACCTCTATCTTCTTCTCTATGGAGTCTGGCCATGAAAACAAGTGCCCGGAATGTCTTTCACGGTGTGATCAGTGAAGTGAACTGCGGTGCCGTCAATGCTGAGGTTTTATTACAGGTTTCTGCCACCACGACCTTGGTTGTCATCATGACCATCAAAAGTGCACTGGCTTTGGGAATCCATCCTGGTCGTGAGGCATTCGCGATGATCAAGGCCAGCAGTCCAATCCTAATGCCGGATAATGATCATATCCGTACTTCCGCCCGCAATCGTCTACCGGGTACGGTCGTGTCCGTTGAATCCGGGGCGATTAATTCGGAAGTGGTGATGGATATTGGCAACGGAAAAACGTTGGTCACCATCATCACCAATGACAGTGCTGAATCAATGGAATTTAAACCGGGAGAGCGGGTTTGCGCACTGGTCAAGTCGTCACAGATTATTCTGGGTGTTGAATAACTTTTCCAGCAACTTTTGCTATGAGGAAAGATACATGAAGTTTTTGTGGTTAAGAGTTTTGGTATTTATTGTTTCGTATTTGTCTGCAGCTACCTGGGCGGCGGAAACCAAAGTGGCTGTTGCTGCTAATTTTACTGAAGCGGCCAAAGAAATAGCCGCTGCTTTTAGCCGTGAGACCGGACATGTATCGGTGTTGAGCTTTGGTTCAACTGGCAAGTTGTACGCACAGATTGCCAATGGTGCACCTTTTGAAGTATTTCTTGCTGCTGATGATGCTCGACCGGCAAAGGCTGAGGAGGAAGGGCTGGCAGTGAAGGGCACGCGCTTCACCTATGCCAAAGGTAAAATTGTGTTATACAGTGCTGATGCTTCACTGATTGATCGCGATGGCAAAGTGCTTGGGCAACCTGAAAAATTTAATAAGCTTGCCATTGCCAATCCAAAAACCGCGCCCTACGGTGCCGCAGCGGTGGCAACGATGAATACTATGGGCATTTATGATCTGATTTCAGCCAAGCTGGTTCGGGGTGACAGTATTGCCCAGACTTATCAGTTTGTCGCTACCAAAAATGCTGAATTGGGTTTTGTCGCATTGTCTCAGGTGGTGGATCAGGATGGCGGTTCCCGCTGGGTAGTGCCGGATAATTTCTATCGCCCCATTCGACAAGATGCAGTGCTACTAAGTAACGCGGTTGACAGCGAGGCAGCAAACGCATTTCTGCAATTTCTAAAAAGTAATACTGCCCGAAATATCATCGAATCATACGGTTACGGTCTGGAATAACCGCTTATGTGGGAACCCATTTATCTGAC
The DNA here is from genome assembly GCF_050297175.1 of Gynuella sp. Lineage (NCBI taxonomy): Bacteria > Pseudomonadati > Pseudomonadota > Gammaproteobacteria > Oceanospirillales > Saccharospirillaceae > Gynuella > Gynuella sp. Next base: position 111,871 of record NZ_JBNKSF010000027.1, on the reverse strand, counting down.
AATTAAACTGGCCAGTATCGTTACGCTGATCTTAATGGTTATCGGCACGGCTATCGCATGGTGGCTGGCCAGGTCCCAGGTCTGGTGGAAGGAGATTGTTGGCGCCACGGTGTCTCTGCCATTGGTATTACCACCAACGGTGCTTGGTTTTTATCTATTACTGCTGATGGGGCCGGAAGGGCCTGTTGGACGAGTCGTAAAAGGAGTGTTTGGTCATAGTCTGCCATTCACTTTTGGAGGACTGGTCATTGGTTCGGTCATTTACTCGTTACCATTTGTCGTGCAGCCCATTCGTAATGCATTTGAAGCCATGGGTGACCGTCCTCTTGAAGTGGCGGCAACGCTTCGGGCTTCGCCTTGGGATAGTTTTTTTTCCGTTGCCCTGCCTTTGGCAAGGCCGGGATTATTAACCGGTGCCATACTTGGTTTTGCCCATACTGTTGGCGAATTTGGTGTGGTGCTGATGATAGGTGGCAATATTCCGGGTGAGACTAAAGTTCTTTCCATTGCTATATATGATTATGTCGAAACCCTGGAATGGCAAAAAGCGCACTGGCTGGCTGGCGGTATGCTGGTGTTTTCATTTTTGGTGATCTTATCAATGATGTTGGTTGAAAAACGGTTGCGGAAGCGTTTGATATGACGATACAGGCGAGTTTTTCGGGAACACAAGGGCACTTCATCCTGGACGCCGCATTTGAATTTCCTGGTCGTGGAGTAACAGCATTATTTGGTCCGTCCGGTTGTGGCAAAACGACATTGTTACGCTGCATGGCCGGACTTAATCATCTTCCTCAGGGACGTTTTACTATCGCAGGCGAAGTATGGCAGGACGAACAGATTTTTTTGGAACCGTATCAGCGTTCTGTTGGTTATGTCTTTCAGGAAGCAAGCCTGTTTCCGCATCTGTCAGTCAGAGCGAATCTGTTATATGGCGCCAGGCGCTGTCAAACAACTACCCAGCATCCCATCGACTTTGATGAGTTGGTATCGCTACTGGGTATCTTACCCTTATTGGATCGATCTCCTGCCAGGCTATCTGGAGGCGAACGGCAGCGCATTGCCATTGGTCGGGCATTGTTAACACAGCCTCGAATTCTGTTAATGGATGAACCATTGTCAGCTTTGGATCATCAGAGTAAGCAAGATATTTTGCCGTATCTGGAACGTTTGCATGAGCGGTTGTCGATACCGATTGTGTATGTGACTCATGCAATTGAGGAAGTAGCCCGGCTGGCTGATCACATTGTCCTGTTGGAACAGGGAAAGGTGCAGGCTGCCGGAAACATTACTGAGATATTATCCCGACTGGATTTCAATATCCGTCAGGATGAACATGCTGCGGTCGTTTTACCGGCAACGATTGTGGAACAGGACAAACGTTGGCATTTGGCCCGGGCAGAATTTTCCGGTGGCAGTCTATGGGTTCGCGGTCATGGTTTGCAACTGAATCAGTCCATACGCCTGCGCGTGCTGGCTCGAGATGTCAGTATTGGTTTGCAACCTATTGATCGTGTCAGTATTCAGAACCGATTGCCGGCAACGATAATGGAGTTAGCCGTTCATGATGATCCTGCCGTAATGTTGTTACGCCTGGATCTGGGTGGAAGTCCGCTACTGGCCAGACTAACGGCTCGATCAGCTTATGAATTAAAGCTGGAAGCTGGCCAAAGCGTTTGGGCTCAAATCAAGTCTGTCGCTGTGTTGGAGTAATTTTTACTCCGGCCATCAAATCGATTGTCACGGTCTCTTTGGTTGTGGGGTGAATATTAACGTTAATACGGCCTAAACATGATTTCAGATAAAGTTGCAGTGCCAATCGTTATTGGTTAGCTTGCCACGTTTTCAGGTCATGCTGTTGCGCTATCAGGAGTCATCCATGAAATCACTTAAACCATTGTTACTGCTCGTTGCTGTGTTCAGTATAGGCGGATATGCGCAAGCATCCGGTCAGTTAAAACCATTTGGTGAGTTTGGTTTTATCGGCCCTTACGGCGTGGCTATCGGCGCTGGCGCGTTTTACGATAAGCCGGAGATGATTCAGTACATTAAAGGTTTTTGGGGTGGCGCAGCATTATTGTTAGATGATGAGTCTGATGATGGCTATGGTAACTACACTGAAAGTGTGCTGGATTTTCATGGCGGTATCTCCTTTGATAGCCGTGAAATTCCCGGTTTGAATCAAGTAGAAAAATTAACATTGTTTGCCGGCCTGTCTGTGGCTTTTCGTGATTATGAGCACCAAGGTGAAAATCGGAGCCGGACAATGTTTGGACCAGTTGTTGGTGCCGTATATGACGTATCGCAGCATTGGACTTTGGGTGGTATGTTGTCTACCACGACGAATGACCCCCGATTAATATTCAGTTATTCTTTCTAAGGACACTCTAAATAACTACTTCAGTTGCCAATGCCGCGTTAAAAATCTGTTCAAACCAGTCAATTATGCCTTACGAACCCCTGTTGTGGGTTGGACACATCCTGTGCCCCGGTCATTGAGTAATGGATATTCCTAAGGGGCTTCTGAAAAACAGGAATAGTTTTGATGCAGGTGAGGAAGCACCACTCACAACACCGCAATTCTCACAACACCGCAATTTACTGGCGTAAATGAGGGTGTGAGACTTGGGCTGACAACGTCCTGCGTGAAAATAGGCCATTTTTCAGAGATTTCCTAAATCCGCTCCTGGCGAACAGATTGTATATTTTGCTCTCTGACATTATTCAATGATTCCCTGATATCTGAACACGACTCCTCACCGTTTGGAAGGTTAGATTAGAGCTGGATCATTTTTGTCTGACTCGGCAGAACTTGTCTCGATTGCAAACGCCAATGTTTCCTATCATTCAGGTAGAACGCAGAGTTGTTCTGATGCTGTATTGATATCCAATATTGATCTACGGGGACTTCGGTTGATATGGAGTTGTAATACATCCGGTCTTGAGTAGTGTCCAGCGACATCAAACAATGCTTTAAATGGTGTTATAGCATCCAGTGAAATATCGACCTGTAGTATGTTGTCTTCACTATCGTTTAATTGTGCGATTACTTCTCCATCAGGGCCGATTACGCAGCTTCCTCCTTCCCCCGGCGCAAATCTCCAACCATCTATCAGTGTATGATATTCATCTGGAAGGTCTGAGTGCTGTAGTAGACTGGCGGATGCAATGACAAAGCATCGGCCCTGAATGGCGAATGCTTTGGCCATGGCTAGCCCCTTGGCTGGGTGGCCATCGGAAATAAAATCAGGAAATGGCCAGGCAGAAATGTGAATCTGAGTACCTTGGGACATCAACGCATATGAAGGTAACACCATATTGTGTTCTCCACATGACAGGCCACTGATACGACCATAGGGTCGCTCGAAGGCTGTCAGTCCTACTCCGTCGCCATCTCCCCATACCATCCGTTCTTCAAATGTTGGTTTGAGCTTACGATGTCGACCGATGATTTTGCCTTCATGACTGATGTAAAGCAGAGTGCAATAGATCGTACCTTTGGTTTGTCCATCAAGCTCTGCAATGCCAATCACTACATCTGTGCAAGCATCCTGAGCAGCTTTACAGATTTTATCTGTCGTCTTGCCAGGTACTTCTATCGCATTTTCCAAATACATTTTCATGGAGGTTTGCCATATACTGGAAAATGGTGGAGCGTGGGTGAAAAATGGATAGCCTGGTAACCAGGATTCTCCAAATACAACAATCTTTGCGCCTTTTTTTCCTGACTCCTTTATCAGTCGACAGGCTTTCTCTGTGGAAGCATCTTTATCGAAATAAACAGGAGCAGTTTGTACAATGGCGACATTCAGTGTATGTCCATGACTCATATGGAAATCCTCAGTGTTATTGTTGTTGGTCAAACGTTCGGGCCGGATCAGTAAAAATATTTAAAATACTACTTGTTGCATCAGGCAGGTCTGTAATAGGTTGATCGGGATTTAGGCGTTTCAAACCAATCTACCTGCGAAACTTTAATGCCGAGTTTTTCCATCCGGATGGTGGCAATATCAAATATCCATTTGCTTAAGTTTTCTGAAGTTGGCACAAAATCCACAATCACAAAGCTCTGATAGAATTCACGCTCCAGAGGCGAGTCCAGAACGTCGGTATTAAGACGATAGGCAACAATATCGTCACTGCCCGGTATGGTGATTTTTTGAAAAGACAGCTGGTGATCATCCACTGTGATGAATGACTGGCTAGTTGTGCTAATTGGATATGCAGTATTCATGATTTTCTGAAAATTTGGATCATGCCGATCAATAATAAATTTGTGATCCAATGAGTCATCCAGAAAAGTCTTGAGCCATCCAAGATGTTTGAAATCAGTAACCATTCCCCTGGTTAGGTTTTCGCCTTCCAGGAAGATATGCACCAGTCCTTCATGACCGTGCAAATGCCTGCACTTACATTGATCGTCGAAGTTTTCGCAATATTCGGAGTGAAGCTCCTGACTCCAGACTCTATGTCCGTAGCAAAGCGAAAACTGTTTATCTATTCTCCACATATGTTTTCCTTCAGTTCGATTATTTGCCGATGGCATTTTCGAAGACGGTATTTTGAATTCTATGGCAGTAGATGAACCCGTAATCCAGGCATTTCATGGCGACATCCTGCATCACACTTTTTTGCTGCTGTTCGGTACATGCCATAGGCATGATGTAGACTTCTACATTTCTGGGGACACCGGCACGGTAATATTGTTCCATAACGTACTGGACTTCTTGAAAGTCATCATCATTACAGCAGACAAATTTGAAATACTGGGTACAGTGTTTCGGGGTTATTTTTCGTTGCATTAAAGCGATTTCGGGTTTGATTGCTTTGTCAAAAGGCTCTCCGCTTGCTTTGAGTTTGGGACTGTTTGACCAGGTAATACGGCCATTTCGATTTTGGGCCCAGTCATCCAGTGCAGTGATAAATGTTTCGGACAAGGGAACACTACAGTTGGTTTCAATCAGTACATGTTTTATCTGATCAAATTCTGGTGTTGATAACAGGTGGGGAATGCTTTTGGCATGTAAGGTAGGCTCACCACCTGTGAGGCTTAATATCACTTCCTGGCCGGTGTTGGATTTCCAGCCATAAGAAGGAAGCACTTTGGTAACTTCTGCCGCCAGAACATGCTCGTCACCCTGATGCCAGAGGTGCTGGAAATCTTTGTGCCAGGAATAGATGCTGTCACAACCAACGGAGATTTCTGGTATTTCAGAAATGGTGTTAATGAGCTGCGGAGAAAACCCTAGTGCACGTTCGGAAGCAGGCTCAATATTGTCTGGATTGTTAAACCCCTTGCAGGAAAAATTACAACGGGTAAAGCGGATGTAGACGGTTGGGTGGCCAGACCATTTGGCCTCGCCCTCAATCGATAAAAAAACTTCAGACCACTGGTATTTCATACAATTCATGCCTGCCGGGTTTGTCGTTAGCTAACGCTACTGTTAAAAAATTTAAACAGTGTCTCGTTGCATTTCTGATCGTCTTTGAGTTCGCCTCTGGCAACGGTGGTCAGTGTTTTAGAGCCAATCTTCTGAACGCCACGCATAGACATGCACATGTGTGCTGCTTCGATGGAAACGATAACACCTTTAGGTTCCAGGATGTCCTCTATAGCATCTGCAATTTGTTCGTTTAACTGCTCCTGAATCTGCAAACGTCTGGCAAATACTTCGACAACACGGGCAAATTTTGACAACCCCAATACTTTACCGCTTGGGATGTAGGCAATATGAACTTTTCCATGAAACGGCAGTATGTGGTGTTCACACATACTAAAAAAATCGATATCTTTTACGACCACGACTCCCGTGGAACTGGAACTGAAGAGAGCTCCATTGATAACTTCATTGAGGTCAGCTTTATAGCCTTGAGTGAGATACATCATGGCTTTGGCATAGCGTTTCGGGGTATCCAGCAGTCCCTCGCGTTCGATATTCTCCCCTAGATTGTTTAGCATGCATTTGCACGCATCTTCGATACTTGCCTGGCTTGTATGATGACTCTCTTGAGTTTCTGTACGGCTGATATAGTTGGTATTTGTCATTTTAATATTCCTGATACATGTTGCTTGGCTGTTTGGTTTTTTCTCTTATTGAATATTTCGATAGATACCATCTTTGTAATCCGACTTCTGGTATGTATTGAAATGACGATCATAAATGTGTGGCTTACTTTCCTGATATCCGGAAGGGGTAATTTCTATAAACTCCGCCCGGCTATGAAATTCAGACAGACTGCGAGCACCGGAATAACTGAAGGCGGACCTTAGTGCGGCAGAAGCTTCGTTTATCAAAGGCGTTACATCTCCGATATATGGCGTGACCATTTCGATACCTTCAGAAGCGTAGTTATCCGGTTTTTTCCTGTCCGCCTGAACATTGGATTTTACTTCGCGATAGTGCTTCATACCCAAAGTGGAAAAGCCGTCAGATACTTTGAATTTTTGTCCATTTTTTTCAACTAAAGAGGCTGCGCTTTCGGTGGTTCCGGCCAGCATTCCGCCGAGCATGACCGTGTCTGCGCCAGCAGCAATAGCTTTCGCAATATCTCCCCAGGTTTTGATGCCTCCATCCGCAATTGTCGGGATACCATAAGGTCTTGCTGCAGCGGCACACTCGTGAATAGCCGTCACTTGAGGGACGCCTGCGCCGGTTACGATTCGGGTTGTACATACAGATCCGGGGCCGATTCCAACTTTGATGGCATCTGCACCTGCCTCAATCAGTTCTCTGGTGGCGTCCGCAGTTGCAACATTGCCGGCAATAAACTGTATGTCAGGAAAACGCTGTTTGAGCTCCTTGAGAACGTCAATTGCCTGTTGGGAGTGGCCGTGCGCAATATCGATAACCAGAATGTCTGCTCCTGCTTCTACCAAGCTGACAGATCTTTCTGCGTAATCATGATTGGTACCGATGGCCGCAGCGACTAGTAGTCTGCCTCTTTTATCCCGCAACGAGTTCTCGGTACTCACGGTTTTATTGTTTTTAACTTTACGAATTTCTTCACTCTGGTATGAAATTGAACACATACGATGAATAACCCCTAAGCCGCCAGCGGCGGCCATGGCAGTTGCCATAGCGCTTTCTGTACACCAAGTGGTATTGGCAGACAGGATTGGGGTATTAATCGTTACGCCGCGAACCAGCATCGATTCTATGCTGACTTCAGACCTTGATGTTACGTAAGTTTTTTTGGGAACAAGTAATACGTCGTCAAACGCAAAACCTTTTTTAGTTGGAATCATCTTATCCTTCTCCCGATATTACCTGAGCAAATATCTTTATGGTTTTTATCTATTAACAGTTATATATGCGTCAATTGAAGAATTTCATAAAATTTTTTCTGTCTTTTAGATAAATTTTAATATTTCTGAAAATCGATCAATTGTATAAGTGGCATTTTTCTTAAGTTGGTCATGCGCTTGATAAGCAAAAGAAACAGAGACTTCTTTTGCTATTTGCACATCATTTTTTCCATCGCCAATAAAAGCACATTCTGTCAGTGAGAGTTTATATTCTCTGGATAGTAGTTTTACGTAATCCACTTTTCCCTCGAAGTCAGATGGAAAAATGTTCCAGTGAGATGGTTTTCCTTGATCATCCCAAAATATTTCGACGGCAGAGCAGGCGTGGTTTATTTTTAGGTCTACCTGTGCTCGCTTGGTTTGATGAGCAAAGCCGCCAGAAATGATCGCGGTCTTGATGCCACGTCGATGTACTTCGGAGATTGTCTCTTTCACCTCTGGGTTATAGTCAATGCTGTACATTATTTCATGGAAAAGTTCTTTATTAAGGCCATGTCTGGCGAGATTGCGAACACTTTCGTCACACCATTCCAGGTAGCTCTTGTATACGCCGTTTTCCCATTTCTCGATGGTTTTTTCGTTATCGTTAATCGCATCCTCACCCAACTCTTTCATTAATCTAGACCAAAGACTATTGTGGTCGCTGATCTCTCCATCAGACATCCGGACGTGTTGTTTGGCATATATTGTTCCTTCCATATCTAGAAAGAGCAGTTTTATTGACATGTGAATTTCCCATTAAATAATTGAGTATTAAATGATATTGGTGGTTGGGGTCTGTTCATTTTCATTTAACAGTTCCCATGGAAATACAACCCAGTCATCAACTTCAGTTGCAAAATAGTCAGGATCTATACTGCACCCTTTGTTTTTGACAATAACGCAGGTTGTGACAGATGCGGCGCCCAGCTTTATCAGATATTCTGCTGCTGCTTTCAGCGTTCCACCATCCCCAGCTATGTCATCTGCAATGATGACGGACTTGTTACTAACGATGTCGGTAGACAAACCCCATTTAAAAAAAGGCTGGCCTCGTTGACTGTATTTGGTTTCTGAAGTATTTCTGAAAATCCCGATGCAGTAACACTCCTTTGTGTCCAGGGTATGCGCGAGACATTGTGCTAATATCAGCCCGCCTCTGGATATTCCAATGACTACTTCAGGTAGATCGTCACGGGTTCTTACCTGCTCAGAGAGATGTTGTATTTTCTCTCCCAAGACAGGCCAGCTGACCTTCAATAGCTGCTGTCTCTTCCAGATAGGTTCTGGTTTCATATGCTCACCTTATTGAGTTCGATCTATAATGTCAGTGGTTTTAGGGCCAGTGCCAATGAGAGTTACAGGGACATTTGTCATTGACTCCAGCTGATCAATGAAAGATCTTGCTTCACCGTTAAGTTGCTCAAATGCTTTTCCTGTGCAGTTCGGATCGATACGGTCCATGAAACAGAGCGCTATCTGAGTGGCAGAATTTATACGTACTGCCTGAAGCGCTGCATCCATATCGAAGCGTCCCACTCGTCGTTTTCTACCTGTTACGGTTCCGAATTCCTGGATGTTATGTTCGTTATCATTCAGTTCATGAGGAAATGGTCCATGACCGACTCTGGTTGGAAAGGTTTTGAATACCAGGACAACGTCGTTAATCCGAGTAGGCCCGACCCCAATATCTGCAGCAAAAGTGCTGGCTGTTGAATCTTTGCTTACGGTATATGGATAGGTTCCGTATAAGACTGATAATTGGAACCCATTTGTTCCTTCGACGTGAACACAATGATTACGTTCCAGGGCGGCATTGACCTCTGTTGCGACATCAGCAGTCAAAGGTTGTAAGGCACTCACCTGTGAAACCACCCTGGCAGTTCTTAAGGCTCTATCCATTAAACAGGGACCATGGCCGCTGCCAGTACTTTGGATGACTTTGGTAAGGTGGTCCTGTTGAGTATCCTGTTCGATGTGCTTCTGTTCGATCACAGAGGCACGGCTATCAACTCTTAGTCGATCACTCAGAGAGTATTTTTCAATTTCACCCAGTAAGACTTCAGGATTTATGAGCGCTCCTGCACCGATCAATAATTTTGCATCGCAGTTCATAAAACCGCTTGGAATCTGTCTGAGTTTATAAGTGTTTCCATTGTGTTCTACCGTGTGGCCGGCACCAGGGCCAAGTCCTGCACGGCACAGTATCTGTGGTTGGTCTCTGAGAGCCAGGTAGCTGGCAATCTTACCCTTACCCTCATCACCCCATTGCCCACCCGATATAATTGTGCATGGCATAAATTTTTCCTTTCAAATAATATTTATATATATGACATTTGCATTTGGCTAAATTTTTTTTCTCAAGTTGTTTTTATCGTAGACGGCCTTTAAACATAACCAATCGTGTTTGAACTATAATTTTTGTATCAACCCTTTTTGATTTCGTTCAACACATTTTGAGCCACTAAGGTTGCCTTTTCTGCGCAGTGACCAGTATAGTTTTCAGGCTTTAATAGCTTTTCAATTATTGATCCCGATAATGTTTGGGTTATCAGTACATTATTTTTAACAAGCATCTCGAATTCATCGCTATTTTTAAGATGAGAAAGGGATCTAAGTTCGTTGTAGGCAACTTGCCGGTCAATTCCATGTTTTATTAATTCGATCATAACCGCCTCTGCCATGTATTTCTGACCGAACTCACGTAGGTTTTGGTCGATACTGTCTCTATTGATACTAATGTCTTTAAAGATAAGCACAGCTTTTCGTATGGCCTCTTCCAATAGTACGCAGGCCTGTGGAATGATGAACCGTTCGTTGGCTGAGTTGGCAAGATCACGTTCATGCCAGCTGACCATGTTTTCCATTGCGGGGATGACCATGCCTCTAAGTAGTCTCGCCAAACTGCAAATGTTTTCACAGAGTACCGGATTTCGTTTGTGTGGCATCGTAGAACTACCAACCTGGTGTTCCAGCCCAAATGGCTCGCGCAGCTCATTGATTTCCGTTCGCTGGAGATTTCTGATTTCTGTGGCAATGTTATCCAGTGAGCTGGCAAGTAGAGCTGCGAAACAAATAAACTCTGCGATTCGGTCTCTGTGAACTATCTGAGTGGAGATATTACCGGCTGTGATTCCGAGTCTTTGCATTACTTTGTTTTCAATACTTATATCATCGGTCTCAATAGCTGCAGACGCGCCAACTGCACCAGCCAGTTTGCCAACAAATAATCTGTCCTTGAGTTGTCTAAAACGAATTAAGTGTCTGCACAGTTCATCTGCCCAATTGGCAAATTTAAAGCCCAGTGTAATTGGCAGTGCCTGCTGGCCGTGAGTACGGCCCATCATGATCAAGTCTTTCTGTTCGAATGCATGGCTACATGCCAGCTCACATAGCTCGGTGAGTAGACTTTCAAGTATGGTGCTGGCCTTCTTCAGCTGTATCGCTGTGGTGGTATCAAGAATGTCACTGCTGGTTGCTCCGAAATGGACATACTTACCGGCTTCACCACAGAGAGCGGAAAAATGTTTTATGACAGCAGCCACTTCGTGGCGGGTAGAAGATTCAATGTCGCTGATTGCTTTTAAGTCAGGATCATATCGTTCCGCCTCATGAATGATGATATCAACATCATGCTTGGCAACTTCCCCTGCCTCGAACAGTGCAATCACAAGTTCTTTCTCGATTTCAATATAGGTTTTGTATTTAAACTCTTTGCTGAAAAGTCGTCTCATTTCCAGACTGCCATAGCGACCTTCATCTATTGGGTTTATATTCATTTGAGCACCTGAGGTATGGTTGTAGTTGAATGATGTTGATAGTTTTTGTCTCAGCTTACTCTGCGATATATGGGGTCTGTCTCACCTGCTTGTTCAAAGCCTCTAAGTCTAAGCAGGCATGAATGACACTTTCCGCAAGGAGGAAATACACCGTTATAGCAAGTGTGTGAATATGAAAGAGCATCCATGCAGCCTGAAAACTCTTTGGCCATCTCAACCGTTTGTTTTTTGTTTAGGTTAATAAGGGGTGTTGCGATTTTTATGTTTTTGTCCAGAGCAAGTTCAATCGCTTTTTCCATTTGCTCAATATATTCACTACGACAGTCTGGGTAACCACCGTAGTCTTCCTGGCTTACACCGATAACGATTGTGTCGCATTCGTGTACATAAGCACGATTGGCCGCGACGGTTAAAAACATCATGTTTCGACCTGGTACAAATGTATTTTCAAGGCCACCTGGTAACGTGTCTGCGGATTCATATTGTTCAACTGATTTTGTTTTGTCCGTCAAAGGACTGATGCCTTTGAATATTTCGCCCATTCTAATAACTTCCTGATCAACTCCTGCGATGTCAGATATTTTTTTTGCGCAGTCGAGCTCGATTGAATGTCTCTGGTTGTAGTCAAAGGTAATACACATAACTTCATCAAAATTTTCTTTTGCCCAGTAGAGGCAGGTGGTGCTGTCTTGTCCTCCAGAGAGAACAACCAAAGCTTTTGATTTTTCTTTCATCTTGGATCCTTGTTTGTAATTCGGAATTTATTGTTAACGCATTTTTATAATCGGATAATTTTTTCTTAAAGACATTCGTACTTTTGTAGTAAATATTCCGGTTATTTATTTTTAGAATTAGATGGTAAGAATTTTTCTTTCTTTTTGTTAATGGATGGAAAATTTCACAGCTCATAAATTTTGATGAGTTTTTGATTGGGTGAGAGGGAGATGTATTGATCAGAAATTTACATTTTCAGTTGTTACATTTTTTTCCGTATATGGTTTTTTTAAATCTACGGAACTCTGGAAACAGAAGCGATTTTGAAGAGAGCGAGAAAGAGGGTCCAGGAGAACTGTAGTTTATTGGCAAAAAATGAAGAGTTAGGAGGTTGATGCTCTGGGCGAAGCTAAAAACGACGAGTGTTAAAATAGTCCATTTTTCAGAGATTCTCTAAAGCAATTGTTCGTTCACTTTGCTGACACAATGTTGCCAATTGGTTTGAAGCGCTGGCCGGTATTTGTTTTTTTTACAAAGTCGTAAAGTAAATTTTGTATGAAGTTTTATGGTTTTCGTTAAAAAACTAAGGTGTGGTTTTTTACTTTTTCTTGAATGAAAGGGATAAAATATGCGCTAGGAATCTTTTAGCATGTTGGGCGGAAGTGAGTTTTTTATCCAACAAACGAATGAGTTTGATTTTTGATCGTCATCCGTTTGTTGGATAAATTTTTCTGAAATATACGGTTGGCCAAAAAATCTATACATGCAATGCACTGATGTAACCGAAGTCTTAAAAGTTTCAGCTAAGGCGCCATTGTTTGTGATGTGGTCATAGCGGCGGTGATAGATTGTAAGCAAGAATAATTAATTTCTTGGGCGTGTATATCGGACGAGGATATCAAATCGGGAAGCCAGTCGTTACTTGCGTTGGTGGTTTTCTACATAAGTTGAAAGTATCTGTTTGTGCAGTAAGGCACTGTCATAGAGAGAGGTTTTTGTCTTTGATAGATTTGCGAGGGTGTTCGGGGAGTATGGCTGCATTCAAGCGAGGTCAGGATGAATGCCGCCCATTTTATAGTTGGCCGGCACTCAATACAATTTATGAGATTGTAGATGTTTACAGAATAAAGCGGCTTAAATCTTCGTCTTGAGTCAGTTCGCCAAGGACCTTCTCTACATATGCCTCGTCAATGCTGACTGATTCACCTGACATATCTGTGGCCTTAAAGCTGACGTCCTCCAACAATCTTTCCATAAGTGTATGGAGACGTCGTGCACCAATATTTTCTGTGTTTTCATTGACCTTGTAAGCCATTTGGGCAATCTGGTTAATACCATCCGCAGAAAAATCGAGGGTGACACCTTCGGCCCGTAACAACGCTTTATATTGTTCGGTCAGCGAGTACTCAGTCTCTGTCAGGATGCGTTTGAAGTCTTCAGGTGTCAGTGCTTCCAGTTCAACCCGAATAGGCAGACGCCCCTGGAGTTCGGGAATCAGATCTGAAGGTTTGCTTAGATGGAACGCACCGGAACAGATAAACAGAATATGATCGGTTTTAATCATGCCATATTTGGTGTTGACGGTGGAACCTTCGATCAGAGGTAGGAGATCACGCTGAACTCCTTCGCGACTGACATCGCCACCACTGCGTCCCTCGCTTTTAGCGACTTTATCGATTTCATCAATAAAAACGATGCCGTTCTGTTCAACCGCTTTCAGAGCAGTTTGTTTCAATTCTTCTTCGTTGATGAGTTTGGCGGCTTCTTCTTCTTTCAGAATCTTTAACGCATCTTTGATTTTCATTTTGCGTTTCTTTTTCTTTTGCGGTGCCATGTTGGAAAACATGCTCTGCAGTTGCGAAGTCATTTCTTCCATTCCGGGAGGTGCCATGATTTCCACGCCGAGTTTGATTTCGGCCACATCAATATCCACTTCCTTGTCATCCAGCTCACCTTCGCGCAGTTTTTTGCGGAAGATTTGCCGGGTTGAGGAGTCCTGCTTTTCCTCTCCAATACCTTCGTCCACACGGGCTGGCGGCAATAACGCATCCAATATGCGTTCTTCGGCAAGATCCAGGGCACGGTGTGAGACTTTTTCCATTTCCTGCTCACGGAATATTTTGATTCCGGTTTCCACCAGATCACGAACAATGGATTCTACGTCTTTGCCAACATAACCCACTTCGGTGAATTTGGTGGCTTCTACTTTGACGAATGGAGCATTGGCCAGTCTTGCCAGTCGTCTGGCGATCTCTGTTTTACCAACACCGGTTGGACCGATCATCAGAATATTTTTGGGAGTGACTTCCTCGCGCATGTCTTCGTCGAGTTGCATGCGGCGCCAGCGGTTACGTAGGGCAATGGCGACAGAACGTTTGGCTTTGTCCTGGCCAATAATGTGGCGATCGAGTTCAGATACGATTTCACGTGGAGTCATCTGTGACATGGGGTTTCTCTTAAGCTTGAATTCAGTGGGGTTAAAGTTCTTCAATCACTTGATTGTGATTGGTGAACACGCAAATATCGGCAGCTATATCAAGGGCCTTTTGGGTGATCTCACGAGCATTCATTTCAGTGTTATCGTATAGCGCGCGAGCTGCTGCGAGAGCATAGTTGCCACCAGAACCAATGGCGATGATGCCATATTCCGGCTCGACCACATCGCCATTGCCGGAGATAATCAGTGATGCTTCTTTATTGGCAACTACCAACATGGCCTCAAGACGGCGTAATGCACGGTCACTGCGCCACTCTTTGGCCAGTTCCACTGCTGCTCGTGTCAGTTGGCCGGAATGTTTGTTCAGGTAGCCTTCAAACTTCTCGAACAATGTAAACGCATCAGCGGTCGAACCCGCAAACCCTGCAATGACTTCATTGTTGTATAAACGGCGGACTTTCCGCGCGTTGCCTTTCATGACGGTATTGCCAAGAGAAACCTGCCCGTCTCCTCCAAGTACAACATCGTTATCACGACGAACTGAAACTATAGTGGTCATTCTTTTTCCCGATTGTTTGGATTTTTCCCTAAGTGGGGACAAAAACCGGGAAAAAAAGCTCTGCTATTATTTTGGCGTGACTCTGCGTTCCAGTGGTGAGAGTCTGGCCTCAGTTAAAATATCCTTGGCTTTATTCATTTTTGATCGATCCTTAATCGGGCCGACCATTACCCTATAAAAGGTCCCTTTGCTTGCAACGTCAATTTCTTCGACATAGGTATCAGTGAGTCCTCGGAGCACCAGATCGGCCCGTAGCTCGTTGGCATCAGCGACACTGCGGAATGAAGCAGCTTGCAGTATCCAGGCCTGATTTTTGGAAGGGGCACCGGTCTGCTGGTGTTTGCTTGGCTCGGGTGGAGTGACTTTGATTTTCTCCGGCTCCGAAAGAATTTTGTAAAACTCCAGTGCTTTGTTGGCCTGTTCCAGAAGTTCTTCTTCGCTGGGGCCTTTTACATTATTTTCAGCGTCCGGTTTTTTCTGTAAGACCTGTTTGATGGACGGTTTATTATTGGAATCAATCTGATCTGATCCCTGGACCTGAGTTAAGCCAAACAGAAACGCAGTAAATGCGCCTGCCAGTACCAGGGTCAGTAACCATACCCAACCGGGTATGCGACTTTGCATGACGGGTTCCTCTTTCTTGCGTTTAGAACGGGTGGCTGAATCCCTGGTCAAAAGTTTTTTTCTCCAGTCTTGAATATTAATGGTTGGGCGAACGATGTTTTTAGCATCAATCGAGCTTTTAGCGTATTGCCACAGATGTATTCCGGGGCGCTTATTATCGTTACTGGATGACAGGGATCAACTCAAATCATGCGGATCAACATCAATACCCCAGCTGATACCGGATGCCCAGCGTTGTTGTTCGATCACCTCGGCCAGGCAGTTCAGATAATGTTGCAACTGACGCCGGCTGGGGTGTTGTACGGTTAGCCAGAATCGGAACATGCCGGCGCGCCGGCTTAATGGTGCTGGCAGAGGGCCGGTAATGTGTAAGAAGCTGCCCAGATACTGACTGACTTTGGCTAGAAAGATCTGGGCATGCTCTTCTTTGCGGCTGTCAGCCCGGATCATTGCCATGGGTTGGAACGGTGGTAAACCGGCCAATTGTCTTTGCGGTAATAACTGCTCGCGGGCGTAATAGCCATAGCCCCCTAATAATAAGCTTTCAAACAAAGGGTGCTGAGGGTGCCAGGTTTGTATCAGTACCTGACCGGGTAGTTCGGCCCTGCCGGCGCGGCCGGCAACCTGAGTCAACATTTGCGCCATTTTCTCCGCTGCCCGAAAATCGCTGGCGAACAGCCCGGCATCTGCATCCAGTACCGCCACCAGAGTCACTTTTGGCAGGTGATGCCCTTTTGCCAGCATTTGAGTACCGATCAGAATCATGGCATCACTGTTATGTATTTGTTCAAGCTTGGTTTCGAAGCTGTTTTTCTGACTGGTACTGTCGCGGTCTATCCGTACCACAGGAGTATTAGCAAACAGTTGCTGCAGTCGTTCTTCGGTTCGGGCAGTGCCAAGCCCGAGAGGTTGTAGTTGCCGGCTCTGGCAGGATGGGCAGATGTGGGGAATCGGCTGCTGGTGATTACAGTGGTGGCATAGCAGGCGTGCGGGCTGCCGATGCAGGGTCATATGAGCATCGCAGTGGTCGCAGTTAGCTATCCAGCCACATTGTTCGCACATCAGTGTAGGGGCATACCCGCGACGGTTCAGGAATAGCAACACCTGGTGGCCGTTTTCCAGATGCTGACGCATTCTAAGCAGTAGAGATTCACTGATGCCGCCATCGACATTTTCCTTTCGTAAATCAATCAACTGGATATCCGGCCGTACTGCATTGCCGGCGCGAACCGACAGTGAGAGGTGTTGATAGCGCTTGTTATCCAGATTGTTCAGGGTTTCCAGTGATGGAGTGGCGCTGCCGAGTATGACAGGAAGATTTTGTAGCTGGGCTCTTTTGACGGCCAGATCCCGGGCATGGTAGCGAAAACCATCCTGTTGTTTGAATGAGCTGTCGTGTTCTTCATCCACAATGATCAGACCCAGTTCGGGCATAGAGGTAAATACCGCCGAGCGAGTGCCGATGACGACTCTGGCTCTTCCAGATTGTGCATCCAGCCAGGTATCCAGCCTTTCTTTATCGCTGAGTCCGCTGTGCAGGATGGCAACTGGTTGGTTCACGCTGCGACGAACGCGCTCTACAGTCTGAGGAGTCAGACCGATTTCAGGTACCAACAACAGAGCTTGTTGTCCCTGATCCAGGGCTTGTTGGATGGCTGCAATGTACACTTCTGTTTTGCCGGACCCTGTCACCCCTTCCAGTACCAGGGCGGCAAAGTTGCCCAGGCTCTGATGAATGGTATTAACAGCTTGCTGTTGCTGTTCGTTGAGTACATGACCGGGGATTGCTTTGGTGGTCGTGGTAGTTAACTCCGGCAACTGTTCGCTAAGTTCTACAAGTTGCTTGGATTCCAGGCCTTTAAGGATGGCTGGGCTGAAAGAGGAGGCTTTCAGTTCGGCTGTAGACAGCGCGCCGAGTTCTTGTAACAGCGCCAGGAGTTCAGCCTGTTTGGGAGATCTTTTCTGTAATTGCGAGGGTGATACGGTTCTGCCTTTGTGGGTACATAGCCAGTATTTCTGCATGCTTCTGTGTGCTGGTTGACCTTTGCGCAAGGTTGTTGGCAATGCCAGCATCAAGGCTTCGCCCAGACTGTGTTGATAATATTGGGCGGCCCATTGACATAATGAATGAACCGCCGGGTCGAGCAATGGGCTTTGGTCCAGGACTTCGCTGACGGGTTTGATTTTATCCAGCGCCTGTTGTGCAGGGGTAGTGGTTATCTGGGTAATCAGCCCGGTTTGGGTGCGCGAACCGAATGGTACCCTGACACGACAGCCAACCAGCTGAGCCTCAGGTTGACTGCTGCTGGGAAGGCGATAGGTAAAGGTCTGACGCATGGGTAATGCCAGGGCAACTTCGACAAAGCAGGCCTGTGGGGGGGGTTTTTCAGTTGTATCTGTTATGGACTCTGGTATGATTCGCGCTCCCAAAATCGGGCTGTAAACTGGTTGGGCAAGGCTATAGAGCCTGAGCGCTGTTGGCAACCCGATATAAACGAGTGCGGTACTTCGCTGGTTACGAAGTGGCGGCACATAAAACAGCCGGACCTGCTAACCATATATCCACAGGCAGTCGTCCTCACCTGATAAGAGATCAAGATTATGAGACAGGGCATCCATCCCGAATATCACAATGTGAAAGCCGTTTGTTCCTGCGGCAATGAAATGAGCATTAACACTACCAAAAAAACTGAAGTGCTGAACCTGGACGTATGTTCTCAGTGTCACCCTTTCTATACCGGCAAACAGAAAGTTCTGGATACCGGTGGTCGTATTGACCGTTTCAAACAGCGCTTTGGTAATCGCAAAGTCAGCAAATAAGAATTCAGATTCAGAAAAGGCGTCAACTATGACGCCTTTTTACTTTATATGGTCTGTTGAGTGCGCCTGATGGGAAATATTTTCACGACCATAACGTTTATTGACTAACGGAGCATTGAGGCGGACGCTCTACAGTTTACAATTGATCCTCGTAATTTCTTCTCAACTCACAATTAATTAGAAGGAAATTGAGAAATGGCCAGAAAAAAAATATCACTCGTAGGTGCCGGTCAGATCGGTGGAACAATGGCTCTTGTACTGGCTCAAAAGCAGCTGGGCGATGTCATGATGTTGGATATTGCTGAAGGGATGCCGCAGGGTAAGGCTTTAGATATCCAGGAAGGGCGCTCTGTCATTCCTACTGCTGCCAATCTGAGTGGCTCCAACGATTATGCTGATCTTGCAGGCTCTGATGTTGTTATCGTAACTGCTGGGTTGCCTCGTAAGCCTGGCATGAGTCGCGATGATTTGCTGGATGTTAATTTCGGTATTATCGAAAAAGTAGGTCTGGCCATTAAAGAGCATGCTCCTGAAGCTCTGGTCATTGTGGTTACTAACCCATTGGATGCTATGGTCTATGCCATGCAGAAAGTGACCGGCTTTCCTGCCAATCGTGTGGTTGGTATGGCGGGTGTGTTGGATAGTTCCCGTCTGGCCTGCTTCATTGCTGATGAGTTGGGCGTATCTGCGGAAGATGTACGTGCACTGGTTTTGGGCGGTCATGGCGATACGATGGTCTCTGTTTACGGTTCGGCATCTGTAGCTGGTATTCCTTTGTCTCAATTAATGAGCAAAGAAAAATTTGACGAGCTGGCTGCACGTACGGCTAAAGCCGGTGGTGAGATTGTTGCTTTGCTGAAAACCGGGTCTGCTTTTTATTCTCCTGGTCTGTCTGCTATCCACATGGCTGAAGCATATCTGCTCGATAAGAAGAGCGTGTTAACTGCCGCTGCTCAGTTGAATGGCGAGTATGGTGTTGAAGGTGGTTTGTACTGCGGTGTGCCGGTTGTGATGGGTGCCGGTGGTATTGAAAAAGTCATCGAAGTTGAGCTGAACGAAGAAGAGCGTAAAGCCTTTGATGTTTCAGTTGATGCGGTAAAAGACCTGGTTTCCTGGGTTGAGAATAAAATGGCTTGATAGACATCGTCTAACAGCTTAAAAAGCAGCTTCGGCTGCTTTTTTTATGGCTGATTGTTTAGCCTTTTCGCCAATGTGCTAATGGTTGTAGTGGCGATGTGAGATAGTTCTTCCGGCGTTTCTTTTTTGCCTTCAGTCACCCATTTAACAAGGATGGAAGATAAAAATCCGCTTAACATCACTGTAATATAACCTGCTGCTCTGCTGTCTGCGAGAATGGCATGGGATGATGCCTGAGGATGGTAAGGTATTCTGGGATCAGTAATACGGCCTTCAAAAACAAACTCCAGTGCTTTTTGGTCCTTGCATAACAATTCCTCCAATATATCCATCCGGTTGGCATTGATCAGACAAGCCAGCAATGAGCTTCTTTGCATCCATGATTTGAGGAAGAACAGGGGTAAGTCAGCAAATGGTTGGTTTTGAATTGCCATGAACTCATAAGACAGAGCTTTGTCTTCATAATCGAGACGCCATTTTAGAATATCTTCCAGATTGTTAAAATGTCGATAAAAAGAAGCCCTTCCAATTTTGGCAATTTTCGTTACCTCAATAACACTTATGGCATGCAGCGGTTTGCGTTCCAGTAATTGTTGCAGAGCATCAAACAACTTTAGCCTGGTACGAATGACCCGTTTATCGATAGTTTCTTGATACATATTAAAGATATTCGTCTCGTTAATAAAAATGCTACTTGACCCGTTGTGGTAAGGATTCTAGCCTTCTTTCCATTCCTTCCTAAATCATTTTCCTGGAGCAGTTATGCATCAGTTTAAATTGCTGCTTTTTGCGGCATTGTTGTGTTCCTTTTGTTCTTTCGCTACGGCGGAAGGTGAGGTAACAGCCTCAAATCAGACTCGTAAGGTCAAGCTGTATCGTGTTGAACAAAATGGCGTCGCAGGTATCAGAACATTTCCAGCTGATATCGTTTCTGAAAACAGTGCCAATTTATCGTTTAAAGTACCTGGTCAGATTAAATCCTTGAGCATTAAAAAGGGTGAAATGGTTAGAAAAGGTCAGGTATTGGCGACGCTTGATGATACAGATTACCGTGTTCAGATGGATAGTGCCAACGCCAGTTATTCGCTGGCGAGTGCTCAGTATGAACGTATACGTGAAAGCGCCCTAAAGGCGGTTACGACTGCAGCACAGCTCGATGAGGCAAGAGCCTCTCTTGAGCAGGCTAAAGCTGCATTGGATAACGCAACCAATCAACTTGCATATACAGTGATTAAAGCGCCGTTTGATGGGATGGTGGCTGATACTTATCAGGACCAGGAAGAATACGTTGGTGCGGCAACCCCTGTTCTGACCTTGATTCAAGTAGAGCCCCTGAATGTAGCGTTTGATGCCCCCGCGAGTTTATTGGCGAGGTTGTCCGACCATGTCAAAGCTAAAGAATATCATCCTGCGGTTATATTCGATCAGCTGCCAGGCCGGACATTTACTTCAACTTTTAAAGAAATGACAACCATTCCTGATGCTGGAACCCGTAGTTATAGTATTGTTCTCTCACTACCAAAGCCGGCGGAAATCAACGGTATTGTTCTTCCGGGAATGACTGCCAAGGTTTTGGTGGATATCGGTGAACTGCTTGATAATGGAAAAATAGGTGTATTGGCACCGGTCGAATCTGTTTTCTATCGTCCTGGCTCTGAAAACAAATATGTCTGGTTATATGACGAGAGTACCCACACCATCTCTGCCAGGGCGGTTCAGGGCGATGAACTATTAGGTAACAGCATCGTTATTACCGAGGGTTTAAACAAAGGCGATCAAATTGTTGCTGCCGGTACCTATCTGCTTTATGAAGGACAGACTATTACTCCCTGGACTTCCATGGGGGATAAATAGTGAATATCGGTGAGTATTTTATCAGCCATAAAGTCACCAGTTGGATGATTACGCTGGTTTTGATTGTGGGGGGGAGTATCGCCTTCCTGTCTTTAGGGCAGCTCGAAGATCCTGAGTTCACCATTAAACAAATGAATGTTATCACTCAGTATCCCGGTGCCTCAGCTGAACAGGTTGAAGAGGAAGTTACCTTCCAGCTGGAAACAGAAATCCAGCAACTTCCGTATATTGATAAGATCACCTCCTATAGTCAGCCTGGCATGTCGGTTTTAGAAGTTGAATTTCAGGATACTTTGCGTTCTAAAGAAGTTAATCAGGCCTTTGACGAGGTGAGAAAAAAAATCCGTGATTTAGCGCCGTCTCTTCCCGGCGATGCGGATACTCCGATCATTGTTGACGATTTTGCAGATGTTTATGGAGCGTCGTACGCGCTTTACGGCGACGGTTTTACCGTGAGGGAGCTTAGTGATGTTGCTGATTATCTGAATCGGGAGCTTTCTATTGTCGATGGTGTTGCCAAGGTTGAAATTGCGGGTGAACAGATTGATCAGGTGGCAATTGAGTTATCTTACTCTGAGTTGAGTGCATTAGGGTTATCTACAGATACTATTGCCGGTTTGCTGGCTCAGTATAATGTGGTTTCTAACGCCGGATATGCCAATAGCGGTACGGAGAGGATTCGAATACGTCCTACCGGGGAGTTGTCTACCATTGCTTCGCTGGGAGAGTTAACCCTGGTGGGTAGTAAGGGGAATTCCGTCAAGCTAAAGGATATTGCTACGATTCGCCGCGTTGTCAAAGACCCTTCCAATCAGATTATTACCTATAACGGACATCCTGCCATCAATATAGGTGTTTCATTCGTGTCTGGTTCCAATGTGGTAGACGTGGGTGAGGCGATTCAGACCCGCTTGAAGCAATTGTCTGTAGAGCTGCCGGCCGGGATCACAATTGACCCTATATATGAGCAACCCAAGGAAGTTTCCAATTCTGTCAAAGGCTTTTTGGTCAATCTGTTAGAAGCTGTGGGCATTGTGATCGTCGTGCTACTGCTGTTTGTAGGAATACGATCCGGTGTTCTGATTGGTCTTATTCTATTATTGACCATTCTCGGCACATTTATTTTTATGATGTATTTTGGCATTAGTCTGCAAAGGGTTTCGCTTGGTGGATTGATTATTGCGCTAGGTATGCTGGTGGATAATGCCATTGTTGTATCGGATGGTATTCTGGTGGAACTCAAGCTGGGAAAATCGAAGCTTGAGGCTGCGGGCAAAGTTGTTAAACAGAACTTCTGGCCTCTGCTTGGTGCAACGGTCATTGCTATTATGGCTTTCGCGCCAATAGGTCTTTCTCCGGATAAAGTGGGTGAGTATGTTGGCTCGCTGTTTTATGTATTGCTGATTTCTTTGTTTCTGAGTTGGGTAACGGCAATTACGCTGACACCGTTTTTTTGTGATCTGTTCATGAAGGAAGAATTGGATACAGGTAATGGTGCTCCGCGTGAAGACCCTTACAAAGGGGTGTTGTTTTCGGTATATAGATTGGTCCTTAAGCATGCCATGCATCATAAATGGTTAACCTCTTTGGTGCTCGTTGTGATGCTGGCTCTAGCTGTTTTCAATGCGACTTCTATTAAGCAGTCGTTCTTTCCTGACTCGGCAACTCCGCTGTTTTATGTGGAACTCCGTTATCCTCAGGGAACATCCATTAATGTCAGTGAGAAGCAGGCAATGGCTCTCGAAAGTTATCTTAAGCAGGATGATTCAATTGCCTACATAGCAACGACAGCTAACCAGGGGTTTTTGAGATTTATGCTGACTTACACGGCAATGGAAATGAGTCCCAGCAATGTTCAGATGGTGATTAGAACAAAAACGATTGAACAGATTGAGCCGTTATTGGAGAAAATCGATAGCTATCTTAAGGCGTCTCAGCCGGAAGTATCGTTTGTTTTGAGGCGGCTGGCCTTAGGGCCATCAAAAGGTGCAAAAATTGAAGCAAAAATTGTGGGGCAGGACTCAGATGTGTTACGCGGAATTGCTGAAAAATATAAAGCAAAATTCCGTGAGTTTGATGAGTTGGTTGGTATTCGTGATACCTGGAAACAAAAATCCAAGGTTTATCAACCCATTTTTGATGAGGCAAAAGCAGCTGACCTGGGAATTACCAAAGAAAAACTGGATCAGGCTCTACTGACCAATCTTGAGGGTCGTACTGTCGGTGTTTATCGTGATGGAACGGATCTTCTGCCAATTATTATTACTGTGCCGAAGCAGGAGCGAGGCAGTATTGAACAGATCAATGATATACAGGTTTACGCACCATACACCGGCAAATATGTATCCTTCTCGGAATTGGTGACGGACTATCAGTTGATTTGGGAAGATGCCCGAATTGTACGAGAGAACAAACGTAGGACACTGACAGTTCAGGCAGATTTGAGTCTATATACGGATAAAACTGCGGATCAGGTGTTTAAGGAAATTCGTCCAGTGATTGAAGCTGTTGATCTGCCTGATGGATATTCACTGGAATGGGGGGGCGAATATGAAAGTTCTGGAGATGCTCAGAAGAATGTTATGGCCAGTGTGCCGTTGGGATATCTATTCATGTTCATTATCACCGTATTGTTGTTCAACTCGATACGGGAGTCCGTTATTGTCTGGTTATGTGTGCCGTTAACAATTGTGGGTATTGTCGTTGGTATGTTGTCATTAAATATTCCATTCGGCTTTATGAGCCTGCTGGGCTTTTTAAGCTTGTCGGGTATGGTGGTAAAAAACGGTATTGTGCTTATCGAACAGATTAATCACGAGTTGGCTGATGGGGTGGAGCCGTATCATGCTGTGTTTGACTCGGCTGTCAGTCGTGTTCGTCCGGTGATGATGGCTGCTGCAACCACTATTCTTGGGTTGCTACCATTGTTGTTTGATCCGTTTTTTCAGGGAATGTCAGTTGTTATTGCATTTGGGCTGGGATTCGCAACGATCTTAACCCTGTTAGCTATTCCTGCATTTTACCTGATCCTGTTCAGGGTCAAGGTTCCTGCCGATATGTGATTTCGCGGGCCATGGATGGCCTGTTTTACAGTCGCGATTGCATACGACCAATAAAATTCTGCACGAATTCAATGAACACCTGAACCTTACGTGGTGGCTGGCGGTGCTTATATAGCAGAGTCACGGTTTCAGCCCATACCGGCATTGACGTGCTGACTTTAATGAGTGACCCATGTTTCACTGCATGCTGAACCAGATAATCCGGAAGTTTGGTGATACCCATTCCTCTGATGGCTGCAATAATGCGCATTTCCGGACTGTTCAAGATCAGGCGTCCATTGACCGGGATGCTGAGCCGATTATTTTGCTCCCTGAAATACCAGTATTGTTCGCCTGGTTGAGTAATCAGTTGTTGTTTAGGCAGAGATTCAAAGTCTATTTCGGATGCCCCTTGGGCACAGTGAGGACTGCAATAAAGGCTTTGCGGAATGCTCATTAGCGGCCGGGCAATCAAGTCATTGAAGGCCAGCTGGAAGTCGTGGTTGACGATTGTAATATCCATATCATCCGGACTTGGAATAGCTCCGGTGTATTGGTTCAGACACAGCTGAATCTTAGGATAGATTTGTGCAAACTCTACCGCCAGCTGGGCTATCTCGTCGGACATAAATTCTGAGGGGGTCTGTACTCGTAACGTTCCAGAAGGTTGAGTAATCAGATGAGCAATATTGTCTTCGACCTCGTCTAACCCCAGGATCAAGTCTTGAGATTGGTTAAACAGCAGTGCACCGGCTTCTGTTAGTTCCAGCTGCCTGTTGCCACGAATCATCAATTTAGTATGGAGTTCCTGTTCCAGTAAGTTCATTTGCCTGGATAACGATGACTTTGGTACTCCCAGTTTCTGGGAGGCTGATGTCAGTGAGCCGGAGTTGACTATATAGACAAAACGTTTGACGTGATCTAAGTTCATGTTTCATTTTTCGAACGAAAGGTTGTATTTAAGGTGACTGGTTGTTCAAAGGCTAACATATAAAATGTCTTCATTCATTCAAGACATGAGGAGAATAATCAATGGCTAAAGTCGAAATTTTGAAAACAGGTACATTCTCAAACATCGTGGAACAGAGCCAAGGACTGACTCTGGTCGATTTTTATGCGGATTGGTGTGGACCTTGTAAGATGGTTGCACCGGTGCTTGATGCTCTGAAAGAAGACTACGAAGGTCAGATCAATATTGTCAAAGTCAATGCTGATAATGAGCCGGAAATACTGAATCGTTTTGGCGTGAGAGGTATTCCGACTCTGATGATGTTTCGAGATGGGCAGCCGGTTGATGTTACTGTCGGCGCCCAGCCGGCCAAGGCTCTGCGGTCAATGATTGATAAGCACATTGCCGCAGAGGTGAATGTTT
The DNA here is from genome assembly GCF_050297175.1 of Gynuella sp. Classification (NCBI taxonomy): domain Bacteria; kingdom Pseudomonadati; phylum Pseudomonadota; class Gammaproteobacteria; order Oceanospirillales; family Saccharospirillaceae; genus Gynuella; species Gynuella sp. The sequence continues at coordinate 86,249 of NZ_JBNKSF010000027.1, read as the reverse complement.
AAAACAGCAATTCAGGCGCAGTAATTTGCGATTGATCCGATTGAGGGTCGCCTTGGCCCTCAATTGCCTGCTGTAATTCTTCTTCAGTAGGTTCTCTTTCTACGGTTATATTTACTTTTTCCGATGCCTGCTCGGTTGGCACTCTGTCTTTTGGAAAAATCTCAAAAATGGCATCTTTTTGACCGGGGCGGGCCAGTAATCCGGATTTAGGATCGATTCTGACAGTTACGATACCCGGAGGCTGTGGCAGGATTTTCTCCGGTTTTCCTTCCAGTGCTACTTGCATAAAATCTAACCATATCGGCAGAGCTGTCAGGCCACCCCATTCGACGCCACCAAGTGGTTGAGGCTGGTCGAAACCAACCCACGCGGTAGCGACTATGTCTGGATTGAATCCAGAGAACCATGCATCGACACCGTTGTTGGTGGTACCTGTCTTACCGGCAATATCGGATCTGCCCAGTGCCAGCGCTCTTCTGCCGGTACCTTTCTTAATTACGTCGCGAAGAATGGAATTCATGATGTACATGGTGTTTTCATCGATGATTCGCGGTGCTACCGGGTTATCTATAGGTTGTGACGATGGTTTGTTGACCAGCGTGCCATCGGAATTGAGAGGTTCCACGGATACGGGTGGCGGCTCGGTTACGGCAGGTTGACTACAGCTTCGGCACACGGTTGCCGGGTGGTTTTCAAATAAAATATTACCAGAAACGTCTTCTATTCTTTGTATAACGTATGGCGTGACCTTATAGCCACCGTTTGCTATGACGCTGTAACCTTCCATGATTTTCATGGGGGTGATCGATGCGCTTCCCAGTGCCAGAGTTAGGTTGTTTGGTAATTTGCCGGGGTCGAATCCAAATTTGCTAATGTAGTTAATGGCATAATTGATTCCGATATTTTGGAGTATCCGGATGCTGACCACATTTTTGGATCGATACAACGCTTCTCTCAGACGAATTGGGCCATCAAATACATAACCTGAGTTTTTGGGTCTCCAGGTGGTTTCCAATACCGGATCTACAATCGTGATCGGAGAGTCATTCATAATGGTTGCAGGTGTAAAACCTTTTGCCAGAGCTGCGGAATATAGAAAAGGTTTAATGTTTGAACCAGGTTGTCGTTCAGCCTGTATGACCCGATTATATTTGTTTTGTCTGAAATCAAAACCACCCACCAGGGCCTGAATCGCACCATTGTTTGGGTTTGTGGCGACAAATGCTCCCTGGACTGCTGGGATCTGTGCGAGTAGCCATTGATTGTCGCGCCTCTCAAGCCAGATCATGTCACCTGTGTCCGCAACGTCGGAAGCTTTCTTGACCGTAGCGCCTTTGAGGCTGTGATTGAGGTATCGCCGTGCCCATTTTAACTCCGCCAGCGGAAGGTCGATGGTGTTTCCGTCTGCCAGTAACGCAGTCAACTGGTTGTCTTCGGCTTTGGTCACAATTGCCGGGCTGAGGCCGCCAAAATCGGGTTCATTTGAAAGAATATCCTCCCACTTTTCCCATTGTTCGGCTTGAGGTATTGATGCGTCTGCGGGAATTTTTCGATAGGCGCCACGGAAACCATGACGGCGATCATAGTCAAGCAAACCTCTTTGCACGGCCAGGTTGGCAGCATTCTGCAGTTTTGAGTTTATGGTTGTATAGACTCGAAAGCCTGCGCTGTAACTGTCATCTCCGTAACGTTTCAGCATTTCCTCGCGAACCATTTCCGCAACCCACGGGGCGATAAAATCACGTTTTTCAGTGTTTTGTTGGTTGCCGGCAGTTAATGGAGCCTTGCTTGCCCGCTGATAAGATGGATCAGTGATATAGCCGAGCTCCAGCATGTCAGAAAGCACTTTATTTCGCCGTTTAAGTGCCGCATCAGGGTAGCTAAGAGGATTTGCTCGTGAAGGTCGTTGAGGTAAACCTGCAATCATGGCAATTTCTGCTAAGGTTAAATCATTGATGTCTTTGTCGTAATAAACCTGGGCTGCGGCCTGTATTCCGTAAGCCCGGTGACCAAAGAACATCTTGTTGGCATAGAGTTCAAAGATTTCACGTTTGGTTAGTATGCGCTCCATTTGTAGCGCTAACAGAATCTCCCGGAACTTGCGTGTGAATTGTTTTTTGTTACTGAAGAAAAAGTTTTTGGCAACCTGCTGAGTCAGGGTGCTGCCGCCACCACCTTTTTCGCCAGAAGAAACAAATTCCAGTACAGCCCGGATGAAACCTTTGGCATCCACTCCAACATGGGTTTCGAAGGATCGGTCTTCGACAGATATGAGAGCTTGAACAAATCTCGGAGGAATTTCCTCATATGTGAGAGGTGTTCGTCTTAGCTCACCAAACTCTTCAATGAGTTTGTTATCTGCCGAATAAATACGCAGAGGAGTCTGTAGTTGAACGGTCTTGAGTGATTCAACTGAAGGTAGGCTGGGACCTAGATAAAGGTAGATAGCAGAGCAAATGAGAACGATTGCACAAATTAAGGCAATAAAGCCCCAAAATATAATACGAAGCGAGCCGGCCAGAAATTTCATATTTTTCCTAATAAATGAATGAGTTAGCGGTTTTTCGGTCGGAAAAGCGGCATATTATAGATAGATTTGTGTATGAGAACACATTGCGGATTTGACAGCTCTGGTATCTAATACCTAAAGTAATTACCAATGAATCGTTCGTAAGTATCGGTTTCAGATAGGAAAATAAGTGTCGTGAGTCTCTTCAAGAAAAAGGACAACATTGTTTTGGGTCTGGACATCAGTTCCACTTCTGTGAAGTTGTTGGAGTTGAGTCGTAATAACGATGGGTATCGGGTAGAAAACTATTCTGTCGAACCATTACCTGAAAACGCTGTTGTTGAGAAGAACATTAATGATGTTGAAGGTGTCGGCCAGGCAATCGCCAAACTTGTGGCTAAAACAAAAACCCGTCGCAAGAAGGCCGCTGTCGCTGTCGCTGGTTCTGCTGTCATCACTAAAACCATCGAAATGAATGCTGGTCTTACCGATGATGAGATGGAAACACAGATTAATGTTGAGGCAGATCAATATATCCCGTACCCCCTAGATGAAGTTGCCATAGACTTTGAAGTAATTGGGTCATCTCCAAATACTGATAGCATGGTGGAGGTTTTACTGGCAGCCTGCCGGCGGGAGAATGTCGAGTTTCGGGAAGATGCCCTGGAAATTGGCGGACTGGAAAGCGCCATCGTGGATGTTGAAGCATTCGCACTGGAGCGCTCATTCCAATTGCTTGTTCCTCAGTTTGAGTCAGCCGATGAGGACATGACTGTTGCTGTTGTCGATGTTGGCCATTCGATGACCACGCTAAGCGTATTGAACAATGGTAAGACTATATATACCCGTGAACAGCTCTTTGGTGGTAAGCAATTGACTGAAGAAATCATGCGGCGGTATGGACTGACGGTTCAGGAAGCCGGGTTGGCAAAAAAACAGGGTGGCTTATCTGATGATTATGCAACAGAAGTTCTTGAGCCTTTTAAAGAAGCAGTGGTCCAACAAGTAACCCGGTCTCTGCAATTTTTCTTCGCTGCCAGCCAGTATAATGATGTGGACTACATCGTATTGGCGGGTGGTACCGCTTCTATTCCCGGATTGGCCCAGTTAATTCAGGACAAAATCGGCACTGCAACCATCGTTGCCAATCCATTTGCCAATATGACACTGGCGAATCGGGTGAATGCTGCCAATCTGACCAATGATGCTCCAGCACTAATGATTTGCTGTGGTTTAGCGATGAGGAGCTTCTGATCATGGCCAATATTAACTTAAGACCTTGGCGTGCCGAGTTACGCAAAGAGCGTCAGCAACAGTTTGTTCTGGTGTTGGTATTTGTTTGTGTGGCTGCCGCTGCCGCAGTGTACAGCTGGAACAAGTACGTTGATGAACTGATATCAGTACAAAAAAATCGTAACAACTTTTTAACCGAGCAGATCAATATTCAAAAGAAAAAGATTGATGAGATCAAAACGCTGCAGGAAGAACGCACCAAGCTCGTAGAGCGGATGAACGTGATTCAGGCGTTGCAGGGTGACCGGCCGGTGATTGTCAGAGTGTTTGATGAACTCGTTCGGACTTTGCCGGATGGGGTTTATTATGAGGAAGTCAGTAAAAAAGGTGACACCATTTCTTTAAATGGTGTGGCTGATAAGCCCAGTAGTATATCGGATCTGCTCAGGAATCTGGATGCTTCGCAATGGTTTGATAATGCATTCCTGAAAGACATAAAAGCTGTCAAAGATGAGTCTGGTGAGCAGACCGGCAACAGTTTCAATATCGTTGTGAAGCAATCCTCCCCTCGTAAAGCGACTGAAACGGAGGGTCAGTGATGGCCAAGCAAGGATTCTTTGAAGGTTTCAAGAGTTTCGACTATAACAATCCTGATTTTGAAAACATGGGTTCCTGGCCTGCGGGCATCAAACTGGTGACGTGTATCTTGCTTGTGGGAATCATTGGTTTCGCTGGCTATTGGTTCATCGTAAAAGATCAATACCAGAGTCTCGCCAGAGAAGAAGGGAAGGAAGTATCCCTTAAAGACCAGTTTTCCAAGAATGCATTTAAGGTCTCCAACTTGGAGGCGTTTAAAACGCAGTTGGCAGAAATGCGGGAAACGTTTGGTGCGTTGCTTGAACAGTTGCCGAATGAGACTGAAATATCCGGCCTGTTGGATGATATTACTTTCACTGGTGTCCAGAGTGGTCTGGAATTCGATTCCCTCGAATTGAGTGGTGATGTACCCAAAGAGTTTTATATTGAAACCCCGATTGCAATTGCAGTTCGCGGCGAATATCACGAGATGGGTACATTTATCAGCGGAATATCTGCTCTGCCACGTATCGTGACCCTTCATGACTTCACGATTACCAGCAGTAAAGACAGAAAAGCGCAGGAAAATGATGGTTCCCGCACATCACCGCTGGTTATGAAAATTGAGGCAAAGACTTATCGATATAACCCAGGAGAAGACCAATGAGAATACTTCTACTGGTTTTGGTATGTTTGGGGTTATTTGGTTGTAGTACCAATGATAGCAATGCTGATTTGCGTCAGTTTGTTCAGGAAGTAGAACGTAATGCCAAGGGCAGAATTCCTCCTCCTCCTGAATTTCAGCCTTATGAGTTTTTCACCTACAGTGCGGCTGGCTTGCGAGCTCCTTTTGAGATTCCAATGGAAATAGAAGCGCAGGTTCAGGAGCGTCCACGTAGTGATGTGAAGCCTGACCTCGATCGGCCGCGCGAAATTCTGGAAGATTTCCGTGTAGAGTCATTGGTTATGGTGGGTACTATTGCTATGAGTGACGGTGAACTCTGGGCTTTGATAAGAGATCCGGAAAACGATATTCATAGAGTGCATGTTGGCAATTACATGGGCAAAAACAACGGTAAAGTGCTGAATATTGCCGCGACACAGATAGATATGATGGAGATTGTGCCAGATGGTCAGGGTGGCTGGCTGGAGCGCCCCAGAACAATCATGTTGAATGGTTTTGAGCCTTAATAGAATTGGCAGCAATTAAGCGATTTGGGATAAAAAAATGCGAGTTTTAAACAGATTAATCAAAGTGTTATTACTGTTGGTACCAGCGACTGGTGCATTGGCTGTCAATGTAACGAATATTGAATTCTCATCATTGGCTGGTGATAGGACGGAAGTTCGGTTGACCTTTGATGGAAGCTTTCAAAGTCCGAAGTCATATTCGGTAGAACAACCGGCGAGAATATCCATTGACCTGCCGAATGTAGCTTCGTCGCTGCAAAAATATTATCAGGTCAGTTCTGGTAATACTCGCAGTGCCACTGTTCTTAGCGCTGGTGATAGAACTCGTGTTGTGCTGAATTTGACCAAGCTTGTTCCGTATACGTTGGCGAAAACTGGTAATCAGCTGGTTATTTTAATTGGCGAACAAAGTGGCAGTGCGGCTGAAGTTGCGCAGCTTGTTTCAGATTCACCGATAGAGCTCTTAGGGGATAATCAGGAAATTTCATTGCTAGGTGATGAAGAGACCGAAGTTATTGATATTGCCAATACCAATACTCAGAGAGCTGCTTCTCAGACCAGCAAGCCAATAGTCTCTGGATCCAAAAGTGTTCAGCAAGTTGATTTCAGACGCGGAGAAGAAGCGGATGGTCAAGTAATCATTGCTTTTTCTGACTCTACTGCCAATGCTGATATTCATGAAGAAAGTGGCAACATTGTTGTACGTGTGCCGGGCTTTACGCTCCCGGAAACCCTGCAGCGTCGCCTGGATGTTGTCGATTTTGCAACAGCGGTCCGTTATATCAATGCCTATAACGAAGGAAAGGATGCTGTTTTCGTGATTGAACCTGGTAGTAATTATGACTACCTGGCTTATCAAACCAATAAGGTTTTGACAATTGATGTCAAAGAAGTCACTCAGGAAGAGCAGGAGAAGCGTTTAAAAGAAAAATTCCCATATAATGGGGAGCGCCTGTCTCTTAATTTCCAAGATATTGCTGTCCGCTCTGTTCTGCAGTTGATTGCAGACTTTACGGAATTGAATCTTGTTGCAAGTGATACAATTCAAGGGAATATCACATTGCGGCTTAAGAATGTGCCATGGGATCAGGCGCTTGATTTAGTGCTAAAAACCAAAGGGCTTGATAAGCGCCAAATCGGTAATGTTTTGCTGGTCGCGCCAGCTGAAGAAATTGCAGCGAGAGAAAAACTGGAGCTTGAAGCTCAGGCTCAAATAGAGAAGCTGGCACCGCTATCAACAGAGTTCATTCAGATCAACTATGCCAAGGCTGTAGATATTGTCGATATTATACAGAAGCAGTCTAAGGCTGAGATCGCTGCTGATGCCGCTGTTGGTCAGGTTACGGGGGGCGACAATGGCTCTTCTGTGGCAAGCTCTACCTTATTATCTGCTCGTGGCACAATAGCTGTTGATGAGCGTACCAACAAAATCATGGTTCGTGACACTGCGAGTAATCTGGAAAAAATCCGTCAGGCAATTGCGGTATTTGATGTTCCTGTTCGGCAGGTGTTGATCGAGGCTCGTATAGTCGTTGCTAACTCAACCGTTGGTAAAGAGTTGGGTGTTCGTTGGGGCGGCGGTGGAGATTCTATCAATGCCGGTGATAGCAGTGGGTTTATTGGCTCGGGTTCAATCGACTCGAATACCGAAATCAACAATTTTCTGGCTGGAACAGAGGATGATTATTTAACCTATCCTAATGCGCTGGCGGTCAATCTACCGGCACAGAGTTCAGAAGCCTCTTCGTTTACTATTGGATTTAGAACTGCAGACTTGTTGCTGGATCTAGAGCTATCTGCTCTTGAATCCAATGGTAAAGCAGAGATTATCTCTCAACCGAAGATTATGACTGCAGACGGCCGGGAGTCGAAGATCCTGTCAGGTACTGAAATTCCGTACGTTACTGGTGATACACTGTCCGTTCGTAATGCTGAGCTGTCTTTGTCTGTGTTGCCGCATATCACGCCGGATGATCGTTTTGTAATTGATTTGACAGTGACTCAGGATCAGGTGGGCGATATTGTCAGTGGTCTGGTAACCATTGATCGTAACCAGTTGGACACTCAAGTGTTGGTAGATAATGGTCAGACAGTTGTTCTGGGTGGTATATTCCAGAGTTCAGACGTGCAGAGTGTATATAAGACTCCATTGTTGGGTGATTTACCTTTCATTGGCGCTCTTTTCCGTCGTACAACGAATTCCCAGGAAAAAAACGAGCTGTTGATATTTATTACACCTAAGCTTGTTGAGGATCAGCTTACGAGCCATTAATGTCCAAAATTCCAAATATATATTTAATTGGCCCGATGGGAGCTGGTAAGAGCACCATCGGGCGTTTGCTTTCTGAAGAGTTTAATCTTCCCTTTATTGATTCCGATAAAATTATCGAAGAGCGCGCCGGCGCCGATATCCCCTGGATTTTTGATCTTGAGGGAGAGGAGGGGTTTCGTCGGCGTGAGCTATCGGTGATTGAGGATCTCACTCAATTAGAATCTGTTATTCTCGCAACGGGTGGTGGGGCTATTCTGAAAGAGGAAAACCGCAGAAATTTACGTAGTCGTGGTGTAGTGATCTATTTGAAGGCGTCGGTCAGACAACAAATAGAAAGAACAGAAAAAGACAGAAACCGCCCATTGTTGCAAACCGATAATCGTGAGGAAGTATTGAGAAAGTTGGTGACTGCTCGGTCTCCACTATATGATGAGACTGCCGATATCGTGGTAGACACTGACCACAAATTGCCTAAGAATGTGATTAAAGAGATCATTGAACAATTATCGAGTCGGGAATGGGTAAAGTCTTAGCATGTATTGAATTGGAACTGGGTGACCGAGGTTATCCTATTGTCATTGGATCGGGTCTGCTGGATGATGTGGACACCATCAAAACCTACCTTCGCGACAAACTTGCTTATCAGCAGGTTTGTATTGTCACCAACGAAACGATAGCTCCTATCTATCTGGAGCGTTTGCTCTCTTCTCTGACCGGTTTGCAGGTGGAAACCTGTATCCTTCCCGACGGTGAAAAATATAAAAACCTGGATACTTTAAACCAGATTTTTACCTGCTTATTGCAGGCCAGATTTAATCGAAAAGCCTGTTTGATTGCTCTTGGTGGTGGCGTGGTGGGTGATATGACCGGGTTTGCTGCTGCCTGTTATCAGCGTGGCATTGACTTCATTCAGATTCCAACCACATTGTTGTCTCAGGTGGATTCTTCGGTTGGTGGTAAAACTGGTGTTAACCATCTGCTCGGTAAAAATATGATCGGCGCGTTTAAGCAACCAAAGTCGGTTGTGATTGACATTGATGTTTTATCAACATTGCCAGCGATTGAATTTGCTGCCGGAATGGCGGAAGTTATCAAATATGGTTTGATATGGGATCAGGCTTTTTTTGCTTGGCTCGAACAAAACGCAGAGGCTCTGAAAGCGCTTGAGTCAGAGGCTTTGGCCTTTGCCATTCAAAAATCATGTGAGATTAAAGCCAGTGTCGTCGCAGAGGACGAAACTGAGCAGGGATTGAGGGCAATTCTCAATCTTGGGCATACTTTTGGGCATGCCATAGAGACACATTCCGGTTACGGCTCATGGTTGCATGGACAGGCTGTGGCTGTTGGTATGAGAATGGCAGTCAGGATGAGCAGCTGGTTAGATGAGAATTTCGGAGAAGAGCTAGAGGCTCGTTTGGTGCGATTGTTGGAGGTGTTTGAATTGCCTGTTTATCCACCCGATGGAATGAATAGGAATGACTTTTTAACCCATATGGCCGTCGATAAAAAGAACCTGAATGCAGATATTCGTTTAGTGTTGCTGGATCGGCTTGGTCAGGCCAAGATCACTTCGGAGTATCCCGTGTCTACTTTGAACCGTTTGATTGACAGCTTTATTGGACAAAGTTAATGCAGCTTAGTTAATCTTTCCTATTAACAAGGGGAGGATTCTAAGGAGCCGGTTATCATGAACCCCGCTTATGAGCCTGATTACCTCGAATTCTATGGGTTGAGCAAAGATCCGTTTGCAGCTGACACTGATGTATTTTGTGCAGTGGGTAAACGCCATGATGTGCTCGAACAGCTCATTCATCTCAATCAGTTTTCCCACCTTGCCTTGATTGTCCTGGCCCCGGATGGCTATGGGAAAACGACGCTTTTCAATGTCCTGAAAAAACAGCTTCTGCAGTTGGGCGTTGTGAGAATAGTATCTTTCACAGCGGGTCCTGATTGGACAACCGAGACTATACTTCAGCAGATTGCTGGCAGTTGGGATATTGAAATTGAAACTGGTGATATTGACCAAGCTCTGAGGGTAATCCGTAGCCACCATCTCTCGCAGTCGATTATGGGGATTCGCCATTGTATCTTGATCGATGACGCTGATCAGTTGGATGAAGAGGCACTCGAAAGCTTGTATCAATTGGTTGCGGGGCTGCCTGAAGACCAGTCAATTGGGCTGACGTTGTTTGCAACAGAGGGTGTGGTGGATTTTCGGGCTTATTTCAAACCCGCAAATATGATTCATAGTATTCATCTGGCTGCTTTGTCTAATAAAGAAGTGTTTGCATTTCTGCAGGATCATTTTGAGTTTGTTGGGCACAAGCGTGGTGTCCCCTTTTCGCCCGATGTGGTTGAGAAAATATACCTCTCCACAGAAGGTATTCCTCTTCATATCAAGCGTGTAGCTGCAGAGTATATGAGTCAGCAGGCACGCTCTCATGTAACAGAAAAAAGTACTATTCCTGTTGCCCACTTTATTGCGATTGGTGCTCTGGTGGTGTTGGTTGGTATCGCGTTTCTGTATCAACGCTGGCAAGCTGAACCGAAACCGGTTGTGGTTCAACAAAAGGCCCCTCATGATGAAGGCTTGAGTGAACGCTTGCAGCAAGCTGTTGCAAAAGTGGAAGCACGACAACAGTCGAAAACACCAGAGCCTGCTGTTGAAGCACCAAAACCAGAAATTCATACTCCAGCTGCTGAGCCTGAGCCTGAGCCTGAGCCTGAGCCTGAGCCTGAGCCTGAGGCGAGTCATGTGGCAGTTGTTCCAGTACCCCCTGAGCCGGTGTCGACAAAGAGCGGGGGGGTGCCGGTGAAAACTGAACCGAAGGTACCAGAAGTTAAAAAAGCAGTGGTTTCAGCAGGCAAATGGTTTGCATCGGCCAAAGATGATGCGTTTACCATACAGTTGCTTGGTGTGCGTACAGAGGCTGCAATTAAAGAATTTATTGCAGGGCAAAACCATTCTGAGCGTTTTGCCTACTACAAGACCACTTTCCAGGAAAAAGACTGGTATGTTGCAGTTACAGGTGAATACGGCAGCCGAAAAGACGCGCTGTCAGCGGTGGAAAAACTACCCAAGTCTCTAAAAAAACTGAAACCCTGGGTGCGTCCCATTGCGGATATTCGACTGCTAATGGAACCTTAGAATGTGTATTTTGCTGGGATGCATCCGCTCTCATAAATAAACAGTTCGAGTCGTGAGTGCCTTTTGAAGGTCTATAACTGTTTATTCTTCAATATATTCCTATTTGGAATCCAGTTTTTATTATTTCAAAAATTGTGTTATAAGTTTGAGTGTCCCTGGCCAGATGTGTATGATTGTCGGCCCTTTGTCTGATGGGCGTCCTCGGTCGAAAGCTCTTTCGATGTCGATATAAAAGTATTAGTCAGGTAGTTACCGGGTAACATTTTACCATCGGAACGCTTGGAGCTTCTGAAGGCAAAAAGGGCATAAATACCTGAATATAGCGGGTTTCTATCCGCCTCTTCTGGTCTGTTTCAATTCAGCGCATGAGAGTCAAGTTTATGCATGCAGGTCTATTTAATCCTCAGGAATTTCGAGATAACTGTGGTTTTGGTTTACTAGCCCATATGCAGGGGCAGGCCAGTCACGAGTTATTACAAACAGCTATAGAATCATTAACATGTATGACCCATCGTGGTGGTATTGCCGCAGATGGTAAAACAGGTGACGGTTGCGGCCTATTGATTCAGCGGCCTGATGCCTTTCTGCGCTCGGAAGCCAAAGCTCTGTTCAATATTGAATTAGGGGAACGCTATGCTGTAGGTATGGTGTTCATGCATCCGGATATCGCTATCCACAGTAAGGGCAAAGCGGCTTTGGCACGAGCTCTGACTGATCAAGGGCTTGAGGTGGTGGGTTGGCGTGAAGTACCTGTTAATCCAGATTGTCTGGGGCCAATGGCTTTGGCCTGTATGCCGAAAATCGAACAGGTATTTGTGGCTGGTAGTGGTCTGACAGAGCAGCAGTTTGCTGTTAAGTTGTTTACTGCTCGCCGCAAAGCAGAAATCGCTGTCGAAGAAAATTCAGATCATTTTTATATTTGTTCTCTGGCTGAACAGGTACTTTCGTATAAAGGGTTGATGATGCCCGTGGATTTGCCCAGTTTCTATCCTGATCTGGGGAATCCCATGGTTGAAACCGCGATTGTGGTATTCCACCAGCGTTTTTCGACCAATACCATGCCGCGCTGGCCGTTGGCCCAGCCGTTCCGGTTCCTCGCTCATAACGGTGAAATCAATACGATTCAGGGCAACCGTAACTGGGCCAGAGCCCGTGCTCCGAAATTCCAAACTGACCTGTTGCCAAATCTTGAAGAGCTGCAGCCAGTCGTCAATATTACCGGCTCAGATTCATCATCAATGGATAATATGCTGGATCTGCTATTGACTGGTGGCATGGATGTATTCCGTGCCGTAAGAACCATGATTCCTCCTGCCTGGCAGAACGTCGAACATATTGATTCGGACCTAAAAGCGTTTTATGAGCTTAACTCCATGCATATGGAGCCATGGGATGGGCCTGCAGGTGTGGTGTTGACGGATGGTCGTTATGCCATTTGTTTATTGGATCGAAATGGACTGCGTCCGGCTCGCTGGATGATACATAAAAACGGATACATCACTCTGGCCTCCGAAATCGGTGTCTGGAATTACAAACCGGAAGATGTTATTTCCAAAGGTCGGGTAGGGCCTGGCCGGATTATGGCAGTTGATACTCACACGGGTGAGTTTTTGGAAACTGAGGAAATCGATAACCGTTTGAAGTCACGCTATCCATATAAGCAGTGGCTCAAAAAACATGCCGTACGGCTACGCTCAAACCTGCAGCATTCAGAAGAGGCAGAAGGTGCATCTTTGTCTGCAGAGCAATTGAGCCTTCACCAGAAAATGTTCCAGGTGACTCGCGAAGAACGTGAGCAGGTATTGCGCTCACTGGCAGAAACCGGGCAAGAAGCAGTGGGGTCTATGGGCGATGATGCGCCTATGGCCGTATTGTCGACCCGGGTTCGACCTATGACAGACTATTTCCGTCAACAGTTTGCCCAGGTTACCAATCCGCCGATTGACCCGATTCGGGAATCCATTGTTATGTCTTTGGAAACCTGTCTTGGCCCAGAACGCAATTTGTTCAATGTGACAGAAGATTGTGCTCGCCGATTTATTCTGAGTTCGCCAGTGTTGTCGCCAATGAAGTATAAGGCGTTACTGCATATTGATCGGGAAGAGTTTAGTCATCGTCTCATCGATATTACTTATGATGCCAGTCAGGAAGGTCTGAAAGATGCTGTGACCCGGGTTGCTGACCTGGCTGAACAGGCATCCAGAGAAGGCGTTGCCATTGTCATCCTTTCTGATCGCAACATCGAAGCTGGTCGCTTGCCAGTGCCTGCGGCAATGGCGACGGGAGCTGCTCACCATCGCCTGGTGGATAAGGGGTTGCGGTGCAATACCAATGTTGTGCTTGATACCGGTGCAATCAGAGATCCTCATCAGTTTGCGGTGGTGATTGGCTTTGGTGCCACAGCGGTATATCCGTATCTGGCCTATGAAGTGCTCGATAACATGATCAAAGCCGGGGATCTAATTGGTAACCCGACGGCCTTATACAAGAATTATCGTAAGGGCATCGATAAAGGATTGTTCAAAATCATGTCGAAGATGGGCATTTCGACTGTGGCCTCTTATCGCGGTGCTCAACTGTTTGAGGCTGTAGGATTAAGCTCAGAGGTTGTGAGTATTTGTTTTAAAGGGGTTACCAGTCGTATCGAAGGCGCCCGGTTTGAACATTTTGAGCAGGACCTCAAATTACTGACCAAAGAGGCTTTTAAGGCGCGCAAGCCTATCGGCACTGGCGGACTTCTGAAGTATGTACACGATGGCGAGTACCATGCGTTTAACCCGGATGTCGTCAAGGCGATCCAGGATGCTGTACAAAATAATGATGCCGGTCGGTATCGGGATTTTGCGGCGCTGGTCAATGAACGCCAGCCCGCGACTGTCAGGGATTTATTTGCATTAAGTCCTCAAAAACGTATTCCGGTTTCAGAGGTGGAATCCGCTGAAAGTCTGTTTAAACGTTTCGATACTGCGGCTATGTCTTTAGGGGCTTTATCTCCTGAGGCTCACGAGGCACTGGCTGTTGCCATGAATGAAATGGGTGGCCGTTCAAATTCAGGAGAGGGTGGTGAGGACCCGGCTCGTCACGGCACTATTAAGCGTTCCAAGATCAAGCAGGTGGCTTCAGGACGCTTTGGTGTGACCGCTGAGTATCTGGTCAATGCCGAAGTTATTCAGATCAAAGTAGCCCAGGGTGCCAAACCTGGAGAGGGGGGGCAGCTGCCGGGCGGTAAAGTGAATACGCTAATTGCAACGCTGCGCTTTGCTGTACCGGGTGTTACTTTGATTTCACCACCGCCACATCATGATATTTATTCTATTGAAGACCTGGCACAGCTGATCTTTGATTTGAAACAGGTCAATCCTGAAGCGTTGATTTCAGTAAAACTGGTCTCAGAGCCCGGTGTTGGAACTGTGGCTGCCGGTGTAGCCAAAGCGTATGCTGATTTGATCACCATCTCAGGTTATGACGGTGGGACGGCGGCCAGTCCGTTGACGTCCATCAAGCATGCAGGGTCACCTTGGGAACTGGGGTTGAGTGAAGCTCATCAGACTCTTCGAGGTAATGATCTTCGCGATAAAGTACGGTTGCAGACGGATGGCGGTTTGAAAACCGGAATGGATGTTATAAAAGCCGCTATTCTCGGTGCTGAAAGCTTTGGTTTTGGCACTATTCCCATGGTAGCGCTTGGTTGTAAGTATCTGCGGATTTGTCACTTGAATAACTGCGCTACAGGTGTGGCGACTCAGGATGATGCGTTGCGGACCAATCACTTCCGTGGAACTGTTCAGATGGTTAAAAACTATTTCCATTTTGTAGCAGAAGAAGTCAGGGAGCTGCTGGCGGAATTAGGTTTCAGAACACTTGAGGAAATTATCGGTCATACTGAATTGCTGACGGCTAAAAAAGGCGTTACGGATCGTCAGGCTTGTCTGGACCTGAGCCCGATCTTGTTTAGTGATCCGGCTATGAATCAGAAACCACATACTGTACAGGTTCATCGCAACCAACCATTTGATCAGGGTGAAAAAGCCGAACAAATGATTGCAGAAGTATTGCCTGCGATAGACAGTAAAAGTGGTGGCTCATTCAGTTTTGATGTCTGTAACTGTGATCGTTCAATCGGTGCCAGAGTGTCTGGTGAAATTGCCCGCCGTTATGGTAATCAAGGAATGGCGGGTCAGCCGATTACCCTGAATTTAACGGGGGTTGCCGGTCAGAGCTTTGGTGTCTGGAATGCCGGTGGGCTGAATATGATTCTGGATGGTGATGCTAATGACTATGTTGGTAAGGGAATGACCGGTGGCAAGTTGGTCATCCGGCCACCTAAAGGCAGTTCATTCAGTACACAAGAGACTTCCATTATAGGCAATACCTGTTTGTACGGTGCTACGGGTGGACGCCTTTATGCCGCTGGTACCGCAGGAGAGCGTTTTGCTGTCCGGAATTCTGGAGCACATGCGGTTGTAGAAGGCGCAGGAGATCACTGTTGCGAGTATATGACTGGTGGAATGGTGGCTGTACTGGGTAAAACCGGCGGAAACTTTGGTGCCGGTATGACTGGTGGTTTTGCTTTTGTACTGGATCTCGACAATCGCTTTCCTGATCGTTACAACCGGGAACTTGTGGATATTCATAGGGTCAGTTCTGAGGCTATGGAGGATTATCGCAAATACCTTTATGAAGTAGTGGCCCAGCATACTGAAGAGACACGCAGTGCTTGGGGGGCCGAACTGTTGGATAACTTCGATGACTATGTGTATCGCTTCTGGCTGGTAAAACCCAAAGCTGCCAGTCTGGAACAGTTGTTAAGCAACACCCGGGCGCGTCCGGAATAACTGATATCTGACTTAGAGGAACAGAATTATGTCTCAACCAAGACTCAATAATGTCTTTCAGTTTATCGATGTCGGTCGTCAGGATCCCACGAAAAAGGCGCTGAGAGTCCGTAAAAATGAATTCGTTGAAATCTATCAGCCTTTTCAACCGAAGCAGGTCTCGGCTCAGGCTCATCGTTGTCTGGATTGCGGTAACCCTTATTGTGAATGGAAATGTCCGGTTCATAACTACATTCCCAACTGGCTGGCGCTGGCGTCAGAAGGCAATATTCTCGAAGCGGTGGAATTAAGCCACCAAACCAATTCATTGCCTGAGGTGTGTGGGCGGGTGTGTCCACAGGACCGTTTATGCGAAGGTGCTTGTACCCTGAATGATGGGTTTGGTGCGGTCACTATCGGTTCAACAGAAAAATACATCACTGATACCGCTTTGGCGATGGGGTGGAAACCCGATATGTCCAAAGTGGTCTGGACTGATAAGAAAGTTGCCGTGATTGGTGCAGGACCGGCTGGAATTGGTTGTGCAGATGTGCTGGTGCGTAATGGTGTCAAGCCGGTTGTATTTGATCGATATCCGGAAATTGGTGGTCTGCTAACCTTTGGTATTCCAGAGTTTAAGCTCGAAAAGACAGTGATGTCGCGTCGCCGTGAAATATTCGCTGAAATGGGCATAGAGTTTCGCCTGAATACAGAAATCGGCAAAGATGTCAGTTTCGAATCCCTGTTAGAAGAATACGATGCAGTTTTTCTCGGGATGGGCACCTATAAATATATGAAAGGAGGTTTTCCGGGTGAAGATCTTCCGGGTGTTCACGAAGCGCTGCCTTATCTTATTTCCAATGTCAATCATTGTCGTGGCTGGGAACAAAGCCCGGACGATTTTGTTGATATGAAAGGAAAAAGAGTGGTTGTGTTGGGCGGTGGTGATACAGCGATGGACTGTAATCGCACAGCTGTTCGTCAAGGCGCCAAAACCGTTACCTGTGCTTACCGGCGTGACCAGGAAAATATGCCAGGTTCCAGACGTGAAGTTACAAATGCCCGCGAAGAAGGTGTGAAATTTCTGTTTAACCGGCAGCCGGTGGAAATTGTGGGTGACGGTAAGGTTGAAGGCATTAAGGTCATTACCACTGAGTTGGGCGAGCCGGATGAAAAAGGACGTCGCAGACCTCAACCTGTTCCGGGTAGTGAGGAGATTCTGCCAGCAGATGCCGTCATTATTGCTTTCGGTTTTCAACCTAATCCTCCTGAATGGTTGGTCGGTAATGATATTCGTCTGGATGACTGGCAGCGTGTGCAAGCTGCAGAAAAAACAGAGTTTTCGTTCCAGACGAGTAACCCAAAAGTGTTTGCTGGTGGGGATATGGTCAGAGGATCCGATCTGGTGGTGACAGCAATTTATGAAGGGCGCAAAGCTGCCGAAGGTATTCTGGATTATTTAGATATTTAGTTATCAAAAATTGTTATTCACCCTGAAAAAAACGCGACTATGTCGCGTTTTTTTATTTGTGCTCTGCTTGTTTGGTTAGCTGCTTTATATACTCGACGCGGACGGAAAAATGCGTACTTAAAATTGTTAAACAGTTAACAAAAAGGCAGAAGCATGAAAGTGGTATATAGGTTTACTTCAGTTCTGTATTTAGTTCTTACCTTACTCATTTCTGGTTGTAATGTTGATATAACATCTGGCGATCAGGGTGACTCTGGGAATGGTCAGAATACTTCTGATCAAGACGGTCATAACGGCAATAATGATGCTTCCAATGATCAAAGTGGTGATCTGGGAGATTCTACTGATAATGGATCTGCTGGTGATGGAAACAGTGAGGGTGGATCCGATGCCGGAAGTGAGAATGATGACAGTGGAAACGATTCTGGTACCGGTGATAACAATGATACTGGCGGTGATACGGGAAATAATAATGACTCCAGTGGGAGTGATGGCAGCGGTGGATCGTCAGAGGACACTAATGGTGATAGCTCTGAAACGCCGGATATGACCGGTCGGTATAACATCGTTTCATCCCTAAGTGGTTTATACATGGATGTTGCTGGAAAAAGTACCGATGATGGTGCCAACATCCTGCAATACAGTTATACAGGTGTTGATAATCAGAAATTCGATATCAAGCTAATGGATGATGGCAGTTACTCTATAAGAGCTGTTCATAGTGGTAAATCGCTTGATGTCTATAATTACTCCACCGAAGATGGGGCAGAATTACTGCAATGGACTTACAACGCAACAGAAAATCAGCGCTGGCATATTGATAATGTTGGTAACGATTTGTATTCAATTACTTCTGTCTTAAGCAACAAAGCGGTGTCTGTCTGGCAGAACAGTACCGAGGCCGGTGGTGATATTCGCCTGGATGCATGGCAGGGAAGAGACGGGCAGAAATGGTCGCTGGTTCCCGTTGCTACAGATGATGACTCATTTGAACCACCTGCCGGAACTGATGAATCGGCTGGATGTGGCGGTACGACCTCTTTGACTTCTGGCCGTCATTCCATGGATGTTAACGGTCAAAAGCGGGAATATATTCTTGATATTCCAAGTAATTATGATAGCAACAAACCCTATCGGCTTGTCTTTGGCTGGCATTGGTTGGGTGGCTCTGCTGGTAATGTTGCAAATGGTGCTTATTACGGATTGAAAGACCTGTCGAATGGTTCAGCGATATTTGTGGCGCCAGATCGATATGTGTCGCCTAACGGTGAAAATGATAACGGGTGGCCGAATACCAATGGCCGTGATATGAACTTTCTGCGAGCCATGTTGGATCAGTTCGAAAACGAACTCTGTGTTGATAAGAACCGTATTTTTTCCGTTGGCTGGAGTTACGGTGGCATGATGTCTTTTGCGGTTGGTCATGAAATGGCTGGCGTGTTTCGCGCTATTGCACCGATGTCCGGAGCGCTTTGGACACCGTATAGCGACAGTGGAAAACCGATGGCAGCATGGATTGCACACGGCATATATGACGGTGTGGTCGGTTACGACAATGGTGTGGCCGCCAAAGATAGTTATGTTGCTGCCAATCATTGCTCGAATACAACCTTGCCGGTTGAACCATCACCGTGTGTTGAGTATCAGGGGTGTGATGCTGGGTATCCGGTTGTGTGGTGTCCATGGTCTGGTGGACATTTGACCCCACCGTTCCATTCCTCGGCAATTTGGACGTTTTTTAGTCAGTTTTGATCTTTAATAAAACCGCAAGCAGGAGACAGGGAGGTCTTCTGTTAGTATCCTGCTATTCGCCAAAGCCAAATCGCGGCCTTCCTTTTATCTGTTTTTCGAATCATTAAACATATTCTGAATTTTCCCAACTTCATAACTCGTGTTGTGACGCAAGTGACATTTAAGGTCTAAGTCTGTCGTATTGAATAACGATTAACACTTTAACGTCGGTCATCTGATAAACCCAACAATAAAAAGTACGATTCAGTCTCATTTTTTTTGGAACCAGATGAGCATTTTTTGGCGGGTTTATAATTTTTATAGTATGTTGACGACTTCAGTCTTCATGGACGTATAACTTGATGAAGGGCAGGCTTATGCAACTCTTGTTTAAATTTTCTTCAGTCTTTTTCCTGGTAGCGACACTGTTTGTCTCTGGCTGTGGCGGTGACTCTATTTATGGTGATGACGGTACAACATCATCTGGTGGTGATGGTGGCAGCGGTGACGGTGGTGGTACTGATGGCGGCGGAACCGGTTCTGGAGCTGAAGGTGTCAGCTACCTGCCCTTGATGGTCTTGGAACGGCATAAAGAGTTTTCGGGATCAGATCAAGATGATCTTTTTCAAGGAGAAGGAACGGATCCTCATATATGGCATTACATGGTTAATCCAGTTGATGCAGCCACATTGGCACCTGTTTCTACGGCGACAGAGTCGGACTTCTTGACCACAGTATCTGCCGAAGGAGATGATCCAGAGTCTATCTCGTCAGAAAGCTATCCTATGTTGCAGAAAGTTGTAGGTAACCCTATTACGCTGAATACTGCTCTGGTCTTTGATCTATCAGGTAGTACAGATGGCTTAACAGCTAATGAGATTGATAAATTAATCGCTGAACTCAAAGACTATCTATCCAAAGCAAGGGCTAGCAGTAACTCCAGCATTAAGAATCAAACCTATACAGTTTGGACTTTTTCGGATACTGGTAATGAACTCACCAGTGGTTTTACTATCAATAACGGTACCAATATCGAAGCAATGCTGGACTCAGTGGCAACCTCCCTGAAAACAGAGTTTTCGTTAACCACTGATTTATATCGTGGTGTGATCGAAGCGATGGGACGATATCGTGACAGTGAAGACGATCCTATTTATAACTTCCGGGATGATGGTGACAATGACTTGGTTGATCGCATAACCGCTAATGGCATTAATCTGACTCAGCTGATTTTGTTTTCCACCGGTGAACATACACCACATCAGTCCACATTTAATAAAGAGTTGATTGTGGATGCGATTGAATCTCAGTCTCTGCTTAGATACCCAGGTACAACGGCTAAGAATTTAAGCATTGATGAAATGGATCTGCTAAAAAAACCCGTGTTTTATTACGTGCCTAAAGGACAGATCGCAGTCGCAGAACAAGATGCAACACTCGCAGAAAACTCCGAAGTGGTCAGAACAATCGATCTGGCACAAAGCACTGTGGATTTTGCAGATACACTGATACAGGATCAGATTCGGGCTATCACAGATCGCGTGACAGCGGAAAACCAGTACGTATATCGGTTTGCTTTCACCGGCCGGGACGGAGAATTTACGGTTGTCTTCTCATCAAATAGTGCGGGCAACAGCTACTCGTTGACCTCAAAAGTTTCAACGAAAAAGGATCCATCGGATCCAGAATACATCCCTCCACTGGGAACGCCTTATGAAGAACTGGCTACCGTTTTGGAAGTTACCGGAGCAAATGATGCCTATATCGCTAACGCAGATCCGGTTGCAGGGACAAATAGGGTCTCGATTTCGGATGTAAATCGGTTTTATCCGAAATTAAGGTGGGTAGATGGTATACAGAGTCCATCGTTTACCTGGGTTTCGAGACCCACCAGTTCCACGATAAACTCCGATGGATCAGTGACGGTTAATGCCATCAGTGGATCTTCGGAAACATTGACCTTGAGATACACTGGTGGAGGCATTTCTACAGGGGATCTGAGTATTACTTTGGTGCCTTAAGGTATCGTCGATTGTTTGCCTCCCAACCAAATACGAAATACAAGTTGGTTGGGAGGTAAATTTTCAGTTGGCTGTGAGTTTCTTGATCTCATTCTGATCATCCTTTTAACCCTGTTTAAGAATGTCTGCTTCATCTCAAAATGGCTTTTCGCTTTAGCTCTCCAGAGAATTTTCGTTACAATGCAGCGCGAAAATTCTATAAGAGCCTATCCTAATGTCAGAACTCAAAAATGACCGTTTCCTGAAAGCCCTTCTTCGTCAACCGGTGGACCGAACGCCTGTCTGGATGATGCGTCAGGCAGGACGCTATTTGCCAGAATACCGTGCCACGCGGGAACGGGCAGGGGATTTCCTGAGTCTGTGCAAAAATGCAGATTTGGCATGTGAAGTCACTTTACAACCGTTGGAGCGTTATGCTCTGGATGCCGCTATTTTGTTTTCGGACATTCTGACGATTCCTGATGCTCTGGGATTGGGGCTTTATTTTGAGACTGGAGAGGGTCCTAGGTTCAAAAAGGTTATCCGAACCGCTGCCGACGTTCAGTCGCTGAAAGTATTAAACACTGCTGCAGATCTGGATTACGTTCTCAATGCCGTCAGAACGATCCGTCGGGAACTGAATGGTGCAGTCCCTTTGATCGGATTCAGTGGCAGCCCCTGGACTCTGGCAACCTACATGATTGAAGGTGGTGGATCGAAGGAGTTTCGCTACAGCAAAGGGATGCTCTACAGTGATCCACAGACTCTTCATGCACTGCTCGATTTATTGGCTGACTCGGTCATTGATTACCTCAATGCTCAGATTCAGGCCGGGGCACAGGCGGTACAGATTTTTGATACCTGGGGTGGAGCGTTGGCTCACGATGCCTATCTGGAATTCTCTCTGCAATATATGCAGAAAATTGTCGCAGGCTTGATACGCAATCATGAGAACCGTGAGGTTCCAGTTATTTTATTTACCAAGGGTGCAGGTCAATGGCTGCCGGCCATGGCTGATACTGGGGCCAATGCGTTGGGACTTGACTGGACCACAGACCTGAGTCAGGCAAGGCAACAGGTAGGCCATAAAGTGGCGTTACAAGGGAATATGGATCCAGCTGTTCTGTATGGTTCCAAAGATAAAATTCGTCAGGAAGTAGGCAGAATTCTGGCATCGTATGGACATGGCAGTGGACACGTTTTCAATCTTGGTCATGGTATTCAACAGTTTGTGGATCCGGACCACGCGAAGGCATTTATCGATGCCGTTGTTGAATTGAGTCCGCAATATCATGCATAAACAGGAATATAAATATAACAAAAAGCTTGAACCGTTTTTTTTTCTGAATTATTCTGCACACACGATTCGCATTATTCGCCGGTGGAGGCATTCATGACCAATTTCCAGCTTAAAACAAGCGCAGCTGCATACGCTGGCTCTGTTGCTGGCATGGTGATGACATGTCGCCAAAGCTCTGCACTGAACCATAATCCTATTGCAGCCTTTCATATCCGCGAGTCGTTAATCTGAAATTAACTCAAACCGCGGAAATGACCGCGGTTTTGAGATCGATTTGTTATCTTCCTCAATTAAATAAGTCGTATCCGGCTATCCGTTGTCATTTCCCGGTGTGTTTATCTCAACCAGGAGAAATGAAAAATGTTTTTGAAATCTATCCGTGACCATATTGAATTACGTTTTGAACGTCATCGTCAGCTGAAAAAAATTGCTCGTATCAGATATCAAACTCAAGGGTTATCTGAGCATCTGCGCAATGATATCAACCTTGATGGTTATCTTGTTAAGTTGCATCAGGAGGCAAACTTCAAAGCGCCTAAGAGAAATGTAATTTATCTTGAAAGGGTGCATAAAAAACGAGCCAGTCCCTAATGGGTTGCGGAAGAAGGAAGGGGATCCTTCTTCCGCTAATTTTCAGCACTGGCGGTATTTGACGCTCTATTCTTAGCAGCAAATCGACTGAAGATCAGACCAATCTCAAACAGCAGCCACATGGGTACTGCCAGAATGGTTTGTGAAAATATGTCAGGGGGGGTCACCAGCATGCCTACAGCAAAACAGCCAACAAAAATATAGGGTCTCTTTTTTCGAAGACTCTCAATTTCAACAATGCCTGCCCACACCATGAGAAACGTAGCGATCGGTATTTCGAATGCAATTCCGAATGCGAAAAAGATTTTGAGGATGAAATCCAAAACATTGGATATGTCCGGTAGATAGGCAATACCCTCAATGGAGATGGCAGCAAAAAAACCGAAGATGATTGGAAGCACCACAAAATAGGCGAAAGCGATACCGCAATAAAACAACAATACACTGGAAATTAATAAAGGTACGGCAAACTTCTTTTCATGTTTATAAAGGGCTGGTGCGATAAAACCCCATGTCTGATGAAGAATGAATGGAATCGCAATGAAAACAGCAGTAACCAATGTCAGTTTTAGTGGTACCAGGAACGGAGACGTTACTCCGGTGGCGATGAGCCCAACATCAGCAATGTTTTCGGGCAACAAACGCTCAAGCGGTTTTGAAACGATGACATACAGATCATTGGCAAAATAATATAGAACAGCGAATACGGCGATTACGACGATAATCGTTTTGATCAGCCGGTCTCTTAATTCTTTTAAGTGCGCAACCAACGGCTGAGCTACATCATTAGGATTATCAGTCATGTTTGGGTTCTTTGGTTGAGTCACTAGACTCTGTATTAGGGTCTTCAGTCAGATGATGGGGATTGTGCGCCTGATTTTGATTGTTGTTTGTCAGATTATTGGCTTTTATCTCCAGATCCTTGGTTTCTGCCATAATCTTTTTATTGAGTTCTTCCAGCCGGATTTCCTGCTCGATCTGGTTCTGGATGGAATTGAAAAAGCGCCGCATTTTGCCAATCGTCTGGCCAACAG
Organism: Gynuella sp.; assembly: GCF_050297175.1. Taxonomy (NCBI): domain Bacteria; kingdom Pseudomonadati; phylum Pseudomonadota; class Gammaproteobacteria; order Oceanospirillales; family Saccharospirillaceae; genus Gynuella; species Gynuella sp. The sequence goes on along the minus strand of NZ_JBNKSF010000027.1, from coordinate 62,379 downwards.
AACGCGCTGCACCCGGCAGGCGTTCAGGGCCAATAACAACCATTGCGATGATGGCGAGCAACAGGAGCTCTAAAAAACCAATGTCGAACATAACCTATGAATGACTCTTATCGGTTTTTTTGCTGGAATCCTGAGCATTGAAGTCCGCATCCTTCTGCTCAATTTTGCTTTGTTCGTTTTTTTCTTCAGGTTTGTTTTGCTCTTCATTCATTGCCGTTTTGAAACTCTTAATGGCTCCACCGAGATCACCACCAATGTTTTTTAGCTTCTTGGTGCCAAAAATAAGCACAACAATGACCAGAAGTATTGCCAGTTGCCAGATACTGATTCCACCCAACATAATTTTTCTCCGCTAAATATTTAAAAGCCTTTGTAGTCTTTTGAGCGCACATCACCAAGAATGTGCAAATGTAAATGCGGGACTTCCTGCCCACCACCCGGACCACTGTTGGTGATCAGACGATAACCCTGTTCCAATCCCTGTTGTTGTGCCACATCGGCGGTTTTCAACATTAATCTGGCCAACAGCTCTGAATGCTTTGGCTGAGCCTGTTCCAGACTTTCAATATGTTCCCTGGGCACCAATAAAATATGTACAGGTGCTTTCGGGGCAATATCCTTAAATGCGACCATATCCTGGTCTTCATAAACAATCGTTGCCGGAATATCACCATTGGTTATTTTGCAAAAAAGGCAATCGCTCATTTTGAATGACCTCTGCTCGCTTTTTCTTCGAGGCCCGAAATATCAAATCGTCGGGCCAGTTCTTGTAGTATATCATCGGCTGTGAGCCCCAAATGTGAAAGCATCACCAGCGAATGAAACCACAGATCGGCAGTCTCACTGATAACGTCTTTGGTTGCTCCAGAAGACTGAGCATCCTTGGCGGCAATAATGGTTTCGGTTGCCTCTTCTCCAACCTTCTCCAGAATTTTATTTAGGCCTTTGTGATGTAATGAGGCCACGTATGAGCTTTCTGGGGAGGCATTCTTACGCGCCTCCAGGGTTTCTGTCAGTGTTGTTAATACGTCATTAGCCATGTTTTTTTCGCCTAAAACTGATTAAGGCTGCAATCACTGCTGCCATTGCAGATATTGCGGTCAGTGGCTGATTACCAAAGCCAAACCAAGCAACACCAGCACCGATCAGCAGGATATTTGCCAGCCATCGCCATTGTTGGGCAAAGTTACGATAATTCATCTCTGCCTTGAGTTCGATGATTTGTTGCTGATAGTTGCCCTGCTGATTAAGAGATAACTGGCCTGAGTTTAGTACATGGTAAATCATGTCAGGCATTTGTGGAGCTTTTTCTAGCCAGGATGGGGCTCGTTGCATGATTTCGCGTAGTGCTCTTTTTGGGCTATAGCGATCACGCAGCCATTTTTCCAGGAATGGTTTGGCGGTTTCCCACAAATTCAGTTCTGGATACAGCTCTCGTCCCAGGCCTTCAATATTGAGCAGGGTTTTCTGCAGCAATACCAGTTGTGGTTGCACTTCCATATTAAATTGGCGCGCGGTTTGAAACAGACGGATCAGCACCACTCCAAAGGAAATCTCAGATAATGGTTTTTCAAAGATGGGTTCACAGACGGTTCTGATGGCCCCTTCAAATTCGTGGACCCGCGTGGTTTCAGGTACCCAGCCAGAGTCGACATAGAGTTGTGCGACAGCGCGGTAGTCGCGGCGAAAGAATGCCAACAGCGTCAGAGCCAGATAGTTCAGGTCCGCCTCTGACAAGCTGCCGACAATTCCACAATCTATGCCAATGAACTGAGGGCTATCCGGGTGTTCACGGGATACGAAGACGTTGCCGGGATGCATATCCGCGTGAAAAAAGCTGTCACGGAACACTTGGGTAAAAAAGATTTCCACTCCGCGTTCAGCCAGTAACTTCATATTGGTGTTTTGAGCTTTCAGCTCGTCGATACCAGATACCGGAATACCGTAAATACGCTCCATCGTCAGTACCGATGTGCGACTGAAATCCCAGTATATTTCGGGTACGTACAGCATCGCTGAATCCTGGAAGTTACGTCTGAGTGTGGCTGCATTGGCACCTTCTGCCAGTAGGTCCAGTTCTCCGAGAATGGTTTTGCGGTATTCTTCCACGACTTCCACAGGACGCAGGCGCCTGCCATCTGGAATTAGTTGGATCAACTGAGCCAGAATTCGCAGCAAGGCGAGGTCTTTTTCAATGATCCTGTCGATGCCTGGCCGGATTACTTTCACGACCACTTTCTGACCATTCTTCAATTGTGCCGGATGAACTTGAGCGACCGAAGCCGAAGCCAGTGGTTTACGGTCAAAGTTGTCATAAACCTGCTCAATCGGTTTGCCCAGAGATTTTTCAATGATTGCCTGTGCCAGTTCTCCTGAGAATGGAGGGACCTGGTCCTGTAACCTGGCCAGTTCATTGGCAATATTGAGTGGCAGCAGATCCCGGCGAGTGGACAGCATCTGGCCGAATTTAACGAATACCGGTCCGAGGTCTTCAAGTGCAAGCCTCAATCCGGTTGCCGGGTCTTTGGGGGGGCGAATGAAATGGCGCCAGAAATTAGGCCATAGCAACATGCGAATTTTGAGGGGCAGGCGCTTGGGCAGAAATCTGTCCAGACGGTAACGGTCAATCACCCATAGCACCTGTAGCAGGCGTAACAGCCTCATTTAACATCCTCGGTGTGATTCAACAACTGGCGGACTCTTGCTTCCAGGCGGTCAGTATCGAATCGAAGACGACTGACCTGTTCAGAAAATTGTGCGAAATCGGTGGGATTTACCAGCAATTGATTTTCTTCGCGGATATAGTTTTCTCCGGAACGCTTAAAATGCTGCCACGCATTGTTGAACAGCGAACCGGTAAAGCGTATTCCATCGGCCATCAGATGTCCTGGCAAATCGCCGATGCGATCGGCCAGAGCGGCTTCCCAGTCAATGTGCAGATCAATCAGCAGATGCTGCAGCCGGGTCAATTGCTGGCTATTACCGCTGACCCGAATGTTGTGCTCCATCAGAGCCTTGGTTTTGTCTGTTTCTCTGGCCAGATGAATGAAGCTGCGTAGTGGACCTTCCATGCTGGCATCCACTTCATCTTCCCACGTGGTCAGCAGCATAATCTCGCCATCCAGGAGGCGGATATATAAGCGGAAGGCCGGTTCTGTGGTTTTGATGGAAAAAATGAAATCACCGAGAGCCGTCATTTTATCCAATGTGGCGGGATCATATTTCAGAGCCTGATTAACGATTTTTTCCATGCTGCTGAGCATGGCGAGCGTAACAGTCTTCATTCAGGGTTTAATCCCCCGATGCAGAGCGACAATACCGCCTGTCAAATTGTGATATTTAACCTGCTCATAGCCTGCTTCTGTCATCATGCCGGCAAGTGTTTGCTGATCTGGATGCATGCGAATGGATTCCGCCAGATAACGATAAGAATTAGCGTCCTGCGTAACAATACGGCCCATAAAGGGGAGGGCGGAAAATGAGTATTGGTCGTACAATTTGCTCAGCAGCGGATTAGTTGGTTTGGAAAACTCCAGTACCAGCAGGCGACCACCGGGTTTCAGGACTCTGAGCATGCTTTCGAGTGCCGCCTGTTTATCGGTAACATTGCGCAGACCGAACGCAATGCTGACGCAGTCAAAGTGATTATCCGGAAAAGGCAGGCATTCGGCATTGGCTTGAACAAACTCAATATTATCGGCCACGCCGCGATCCAGCAGGCGGTCGCGACCGACCTGAAGCATGGAGGCGTTGATATCCGCCAATACAACGTGGCCTTGAGGGCCGACCAGTTTGGAGAACAAAGTCGTGAGATCGCCGGTACCGCCCGCAATATCCAGTACGGAGTGTCCTTTACGCACGCCGCTCAGTTCAATAGTGAAACGTTTCCAGAGCCGGTGAATGCCCATGGACATCAGGTCATTCATCAAATCATACCTGGCGGCAACAGAATGAAAGACTTCTGCCACTCTTTGTTGTTTCTCGGTGACAGGTACTTTCTGGTAGCCAAAGTCGATAGTGTCTTCTATGGTCATGTAGTCCGGCTCTGAATGGTGTTGTTAAAAGCGGCAATTCTAACCGTTTGGCGGTTTGGAATATAGCATCAGCTGGACCCGAAGAACGTAGCTGTGAAGAGGAAATTATTAGGGTCAACGGCATGTAACACTAAGTTACACTAGGTTTACTTAAATTACGTCTTTATTGTCAGTCTCAACCTAAACTGCTGGGAATGAGTCAAGATCATCAAAAAGTATGAAGCTTTTTGACTGTTGGCTCGGTTTTCGCCGATAACAGGTGATTGCTCGCTATACAAATAAAATAACAACGCGAAGGATGAACATAATGAAATTCTCCAAATCGATTTTAGGCTTGGCAATAGCTGGAGCCATGTCTGTTTCTGCTGCCCAGGCAGGTGAAGTTGAAGTGCTGCATTGGTGGACTTCCGGTAGTGAAGCCCGCTCTATCGCTGTGTTAAAGCAGATGGTAGAGGCGGAAGGTCATACCTGGAAAGACTTCGCGGTTGCCGGTGGCGCAGGTGAAAATGCCTATACGGTTCTGCGTTCTCGTGCGGTTTCCGGTAATCCCCCAGCCTCTGCTCAGATTAAAGGTCTGGAAATTCAGGAGTGGGGTGATCTGGGGTTCCTGGCGAACCTGGATGATGTCGCGGCAGCCAATCATTGGGATGACATTCTCCCTCCAGTCGTTGCTAAGGTCATGAAAAATGATGGCCATTATGTAGCAGCCCCTGTCAACGTTCACAGGGTCAACTGGTTATGGGCCAACCCTGAAGTGTTTAAGAAGGCCGGAGCCAAGGTTCCGACCTCACTTGATGAGCTGTGGGTTGCTGCTGACAAAATTAAAGCTGCTGGATATACCGCTATCGCTCACGGTGGACAGCCATGGCAGGATGCGACTACATTCGAATCGATCGTATTGGCTGTTGGTGGTTCCGATTTCTTTGACAAGGTTTTTGTCAAACTGGACCAGAAAGCATTGAGCAGCGATACCATGAAGGAGTCATTTGATCAGTTCCGGAAAGTTAAAGAGTATATCGACGCCGGATCTCCAGGGCGTGACTGGAACGTTGCCACGGCAATGGTGATCAAAGGTGAAGCAGGTATGCAGTTTATGGGTGACTGGGCTAAAGGTGAATTCACCGCAGCCAACAAAGCCCCTGGTAAGGATTTTATCTGCGCGCCATTCCCGGGTACAGATGGTGAGTTCACTTTCAACATCGACTCTCTGGCAATGTTCAAACAGAAAAATGCCGATAACGCAGAAGCTCAGAAAGTCATGGCCAAGCTGATACTGTCACCGAAATTCCAGGAGACATTCAACCTGAACAAAGGCTCTATCCCGGTTCGTATCGATCAGGATATGTCGCCGTTTGACAGTTGTGCCAAGGCATCTATGAAAACCTTCATTGCCACTTCAAAAGCAGGTAAAGGTCTGGAGCCATCCATGGCTCACGGTATGTCAGCCACATCCACCGTTCAAGGTGCGATGTACGACGTGATTACTGAGTTCTTCAACAGTGATATGTCTTCAGAAGACGCTGTGAAAAAACTCACACGTTCAGTCAAAGCCGCCATGTAAACCTGATTTACACTGGTGTCCAAAATGGCCGGGGCATAACCCCGGCCGGCATTTGAATCATTGCATGCTTTCTTTGTAAATGGCGTTCATGCAGGGTAATAATCATTATGTCCCAACCAATCAAAATGAAGCCTCGTCTGGTGGACAAAATTGAGTACTGGCTGCCAAAGGTGGTTATGTCTCCAACTGTCTTTTTGACGATGGTGTTTATCTATGGATTTATTATCTGGACAAGTGTGTTGTCCTTTACCAAATCCAGAATTTTACCGGTTTATGATTTTGTCGGCTTTCAGCAGTATGTGAAGTTATTCATGAATGATCGCTGGATGCTGGCGCTTAAGAATCTGGCAATATTCGGAATCTTATTTATTGTCATATGCCTGTTTGTCGGTCTGTTACTGGCGATTCTGCTGGATCAAAAGATTCGTGCCGAAGGTTTTATACGGACGGTCTATCTGTATCCGATGGCTCTATCATTCATTGTGACCGGAACGGTCTGGAAATGGTTGTTGAATCCTACTGTCGGGCTTGAACGTTTTGTTCAGTCGCTTGGATTCGAAAGTTTCAGTTTCGACTGGCTGGTCAATCCTGATATGGCGATCTATACCATCGTGATTGCTGGAGTCTGGCAGTCATCCGGTTTCGTCATGGCATTATTTTTGGCCGGATTGCGGGGGGTGGATAACTCCATCATTAAGGCTGCTCAGATCGACGGTGCCGGCATGGTGACGATCTATACCCGCATTATCATTCCCAGTCTGAGGCCGGTATTTTTCTCGGCGATTATTATGCTGGCTCATATTGCCATCAAATCATTCGATCTGATTGTTGCGCTGACAGGTGGTGGTCCGGGCAATTCCACAGATGTGCCGGCAATATTCATGTATCAGTTTTCTTTTACCCGCAGTCAGATGGGGGTGGGGGCAGCCAGTGCAGTGGTTATGCTGATGGGGATTATTGCAATCCTGATTCCGTTTTTATATTCAGAATTGAGGGCCACCAAAAATGCCTAGTAAATCTCTGACAGATAAGCGTTATGCTGCGATCACTGGTCGGACGATTGTCTATTCAGTTCTGATTATTGTCGCGATCTATTATCTGGTACCTCTGCTGTTAATGGTGTTGACCTCTTTCCGCTCCATGAATGAGATTCGTCTTGGACAGTTGATCGAGTGGCCAAAGTCATTTTCCTCTGAAGCCTGGAGTGAGGCTTGGAGTCAGGCGCAGATTGGTGCCAGAGATGAAAAAGGTTTACGCCCTTACTTTATTAATTCGATCCTGATCGTTATCCCGGCAGTGAGTATTTCCACAATATTGGGAGCTTTGAACGGTTACATTCTGAGTTTCTGGCGTTTTCGTGGCAGCGATGCTTTTTTCGCTATGCTGTTGTTTGGTTGTTTTCTGCCATTTCAGGCGATTCTGTTGCCCATGTCTCAGGCCTTGGGATGGCTGGGGATTTCCGGAACGGTGGGAGGACTGATCTTTGTTCATGTGATTTACGGTATTCCGTTTACGACACTGTTTTTCCGCAACTACTACATAAACATTCCAGGTGAATTGATTAAGGCTGCCAAGCTTGATGGTGCCGGATTCTTCACCATTTTCTGGCGCATTATCCTTCCGGTCAGTACGCCCATTATTGTCGTCTCAGTGATCTGGCAGTTTACTCAGATATGGAATGACTTTTTGTTTGGTGTGGTATTCAGTGATCCGGATTCTCAGCCCGTGACCGTTGGGCTCAATAATCTGGTAAACAGCTCCACTGGTGAAAAACGTTATAACGTTGATATGGCCGGTGCCATTATTGCCGCATTACCAACGATCATTGTATATGTCGTGGCCGGCAAATATTTCGTCAGAGGATTAACGGCGGGTTCCGTTAAAGGCTAGCTAAATTTAATGCAGTCGTTGTCTGGATGGCTGTTTGAGGTGAAATTACATGGCAACATTAACAATTAATAATGTGCAAAAATCATTTGCGGATACTCATATTCTCAAGGGTATCAATTTGGATATTCAGGATGGTGAGTTTGTTATTTTAGTTGGTCCATCCGGTTGTGGTAAATCGACACTATTGAACTGTATTGCCGGTTTGGAAGATGTGACCTCCGGTAGTATTGCCATTGGTGAATATGATGTCACGAATGTCACGCCTAAGGACAGGGACATCGCAATGGTATTTCAGAGTTATGCGTTATACCCGAATATGACTGTACGGAAAAATATTGCCTTTGGACTGGAGATTCGCAAGTTTCCTAAAGAGGATATAGAGGCTGAAGTGCAGCGTGTTGCTGAATTGTTGCAGATTACCCATCTGTTGGACCGTAAGCCGTCGCAACTGTCCGGTGGTCAGAGACAGCGGGTGGCTATGGGGCGGGCTCTTTCCAGGAAACCCAAGATCTATTTATTTGATGAACCGCTTTCCAACCTTGATGCTAAGCTGCGAGTGGAAATGCGGACTGAAATCAAGAAGTTGCATCAGCGTTTAAATACCACAATTGTCTATGTGACCCACGATCAGATTGAGGCGATGACTCTGGCGGATCGTATTGCGGTGATGAAAGATGGATATCTGCAGCAGTTTGGCAGCCCCCAGGAGGTGTATGACAATCCGGCCAATATTTTTGTTGCTGGATTTATGGGATCGCCGTCGATGAACTTTATTCATGCCACTCTGGTTGATCATCATGGACGGTTGTCTGCTGAAGTACATTCAAATGGGCAAAAACAATACCTTCCTGTGCCTGAGAGCATGACTACGGTTTCGGCTTATCTAAACAAAGAAGTGATTCTGGGGATACGTCCAGAGCAAATCACCCAGCAATTACCTCATCAGGTCGATGGTGACAATATCGTCTCTTTTGAGTGTCACATTGAAGTTACTGAGCCCACCGGAGCGGATACGCTGGTGTTGGTTCGGTTGAGCGACCAGGAGGTGAATTGTCGGGTGCACCCGGCAGAGGCCGGTCGTCCAGGGGAGAATATGGTATTGATGTTCAATATGGACAAAGCCGTATTCTTTGATCCGGTGACAGAAGACCGTATATAGACTGCGTCAGGCAGTCTTTTCAGGAATGTTTAATTCTTATCAGGGATGATTTGTCTGTTTCAGCCACTTACAGATGTTTTCTAATGAGCACGGTTTGCAGAAATAGTATCCTTGTGCGTAGTTGCAGCCGATATTTTTCAGTGCGACAACCTGTTCGGCTGTTTCCACGCCTTCAGCAACAGACTCAAAGTTGAAATGATTGGCGATGGATATGATGACGCTGGACAGGAATGTGCCGTTATTTGATTGGGTCATGTTATCGATAAAGGATTTATCAATTTTGATCTGGGTAATTGGCAGGTCATGCAGATACGTCAGCGAATTATATCCTGTGCCAAAATCATCTATGGAAAAGTGAATACCAAAGCTCCGGTATTGATTTAGTCGCTTATTAATTAATTTATGATTGCGGATCATGATCGATTCGGTCAACTCAATCATGAGTTGTTCCGGCCGGACGTTATATTCTTTTAAAGTGTCTTTGACATATTCAAAAAAGTCCTCACTTTCAACCACTGGCACAGATACATTTATGGCAATGACTGTATCGGGACAAATTTTCTCTATTTCCTTAAGGTCCTGACAGGTTTGACGAATTAAGAATCTCTCCAGTTCAAAGATTAACCCGGATGATTCGGCAACAGAAATAAAGTCCTGTGGTGGGATAAATCCATCGTCTGTGGGCCATCGCATGAGCGCTTCCAATCCATTCGCCTGTCCACTGACCAAGGAAACTTTGGGCTGGTAATACAAACACAGCCCATTGTTGCGAATGGCATTTTTCAGCTTGTTGAGCAGTTTGAGACGGGCGCTGACAATTTCATCCAGATGATCTGCATAGGTAACCAGTTCGCCGCGTTGAAAAGCCTTAGCCTGACTAAGTGCCATAGTGGCTTTACGCATGGCATCGGAAGGGCTGCTGCATTGAGACAGATCTGCTACTTTGCCGATGGACACAATAATACGAAGATCTGAGTCAGCAACTTGAATAGGGCTGTCAAACAGCTCAAATAGTTTTTCCGTGGACAGGAAGTTACATGGTGACAGTATGGCGAACGTGTCTCCGGATATTCGGAATATCATGCCGATATCGGTCATGAGTGAATTAAGCCGATGACTGAGTTGAATCAGCACATGATCTCCAACTTCCTGGCCAAGACCGCTATTGATATTTGAAAACTCATCGATGTCCAGCAGGTAGAGATCGTAATTAACCGGTGACTGTACAGTGGAAGCCAGGATTGTCATCAGTCTGGCACGGTTTGGTATGCCACAAAGGCTGTCTTCCCATGCCTGGGTTTTCAGGTTTTCCAACAGTAGTTGGTTTTCCAGGCTGGAAGTGAGAGTCAGCAGCATAAGCCGCAGAGTTTCTACATGATGCCACTCCGGTTTAAAGTGTTTGTCCATGATCAGAACGAATTGACGCTCTTGCGTGTGACCAATCGTTAAGCTTGTTTGTAATTGATTGTCGAACCACTGTTCACAGTCAACTGCCTGATTGAGCCGGTCGAACAGTGGGTGTTGGACATCGATAATGCTGCCTTCCAGGCATTGGAAGTGTTCATCAGCTGCCAGTACATGCCATGCCTGTGTTGAGGACTCCAGGTCTTTCCAGCACAAAGCGGCCGGAGCCTCAACATCCAGCAGGGAGCGGATCTGTTCAATCATTTGCATGCCAAAACTGGGGAGAGAGCCAGTATGCATCATCAGATTGGCGGTGCTAACAATTTTGGCCATATCCCGCTGAGTATTATGCAGAGTAACAATTTGTTGAAATGAGCGTAACGCAGATGTGAGTGAAGTAATCAGGTGGGTGCGGGTCAGTTCTGTTTTGGCGCGATAATCATTGATATCGTAATTGGCAACAGCTTTTGACTCCGGTGCCATGCCAGGTTGCCCTGTACGCAGAATAATGCGAATTTCGTCATTTTTCAGGGTTCTGCGGATAAATTCCACCAGCTTCAGTCCGGTGTCATCTGATTCCATGACAACATCCAACAGGACGACTGCAAAGTGTTGATTGGCTTTCAACAGCTGTTCTGCCTGTGCCCCGGAGTATGCATGATGTAACGCCAGTTCACGCCCCAATATCCGTACAGAGCGTAGACTAAGCATCGTGACCTGATGCACATCCGGTTCATCGTCGACAATTAGTATGTTCCAGGCGCCACTGTGGGGTGGTTTTTGTTCGGTTTCTGTTGGTTCATTTGCAAACACTAACCGTTCATCAGAGGCCGTCGTAGATAATGCCACACTATAACTCCAACATATTGTGCATGGTTGCCAGCATCAAAATATTTAGATTTAGCGTAGTTGAAATTAGCCCCTTCAGCCAATGGAAGCCAATAATTTCTGACTCACATAAACGACTGAACGGGCGTATGATTTGTATTTTTCTTATGAGTGAACATGAGAGAGAGCCTGATAACGGCTTTAAACCACTGCGTAAATTGAACGTCTAACGGACTATTCTGGGTTTTGGAGTTGCTAATGTTTCAAATTACTGTGTTTGAGATGGTGGTGTTGATCGTATTGATTTCCACGATAGGACAACTTATCAGACAACGAATGCGCACACAGAAAATCAGTCGTGAGCAATTAAAAGAACTGGAGCAGAAGATTCGCCGTATCGATGAGCTGGAGGAACGGATCAGAGTGCTGGAAAGGATCGTTACCGACCCAAAAGAAAACCTGCGCAGGGATATTGGGGCTTTGTAAATGACGGTTAGGGGACAATTCTTTGTATGGCAACGACCTGCACCCTTGGTTGATTGCAAAAACCGATGATGTTGTGTGGCTGGAGCATTACTGAAGTCTAAAGAACCGGTAGGTAAGAACGACACTATCCAATGCAGACGTAAGCCAGCATGGGATAGTGTTTTTGAGAAGTGTGCCGCTGTACTAAAGCTGGCTTAGCTCTGTCGCAATTCCTGCTGCCAGCCGCGCATTGTTTAATACCAACTGAATGTTGCTTTCGAGACTGTTTCCACCAGTCAGTTGTGCCACTCGCTCCAGCAGGAACGGAGTAGACTCTTTCCCACCGACTTGTTTCTGCATGGCTTCCTCCAGTGCTTGTTCAATCGCAGCATTAATCTGGGCCTTGTCCATGGCGTATTGTTTTGGGATCGGGTTGGCGATGACGACACCGCCGTTCAATTGCAGACTCCATTTGGCTCTCAGAAATGTAGCAATTTGTTGCGCATCATCCAGTCGGTAGTCCACGCTCTGGTCACTGTCACGGGTATAAAAAGCCGGCAGCTGCTCAGTTTGATGGCCGATAACCGGTACACCATGGGTTTCCAGGTATTCACGCGTCAATGCCAGGTCCAGAATCGATTTGGCACCAGAACATACGACGGCGACGCTGGTCTGCGCCAGTTCCTGCAGATCTGCCGAAATATCAAATGTCTGTTGTGCTCCCCGGTGTACTCCACCAATTCCGCCGGTGGCAAATACTTTAATACCGGCCATAGCGGCAATAATCATTGTTGCTGCAACAGTTGTTGCGCCATGTTTGCCGGTTGCGACAACATAAGGCAGGTCCCGTCGGGAACATTTAATGACGGAATGGCCAGCTTTGGCCAGGGTGTTGATTTCGTCGCGACTGAGTCCTGCTTTCAACCGTCCATCTATAACTGCTATGGTGGCAGGTATTGCACCGTTTTCCCGGATAACTTGTTCTACTTTAAATGCGGTCTCAGCATTATTGGGCCAGGGCATGCCATGGGAGATGATTGTGCTTTCCAGTGCCACCACGGGTTTGTTATCTGCCAGAGCTTGTTGTACTTCGGTGCTGATGTCTAAATGTTTGTGCATGAGTTTTCCATCCAAAGTTGAATCTTTTCGTAACTGAGATCGGGGTTGACGGCGAGTGTGGACTTGAGCGTAAACGTAGCGCAGGCCAGGGCTAGCTGAAGCTGCTGTTGCAGAGTGTGCTCCTGCAACTCCGAATACATCACTGCTGCCATCAATGCATCGCCCGCACCGGTATCGCTGATCATCTGATCCGTTTTAGGTGGAGCGGCTTGTATCCGCTGTTCGCTGTTCGCCAATATGGCGCCCTCTGCACCAAGGCTTAATAGTACTTTTTTAATACCTTTTTCCAGTAGCGCGTCCAGAATCTCATCATTGGATAATGAAGATTGCTGCAGAATCGCCAGTGCCTCTGCCCGATTGGTTTTCAGAATGCTGAGTTTGGGCAGTAGAGCTGCTAATCGTGGCGCTTTGGTTTCAGACACTGCATCTGCGGAAATCGGGCTGGAGAATTGTTGTTCGGCAAGCCATTGGATTAATTCTTCGGAACAATTGGCTTCCACCAGAATCTGATTGGCGGCCTGTAATGTGGGTAATCTGCTGATCAGGTCATCCGGGCCAAATTTATCCATAATGCTCATATCTGCAACGGCGCCCTGGAGAAAACCGCTGGAATCATTCAAAGCGATGTAAGTGCCGGTGGAGAGCCCGGGTTTTACCATGCAGTGCTCGGTGCTGATCTGGCAACGAACCAGATCATCCAGCAGCCAGCGTCCTCTTGGGTCATTGCCAATGACCGAAACCAGTTGTACCTGTGTCCCGAGGCGGGCAAGGTTTTCAGCAATGTTACGGGCAACTCCACCCGCCGTCTGGCTGATGCTGCCTGGATTGGAATCTGCCGGCAGAAAGCTATGGAAGCTGGAACCAATGAGGTCAACATTGGCTCCCCCAATCACCACAATGCTTTTTGGGGGTGGAAAAATATACCCTTTCCCAATGATTTTGCCTTTACGTGTCAGGCGCATAATGTGGCCGGCGACAGATTCGCGCGAGAGTCCCAGTTGATTTGCAATTTCCTGTTGGCTAGCCATAGGGTTATGGCGCAAAGCCTGGAGGACTTTAAGTTCTTGAGGAGTCATAGTTCTAACAAAAGTTTGGCTTGTTTAACTCATGTTAGGTCTTTGTTAGAAGTAGTGCAAATGAATTGTGCAATTGAAACACTGGAATGGATTACAGTTCCAGGTCGTAATCCACTTCCAACATGCAATGAGGAGACAGGCGGGGGTCAGTAATAATTCTCGCAGTGTCGATATAAGGGGCCAGCTCCGGCGTGATAATCTGATAATCAATCCGCATACCAAAGCGCTGGGCTTCGTCAAATGGCCACCAAGTATGTTGCAGTTCGCGTTTGTTGATTTGTCTGAATGCGTCAACGTATCCCAATGGTCCTACTATCTGATCCATCCAGGCGCGCTCTTCGGGTAGGAACCCAGGATTGCGTTGATGGTTTTCCCAATTGCCAAGATCAATGGTTCTGTGAGCCATGTGAAAGGTACCCACGAAGATATACTCGCGGCGTTTGCGACGGGTTTTTTTCAGATGTGCCTTAAACTGTTCCATGAACTGGAACTTCAGCTCTTGCTCTTCATCATCGCTGGCATAGGGAAACAAAACAGAACAGATACTGAAATTATCAAAGTCGGCCTGTATGAACCGGCCCTCAATATCACATTGGGGGAATCCCAGTCCACGAATGACGGCCTTCGGCATTTTGCGGCAATAGATCCCGACACCACTGAAATCATCCTCTTCGGCATCTGCGAAAAAAGCCTCGAAACCCGGCACTTCAAGAACATGCTGAGGTATCTGATACTCTTTACAACGCAGATTCTGAACACAAACGATATCCGCATCACAGTTTTTCAGCCACTCGCTGAAACCTCTTTCCTCTGCGTTTTCGACACCATTTAAATTCAAGGTGATGATTTTCATCTGTTCCTATTTCCGATTAATCGTGCGCATAAGCGCAGATATGAATACAAGTCGACCATCCTGTTTGGAGGCATTTCATTGATATTTAGTGCTGGAGGAGCTTAGAAAAATTTTCATATTTCAGTTTAGCTCAGTTTTCCTGTTTGTAGACTGAAAAACAGATTGAACCAGGAACCCCCAGGATTATCCACACGTTTGGAGTCAGGTAATATACACATTTTGACACATCTTTTTAATCTCTTTTTAGGTGCCCATCCGTATGGCAGGATTTGAGTCGGTTGCTCAGATATAATGGCATAATCCGTATCTTGAAACTGGAACCGTAAAAAGATTATGAAACCTTTTCAGTCAGAATTTATTGAGTTTGTACTTGCCCAGAAAGTCTTGCAGTTTGGCCATTTTACTTTGAAATCCGGACGGCAAAGCCCGTATTTTTTCAATGCCGGATTACTGAAAGATGGTGCTGCATTATCCCAGTTGGGGAAGTTCTATGCCCAGGCAATCATAGAATCGGATCTTTCTTTCGATCTTCTGTTTGGGCCTGCTTACAAAGGTATTCCCCTGGCGGTGTCAACTGCTGTAGCGCTGCAGCGTGATTATCAAATAAACACGCCATATGTTTTTAATCGCAAGGAAAAAAAGGACCATGGTGAAGGAGGCTCGCTGGTCGGTGCTGAGTTGCAGGGGCAGGTGCTCATCGTAGATGATGTGATCACGGCGGGTACTGCGATACGGGAGGTGATGGATATTATCAGTCGCTATCCGGCCTCTGTACCTGCAGGTGTTCTGGTAATGATTGATCGGCAGGAGAAAGGTCGATCCGATCTGTCGGCTGTTCAGGAAGTGGAGCGTGACTTTGGCATTCCGGTCATCAGTATCATCTCCCTTGATAACATTGTGGAATATCTGCGCGAGCGTCCGGATATGAAGACTGAGCTGGAAAGTATTTATGCTTACCGGGAGCAATTTGGAGTGACCCGATAAATACTGGTGACCGGCGGCTGTCTAAGCTTGTGATTGACCTTGACAGACTCTCCTCCTTGTCCGATGGTTGCTATGTTTAAGAATCAGGAAAACCACAATAAACGAACCGCTTCCGTACTGGCTGTAGTAAGGCTTCTGTTTTTCTGCAAAGAAAATAGTGATCTCTCTGACAGCATTGTCATATTGTTAATGAAGCGATTGGGTAATTTCGGGTTGTCCTGAAATATTTATCAAGTATCTTAATATTGGGAATCGAGTATGAAATCGGGCAAACAGTTTGTTTGCATTGTAGTGTTCATGACCGCCGGTTGGACTGCTGCAGCGAACCTTTATCGTTATACCGACCAAAACGGCACCCTGGTGCTGGAAAGCATGATACCCCCTGAGTTTGTCTCTAAAGGATATGAAATTTTAAATGAACAGGGACAGGTGCTTAAAGTGGTTCCTCCTGCGCCATCTGCCGAAGAGTTGGCCAAAATGAAAGCCGAGAAAGAAAGGCAGGAGATGCAGAGTGCCAGAGACGAAGAGTTAATGAAGTTATATCGTTTTCCAGAAGATGTTGATCGGGCGAAAGCTTCCTGGATGAGTCGACTGGATGTTGAGATCAAGCTTAAGCGTAATCAATTGACCATCCGGCAGACTGAGTTGGACGAACTGCGCTCTCAGGCTGCAGCGTTGGAGCGTGTCAATAAACCCGTCCCCGAGACTTTGTTGCAGCAAATGCAGGAGGTACAGGCGCTGATGGAGACCATTAATGTTGATATTCAGAAAGTTGAAGCCCGTAAAGTTGAGGATGACAAACAGTTTGAACTGGATAAACAACGGGTTGCAGAATTGGTCAAGAACAAACAAAAGTAAGGTGTTGTTTTTGCGGTAACAGCTTTTTTGATAAAGGCTGACTGAACAGATGATGGGTCATGACTGCTAGTCAGCGTTTTGGATTGAGGATCTAAAAGATAAACAGTGCGTGCGCAAGGGCAGCCCACTGTTCTTTCCAGTAAAGAGTAGGAGAGTGTGCAAATTCAGTTCGAACGAACTCACCAATGCGCCCTTGTACAACGGCAAGTGCCAGATTGGAGCTAGCATTGACTGGTAGCCGCAGTTGCGCGTCTTCTCGAATTTCTGTTTCCCGAAATACTTGCTTAAGTTGTGTATCAAGGCGATCAAACAACTGAGCCACCCGTTGTCGTAGACGATCGGTTTCTCCAGCTAGAGCATCACCATTCAATATTCTGCACATGCCAGGATTTTTTTCTGCAAATGTCAAAATAAGTGTCAGTATGGCATTACATCTGATTTCTGTTTGTTTCTCTTCCTGAAGAATGCGGTTGATACGACTAAACAGTGTCTCCTCAATAAAACTTATGAGTCCTTCAAACATCTTGGCCTTAGAGGGAAAATGTCGATACAGAGCGGCCTCAGAAACGCCTACGGCATTGGCCAGTTTAGCGGTGGTAATTGGGCTGCCTGGCTGGTTTTCCAACATCTGTGCCAGTGACTGAAGTATTTGTTCTCTTCGGTTTATTTTTTTTTGTACAGCTTGGATCATGACTCAGCTTGCTTATGATTAGTAATCAAAGTGCCTACCCCTTCATTGGAAAACACTTCCAGTAATGTGGCATGGGATACCCGGCCATCTATTATGTGAGAGCTGGTAACGCCGTTGTTGACGGCATCCAGTGCACAACGGATTTTTGGTAGCATGCCACCATAAATGGTTCCATCTTCAATTAATGCATCTACCTCACCGGTTGAAAGCCCGGTCAGGACATTACCTTGCTTGTCTTGTAATCCTGATATATTGGTCAGCAGGATAAGTTTTTCTGCCTGCAGGCATTCGGCGATTTTGCCAGCCACAAGATCTGCATTGATGTTATAACTGGCACCATCATGTCCTACACCAATAGGAGCAACAACCGGAATAATGTCTCCCTTGATGAGCATTTGTAAAACATTGGGATCTACTTTTTCGACTTCACCAACGTGGCCGATATCGACGATTTCTGATTTTTGAAGATCCGGGCTTATGGTTTTAATCTTCATTTTTTTTGCGTGAATCAGGCGCCCGTCTTTACCGGTCAGGCCGACAGCTTTACCACCATGTTGATTGATCAAGGTTACGATTTCCTTGTTAACCAAACCGCCCAGAACCATTTCCACAACATCCATGGTTTCAGAGGTGGTAACCCGCATACCATTTATAAACTCGGATTTGATGTTGAGTTTTTCCAGCAGATTACCTATTTGAGGGCCTCCACCATGTACCACTACCGGATTAATGCCAACGGTTTTGAGCAATACAATATCTCTGGCGAAACTGGATTTCAGATTTTCCTCGGTCATGGCATTGCCACCGTACTTGATCACGATGGTCTTTCCCTGAAACTGCTGGATATAAGGTAGGGCTTCACTAAGGACTTGTGCAAAGTTTAACGCACTGTTTATATCAAGTGGCATTTACGTAACCCTTGGATTTCTTGTTGAGTAGTTTCACATATTAGAACGGAAATTGTAATGAGCTGTCTATGGACAACAGCTGCTGCTTAAAGCTTTCCTGTATTCTGGCCATGGCTGCGGCATTGGTTGCTTCAAACCGACAAATCAGATTGGAACTGGTGTTTGATGCTCTTACTACCCCCCAGCCGTCATTAAACTCAACTCTGACGCCATCAATCGTGCTCATTTTTCCACCGCTGAACACTGCATTTCGTGCCATTCTCTCCATGATTCTGAATTTCGAGCTTTCATCCACAGAGACAGGTATTTCCGGTGTACTGATGTCATTGGGCAAAGTGTTAGTCAGCTCATCAACCGTCTGACCTGTTTTTTGCAGTATTTCCAATAATCTGGCGGCGCTGTACAAGCCATCATCGAATCCATACCAGCGCTCTTTGAAAAATATGTGGCCACTCAGTTCACCGCCAAGAAGAGCATTGGTTTCACGCATTTTCTTCTTGATCAGTGAATGCCCGCTCTTCCACATGACTGGCTGGCCTCCATAGCCGCTGATCATGTCGTGCAGGTGACGACTGCATTTCACATCGTAAATAACGGTTGCGTTGTTGTTTCGAGTCAGCAAATCTCTGACAAACAGCATCAGCAGACGATCAGCGAAAATAATCTTTCCAGATGGGCTGACAACTCCCAGGCGATCGCCATCACCGTCAAAAGCGATACCTATGTCTGCCTGTGTTTCTGTGACAGCATTGATCAGTTGTTGCAGATTAGCCGGATCGCTTGGATCGGGATGGTGGTTAGGGAAGCGGCCATCTACATCACAATTGATGGGGTGCACCGCGCATCCTAAAGCCCCAAATAGCGAAGGCGCAACTTTGCCGGCAATGCCATTGCCTGCATCTATCACCACTTTAAACTGTCGATTTCCCAGACGGATTTCGCCGGCGACTCGATTGATGTAATTGCCAACGATTTCATTGTGTGTCACAGACCCGGAACCTTTAAGAAAGTTCTGGTTGTTAATTCGGTGATATAGTCCTTTTATTTCCTGGCCGGAGAGTGTCTGGCCTGAGAGTACAATCTTGAATCCATTATGGTTTCCAGGGTTATGACTTCCGGTCACCATGACACCGGATGTGATCCCCAGTACTTCTGTGGCGTAGTACATCAGTGGTGTTGGCACGGCACCAAGATCAATGACGTCTCGACCGGTTTCTGTCAATCCGGTAACGAGATTTCTAGCCAGTTCAGGGCTGGATAAACGACCATCCCGGGCAACAATGACCGTTTGTTCGCCCCGTTCATAGGCTTCACTGCCAATCGCTTTGCCGATTTTGCGAGCGACGGTGTTATCCAGTGTTTCACCGATGACGCCTCGAATGTCGTAGGCGCGAAAGATGGTTTCTTCCACCTGCATGCTGATCACAGGTTCGGCTTCGGGGGCATCAATACCGAGTATGTCCTGATCCTCGTCGATCATATCGATATCAAGAATTTCGTCTTGTGGAGCCAGAGGCTGATTATCCTGTGCGACCGGCTCCTGATCTAATTGGCCGACAGGTAAACTAAAAGGGCTCGTCACCTCATTGGGACTGGGCGGTCGTTGTTTAACCCTCACTCTCGCTAGGCTCTTGGCCATAGACAGAAACAGGCTGAGTTTGAAACTGGGCAGATCGATGTTATGACCTGACAGTAATTTCTGGGTATAGCGAGTGAAATCGCCGGCATCGTTGCGGACCGTTTTCTGTAGGCTGTAACCAGAAATTGCCATGACAACAAGCAGCGCTGCGCCAAATGCCGCGAGGGGGATGAGAATGATGTTGGGGTTGATGATATCAGATCGATACAATCGGTCTGATGGTTGAAACGTCAGTTGCCAGTTCGGGTTGTCGGTTCGTATCGTCAGAGTGGGGTTAGCGTTTTTGGTGCCATATTGCATCAGGGTCTGTTTGGGACCATTGTTGAACTTTTGTTCCAGAGAGACACTTCCGGCGGCCACATCAAAGCTTCCGAGTCCGTCTTTCAGCGCGCTAAGATTCATGCTGACGGAAATGGTGCCGATGATTACATCGTTGCTGCGGACAGCCTCGACGATTTGCAAATAAGGGCGGCTTTCGTGTTGCAGAGCCTCGACCGGCACCTGCTGACCCTGTTCCGCGCGGCGGATCATGTCAAGCTGGGCAAAACTAACCGGCGGAACGGTATTTGGCATCACATCCGCCTGATCCGTTGCAAAGATATGTGTTGCCAGAGCGCCAGTCATTTGGGAATTGAGTGCCGTTGACAGATTTTCCAGCAACAGGAGGTTTCCTGCTCTCACTGCTCGGACAACCTGATCGGAGCCCGCTACCTGACGGACCCGCTCATGCAGTAGCTTGAGCGTGTTGGTAAAGTAGGTTTCATATTGCTGCGTATATATGCCGGTCAGTTCCTGTCGATGCTTTTCATTCGCCGGCTTGACGACAAAATCGATCAACCAGTAACCAAGCAGTGCCAGGAGAACCAGGCAGACCGACACGCCACTGAAAATATATCTCATCAACCCACGTGATGACTGTTCAGCTTTATTCGGTTGTTTTTTTGTACGTCGTTTCACGATAGAGCCCTTATTTTTATTACGCTCTGAGCATGTTTCAGATCTGGTTAGTGTTTACCAGTAGAGCCGAAACCGCCAGCGCCACGATCAGAATCATCAAAGTCAGTCACAATTTCAAACTCTGTCTGTACCACCGGTACGATAATTAACTGCGCAATTCTTTCGCCAACTACCATTTCAAATGCCTTGTTACCGCGATTCCAGCAACTGACCATGAGTTCTCCCTGATAATCAGAATCGATCAGGCCGACCAGATTTCCCAGCACAATACCATGTTTATGGCCTAGTCCGGAGCGTGGCAATATCATGGCAGCATAGCCAGGATCGGCAATGTGAATAGCCAGACCGGTAGGAATCAGGATCGTTTCGCCAGGTTGAATGACTTGATCATGTTGTAGCGCTGCTCTCAGGTCCAGCCCGGCAGAACCGCTGGTTGCATAGTGGGGGAGCGGAATTTCACCACCTATACGCTGGTCGAGTACTTTAACTTGTAGAGACTTCATTGTTTTCCTTTAAGTCAGATGAATTAAGCTGCCAGTGTTCAGCCATAAAAGCAATCAGTTGCCGGGCAATGTCGGTTTTCAGGCTGGGGCCGATTTCAGTACGTGACTCCCCGGTCAGTATAGTCACTTTATTATAGTTACTGCCAAAACCAAGGCCGGCGACAGAAATATCATTAATAACGATCATGTCGAGTTGCTTGCGAGTTCTTTTTTCCGCACCGTATTTTTCGGCATCCCGGCTTTCAGCTGCGAATCCGACCACTTTTGCCGGACGGTCGTTACCCAGAGCAGCAACTTGAGCGACAATGTCCGGATTCTGTACCAGGTGTAAATCCAGGGCTGCCGATGTTGAGGTTTTTTTGAGTTTGTGCGGATGAACAGTGTCCGGACGAAAGTCTGCGACAGCTGCAGTGGCAATGAAAATGTCCGCATGAGAGCAATGCTCCAGAGCTGCATTGGCCATCTCAATTGCGGTAGTCACATTGACCAGTCGGGCACCAGCCGGTGGCTGCAGGGCAACCGGGCCGGAAATCAGCGTGACCTCGGCACCGGCGGAAAGGGCGGCGGCGGCAATGGCATAACCCATTTTGCCCGAACTATGATTGGAGATATAACGTACAGGATCAACGGGCTCTTGTGTTGGGCCAGCGGTGATCACGACTTTTTTCCCCGCCAGCATAGCAGGGGGAGAATCATTTATCCGGCTTACAATCTCTGCCGGTTCCAGCATTCTTCCCGGGCCGGTATCACCACATGCCTGCTCACCACTGGCTGGTCCCAAAATGGTCACTTCCAGTCGCAAGTCCAACAGTGTTTGCAGGTTTTTCTGGGTCATTGGATTGCTGTACATGGCCTGGTTCATTGCCGGGGCCAGGAAAACCGGACCTTTGAACGCCAGCATAACCGTTGAAAGCAGATCATTGGCCATACCGGTGGCCATACGAGCAATGAAGTCTGCGCTTGCAGGTGCCACAATCACACAAGTGGCCCAACGGGCCAATTCGATATGGCCCATACCCAGCTCAGCCTGTTCATCCAATAGGGACGTTCTGACGGCTTTGCCGGATAATGCTTGTAACGTCAGTGGTGTGATAAAGGCTTCTGCTGCTGGAGTCATCACCACTTGAACATCAGCACCATGCTTAATTAGCAGGCGTACCAGTTCGGCTGACTTATAAGCAGCAATGCCACCGGTAATACCAACCAGTATTCGTTCATTCGCGAGAGAGTTCATGGGTTCGATCATCTGATGCAGATTTTCCGGAAGGTTAACTTAACCGTGCGTACGTGTCATGGTTATCCATATGAACAGTCGTGCTATTCTTTTCATAAGTTTGAAGTTTATGCTTCTTGGCTATGCTTTCCAGGAGATTCTAATATTGACGCTAGAGGTTTGATACCAGCGCATGAGTACAAAAATATCCAACACTGAGAAAATCAGGCAGGTCAATCGGAACGATATCATTAATGCTTTGCGCCAGGCCGGACCAATGGCCCGCATCGATCTTGGTAATTATCTTGGTTTGAGTCCTTCCACTGTCACGACCATCACCGCCCAGTTGCAACAGTCCGGTCTTATTTATGAATTGGCTGATCAGGACAAGGACTCCGGAGTCAGAGGCCGCCCGAGAGTAGCCATTGATCTGACCCCGAAGGCAGCCTGTGTGATTGCTATAAAACTCTCTATCAATGAGTTGCAGTTTGAGTTGGGAGATTATAAGGGCAATATACATTTTCAGCGGACCCGGCATCTTAATACACGTAAACTTTCCGGTGATATGCTGGTTGACATTCTGAAAACCGAAGTAACTGCCATTATTGATACTCATGGCCACGAATATGAACAATTTCGGGCCATCGGTATTGCGGTACAGGGGTTTGTTGACAGTAACAGTGGAACCGTAGTCTGGAGCCCGGCACTGGGCTTTCGCCACATGGATCTGGCAACACCATTGTCGGACGCTTTTTCCGTTCCTGTCGTTGTCGCCAATGATACCGATTGTATCGGTGTTGCTGTGCAGCGGAGCCCGCAATACAAAGACGTGAAAAGTATGGCTGTCATTATGATCAACTACGGCGTGGGTATGTGTCTGATCATGAATGGAGGTCTTTACCTTGGGGGTGTTGGCGCCGTTGCTGAGTTTGGACACACGAAATTTTCTCATGAAGGACCTCAGTGTCGATGCGGTAAACGTGGTTGCATCGAAGCTTATGTCAGCGATTATGCCATTTATCGGGATGCCTGCCTGATGATGGAGTTACCTGAGACCGATGTTATGCATCCTTCTGAACAGCAAATGCAGGATCTGGCCGACCGGGCGCGTCAGGGTGACGAGAAATTACGGCGTTTATATGCGGATGCCGGTAGAGTGCTCGGAGTTGGGATTGGAAATCTGCTTGCACTGCTGGGACCAGAAAAAATCATTCTGACCGGTTCGGGTATCAGAAACTATGATTTGATGGAGTCCGGAATTTTTGCAGGGGTCCGGGATTCATTTGTTGAAGACCTGATTGCTGGTACTGCGATAGAAACCCTGCCCTGGCAGGAGGATCTGACCAGCAAGGGAGTGGTCATCCAGGCATTGTCACATTCAGAGACCTGACAGACATATGGTTTTTTCTTGATACTGTTTTTATATACAGTATATTATTGCAAAAAACCTTGTAACAGGGAGAGTTGAGTGACCATTCGTGATTGGCCTGAAAATGAACGTCCGCGGGAGAAATTACTGGCCCGTGGAGCCGCAGCGTTATCTGATGCAGAATTGCTGGCCATATTTCTGCGTACCGGGGTTAAAGGCTTGTCCGCAGTGGACTTGTCCCGACAGTTGCTAAGCGGATTTGGTGGTCTGCGGGTGTTGATGGGGGCTGATCAGCAGCAGTTCTGTTCGCATAAGGGGCTGGGGCAGGCCAAGTACGTGCAGTTGCAGGCAGTACTGGAAATGGCCCGCAGGCATGCCGGAGAGATGTTGCAGAGGGAGGATGTATTCGATTCCACCGATGCCACCCGGGCATATCTTCTGCATCACCTGAGGGACACTCCCCATGAGGAATTCCACGTATTGTTTCTGGACAATCAACATCGGCTACTGAAGCATCAGTGTTTGTTTACCGGAACCCTTGATGGGGCCAGTGTTTACCCGCGTGAAGTTGTGAAACGGGTATTGTCCCACAATGCAGCCGCAGTGATTTTCGCTCATAATCATCCCTCAGGCGTTGCAGAACCCAGTCCAGCGGACATCGCTATTACCCGTCGTCTGAAAGAGGCTTTAGCATTAGTGGACGTGAGAGTGTTGGATCACCAGATCATTGGTGATGGGTATATAACCTCGCTGGCTCAGAAGGGGTTGTTGTAATGCTGGTGTGGCATTGTCTAAAAAAATAACAGTTTCTAAGTAATTACGCTTGCCGGCACTACGGTGTTCTGGTATAAATCCGCACCCTAATTTCGGGCGCCCGGCAGATTCAAATCTGACGAGTGCTGAATATTTTCATCGGAGGCGATAGAAAGATGTCACGAGTTTGTCAAGTTACAGGTAAGCGTCCAGCTGTCGGTAACAACGTATCTCATTCAAACATCAAGACAAAGCGTCGCTTTCTACCTAATTTGCATACACATCGCTTCTGGGTAGAAAGTGAGAATCGTTTTGTAAAACTGCGGGTTTCATCAAAAGGCATGCGCATTATCGATAAGAAAGGTATCGATGCTGTGCTGGCTGATGTACGTGCCCGTGGCGACAAAATTTAAGGAGCTGAAATATGCCACGCGATAAGATTAAACTGGTTTCCAGTGCTGGCACTGGCTACTTTTATACTACAGATAAAAACAAGCGTACTACACCAGACAAACTGGTTTTCAAAAAGTACGATCCTGTAGTTCGTAAGCATGTTGAATTCAAAGAAGCCAAAATCAAGTAATTGATTCAATGGCATAAAAACCCGGTTCGCCGGGTTTTTTTTCGTCTGTTGAAAACACTTGGACATCATTTTCTACGTCGCTAACATGGCTTCTAACAAGTATCGTTTTTGTCTATTGAAAATCAGTTCCCATGCCTGAATTACCCGAAGTTGAAACCACTCGTCGCGGATTAGAACCGCATATTGTTGGGCAGCAGGTTCTAGCCGTTGTCATACGTAACGCAGCATTGCGCTGGCCTGTTCCAGCGGAATTACCGTCCTGGTTACAAGGACAGAGGCTGTTGAGGATAGAGCGAAGAGCTAAATATCTACTGTTTCGCTTTGAACAGGGAACAGTTCTGGCTCATCTTGGTATGTCCGGATCCATGCGGATTCTGAATCAGCCGATGCCACCCGAAACGCATGATCATGTGGAACTGAGTTTTGGTAACGGTACTGTACTTCGCTACAACGATCCTCGTAGGTTTGGTGCCTGGCTTTATTATCAAGAATCTGACGAAGAACATTTTTTGTTAAACCGATTAGGGCCCGAACCTCTGTCAGAAGAGTTTGATGGTGATCGATTGTTTGCTCTGTCACGTAAGAAAAAGCAGGCGGTCAAACTGTTTTTAATGGACAACCATGTAGTGGTTGGAGTTGGTAATATTTACGCGAATGAGGCGCTATTCAATGCGGGAATTCGGCCGGCAGTCGCGGCCGGGCGAATTACCAGAGCTAGATATCATCTGCTTGCGCAAGCGGTGAAGGCTGTTCTACAGCAAGCCATCCGCAGTGGTGGTACCACCCTGAAAGATTTTGTGAACTCTGATGGCAAACCAGGTTACTTTGCACAACAACTGAATGTTTATGGGCGTGGGTCTTTGCCGTGCAAACAATGTTCTGGGCCACTAAAGGAAATTCGTCTGGGGGGAAGAACCAGTGTTTATTGTCCTCAATGTCAACAGTAGAGCGATGCTTCAAGCCTGACTAACAGCTCTAAAAGATGATGGTTAAGGATAGCTGTTGTTTATATTCTTCTACGCCCCACACAAACATTAAAGGAATAGATATGAAAGCAATAATTGCTCTGGCCCTGACATTAGGGGTCTCCATAATGGTCTCCAGCTGTGATGCTGAAGCAGACACGCTGAAGGGTAATGTCGAAGTGCTTCACCAGGGAACATATATCAATAGTGGTGTGTACACTTCTAAAACACTCAGGGTATTCGAAGACCAGGCAAGTTATGAAGCTGCCTTGCTGGGTTATACAGATGCGGATGCACAGCTGATCGATTTTACGACTCACAAAGTGGTCTTGGTTGATATCGGTCAGAAAAATACGGGAGGTTACGGTGTTAATGTGGCTGATACTGAATCGGAAGATGGTTATCTTACAGTAACTGCCGTCACATCAGTGCCTGGCAAAGGCTGTGGGGTAACAGATGCATTAACCAATCCATACGTTTTCGTGTCAATTAACACGACTCAGGATATTTTGTTTTCTGAGACACTGAAAGTCGAAGAGTGCGAGTGATATACAGGGTGGCAGGACAAGGCTTTGGCCTTGTCCTGAATTGTGCATAATCAGGCGCCAACAATGACTTTGGCCCAGAAGTAACCAAATGTGCAGGACGTGATTACCGAAATCAGCCCCGGTGCCATAAAGCTGTGATTCAATAAGTATTTACCGATTTTGGTCGTGCCGGAGCGATCAAAGTTCATCGATGCAATATCTGATGGGTAGTTCGGGATGAAAAAATAACCATAAACAGATGGCAGGATGCCCACCAGAACGGTGACCGGAATACCAAGAGAGAAGCCGAGCGGCATGACTGCCAGTACGGTACCGCCTTGAGTGTTAATCAACACAGATACTCCAAACAATGCAAATGCAAATGCCCATGGTGCTCCCTGTACCATCGTGTTGATACCGCTTTTCATAGAGCTTATGTGGGTGCTGAAATAGGTATCAGACAGCCAGGCGATCCCGTAGATGGCTACCACAGCGACCATTCCGGCCTGCCATACGGAGCCGGAAACAATGTCTTTGGGTTTGATTTTACAAACCAGCAGGATCAGGCCGCCAGTACAGAGCATGACAATCTGAATAACCAGACTCATTGATAACGGTTTGGCCTTTTCTCCAAACTTAGGCAGTAATTCAGGGAAGCTTGCGAGTAAGCCGATAACCACCAGTGCAGCGAAGAACATTAATACAGAGGTTTTGGCTGACTTAGGAAGTTCTTTGTTCATCAAAGTCGCAGTTTCACCAAACATATAATGTTTTAACTCAGGATCCTGAAGGCGTTTCTGGTATTCCGGGTCTTTATCGAGGTCCAGGCCACGACGATTGGAGTAAAGAGCGGCAAAGAACAGACCGAGCATGCAGGATGGAATCGTAACAGACAGGATTTGCAGGATAGAGATGCTAAAACCGTTATCCGCAGTCATGGTTGCGAACGAGACGACTGCAGCGGCAATGGGTGAACAGGTAATCCCGACCTGAGAAGCAATCGAGGAAACTGCAACTGGACGCTCCGGGCGGATGCCTTTTTTCAGAGCAATATCAGCGATGATTGGAGTCAGTGTGTATACCACATGTCCGGTGCCGCACAAGACTGTTAGGAAAAAAGTGCAATAAGGTGCCAAAAATGTGATCCGATTAGGATGTTTGCGCAACAGTTTTTCTGCGATTTGAATTAAGAAATCCATCCCGCCGGAAGCCTGGAGAATCCCTGCTGTCGTGACTGCTGCAATAATAATGTATATGACCGTTGTTGGCGGTGTTCCCGGTTTCATTTGAAAACCGAACACCAGAATTGCCAGGCCAATACCGCTGATGACGCCAAGGGCGATACCACCGTAGCGGGCACCTACATATAAGCAGGTTAGGACGATAAACAGTTCAATCCATGGGATCATAAATACCTCTCAAGGCAATGCTGTAAGAACAAGGGATGTACAGGTAAAACAGATAAGTAATAAATCCGCTTATCGTCATTGTCGAATGAGTTGGTATTAGAAAAGTTGATATAACTCATTCTAACCCCAACCACATGACAAGTTCGTGGTTGGGGTTGATGAATATCAATTCATTATTGATTGCTCAGATGTGCAAGGACACGGGCAGTAACATCGCTAAGATAAGTCAGGAATAAAGTATCCATGCTATTACGGAAGTAATCCTTCTGTATGCTGCCAAGTACTAATAAGCCATAACACTGATCATAGTGCATCGAGGCCATGGCCAGGCTTTGACTCTGAGTGTCGGGGCCAAGTAGTAACTGGCTTAACTGTTGGTCAAACGCACCGCATACGGCTTTTGCCTGGCTTAGCAGGTCATTATGGGGCTCTAGGGCATCAGCTTCCGGTAGAGGGGCGATCCATGGTGCATGAGTGGTTCCCGGAGCGGATAACAATAGTCTGACCTCATCGACATTGAAGTGGCGGGTCAGATGCAGGTGCAGTTGCTCTGCCAATTGAGATAGCGAGCTAACTACCATAAGATCCAGTACCAGACTTCGCAGACGGTTGAACAGTCGGTCATTCTCATGAGCGTGACTGATTAAGGTCTCCAGTCGCTGATTAAGTTCCGCAATGTCCTCTCTGAGTAGTGCATTTTGCCGTTCAAGTAATGAGACTGCTTTACCGGACACATGAGGAATGCGCATGCTACGAAGCAGCTTTTCACGTCCGTGAAAAAAGCGGGGATTTAAGCTTAAGAAGCGTTCAACATCTTCTTCAGTCAATTGTGTGTTGGGTTGTTCCAAGGGATATAACCTTCAAATACCTTTGTCGCTGGACCAGTCATTAGGACAGAGCCGTCGCCGGACCAGGAGATTTCCAGATCGCCACCTAGCAAGTGCAGAGTGACATTTGTATCAAACAATCCTCGCAGGCGTCCGGCAACCATTGCCGCACAAGCACCGGTACCACAGGCCAGCGTTTCGCCCACGCCTCTTTCGAATACCCGTAGACGACCTTCATGACGGTTTAATATCTGCAAAAAACCAACGTTACAACGTTTTGGAAATGCATCGTGGTTTTCTACCAGTGGACCAAGCACCTGAACCGGAGCCTTGTCCAAGTCATTGACCAGTATGACACAATGAGGGTTACCCATTGAGATTGCTGATATTTCCAGTGCCGGTTCATGCTCACTGATCAGCAGTGGATAGACTGATTGCTGTTTCTCGGCAATAAAGGGTATGTCCTGCGGCTGTAGCTGCGGTTTGCCCATATCCACGGTTACCGTATTATCGTCATGGACGTGTAGTTCCAGCATGCCCTTTTGAATTGCCACCCGGATGACACGCTTGTGGGTAAGACCTTGATCCAGAACGAAACGGGCAAAACATCTGGCGCCATTACCACAGTGTTCCACCTCGTCACCATCAGCATTAAAAATACGGTAACGGAAATCGACGTTGGGTTCGGCAGGCGGTTCCACTAATAACAGCTGATCGAAGCCTATGCCAAAATTACGATCAGCCCAGCGTTGAATCTGCGCTGCAGTCAGGTGCACATCCTGAGTAACACCATCAATGACCATAAAGTCATTGCCAAGGCCATGCATTTTGGTAAATCGCAGGGTTTTGTTGTCTGCTCTGCTGCTGTCGGGAGCCAAAATCATATTTTCCTTATTCGATCAGATATTCATGGGCAATCAGGTCAGCAAAAATTTCGCGGCGGCGAACAACATGCGTTTGCTGGCCATCGACCAGTATTTCCGCCACCCGAGGGCGGGAATTATAATTGGATGCCATGGTAAAACCATAGGCGCCGGAGTCCATAATTGCCAGAATATCACCCTGCTCTATGGCCAGCTGACGACCTTTTGCAAGAAAATCGGTGGTCTCACAGATAGGACCGACGATATCCCAGGTATGGCTGGCACCGGTGCGCAACTGCAACGGTTTAACATCCTGCCAGGCCTGATAAAGGGATGGTCGGATCAGGTCATTCATAGCGCCATCCACAATGGCAAAATTGTGCTCATCGTTCTGTTTAAGGTACTCGACCCGGGTCAGCAGCACTCCGGCACTGGCAACAATGGAACGTCCTGGCTCCATGATCAGCGTCAGAGGTCGCGCTCCAATACGGGAGACAATTTGCTCTACATAATCAGTCAGTGAGACAACCGGTTCATCCTGTTGATACTGCACACCGATACCGCCGCCGAGATCCAGGTGTTTGATCTGAATGCCTTTGCCGGCCAGCCGGTCAATCAGCGCCAGCAGCCGGTCAAGTGCATCCAGAAAAGGAGTAACATCGGTAATCTGTGAACCAATGTGACAGTCCACCCCAATGACATTGATGTTGGCCAGGCTTGCCGCCAGAGCATACACCTGCTCTGCCGAGTTGATGTCTATACCGAACTTGTTTTGCTTCAGCCCGGTTGAAATATAAGGATGGGTTTTGGCATCCACATCAGGGTTTACCCGGATCGAAATCGGTGCCTGCACAGCCATGGTGCCGGCGACTTCGTTGATGCGCTGTAATTCGGCTACTGATTCAACGTTGAAGCAGTGAATACCCACTTCCAGTGCGCGGCGAATCTCATCGATCTGCTTGCCGACACCGGAAAATACGATTTTGGATGGATCACCTCCGGCGGTCAGCACTCTCTCAAGCTCACCGACGCTGACAATATCAAAGCCGGATCCCAGACGGGCCAGCAGATTCAGAATTCCGATATTGGAATTGGCTTTGACTGCATAACAAACCATGCCGTGATCTTTCAATGCATCTGCATAATCATGCCATGCAGTTTCAATGGCCTGACGGGAATACACATATAAAGGTGTGCCATGTTGACCGGCAACCTCAGTGAGCGGCAGTTCTTCGATATACAGTTGATTATCTCGGTATTGAAATGGATTCATTGAGCGTCGTTCACTTTTGTCCAGTATCGGTTGATTCAGGGTTCGGGTCCGGAAGATACAGCGGACCTTTCTGCCCGCAGGCAGTCAACAGAAACAGACTGAGCAGGCATAGTGCGAATAGATATTTGGTCCGTGTGATCATAAAGATTTCTCTTGCCAGTGTTAATGCAAACACGCGTTTACGGTTTTTGGTTAATTATCTGGTTAAGCCGGAAAAGGCATTCTAACTGAACAACCGGCATCGATGTAGGTTACTTGGAAATTCCGGTTAATAATATATGCTGACAGACAGTTTGATGATGGGAGAGATTCATGGAAGTACTGGGTATCCTGGGAGTGTTGATCGCGTTATTTTTGCTCATAGGGGCTGTACTTGGCTGGGTGGCACTGCTGAAAGTTAACTCAGCCACTTACCGGATACGGGTATTGGAACAACGTCTGGCGGAACTGATGGGTCAGCAGGTGGTAACTCCGCAGTCTACTGTCAGGAGTGAGCCTGAGGCTCAGAGGGTGGAAGCAGCACCGCTTATTGATACCCCTGAGTATTATCCGGAATCTCAACCCGAGACGTCATCAGAGCCCTTATCCCAAACGGTTGTCAGTCATGGGGCTCCGGTGGATG
The DNA here is from genome assembly GCF_050297175.1 of Gynuella sp. Lineage (NCBI taxonomy): Bacteria > Pseudomonadati > Pseudomonadota > Gammaproteobacteria > Oceanospirillales > Saccharospirillaceae > Gynuella > Gynuella sp. The sequence continues at coordinate 31,046 of NZ_JBNKSF010000027.1, read as the reverse complement.
TTGGGCCTGCCGCCCAGCCCGCCTGGCTGGAAAAAGCCAAGTCCATGTGGATGGTTTGGCTCGGTGGTGCCAGTATCGGTCTGGCCGGAATTTTCCTGGTAAAGTATTCGATTGATCAGGGTTTGCTGGGGCCATTGGCACGGGTCATCGTGGCCTTGGTTTCAGGGATAGGATTGCACCTGGCGGCTGAGTTCTGGCGCCGCAAAGCATCCCGGCATTATGCGTCGATACCGGCGTTGGCAGGAGGTGCCAGTATTACCCTTTTTGCCGCCTTGTTGGCGGCATTGCATCTTTATCAGCTATGGCCTCCTATGGTGGTATTTACCGGCCTGGTGATTGTTTCGATGGCAACCATGTTGTTGGCATTGGTACAAGGACCGGTGTTGGCGATTATCGGTATTCTGGGGGCTTTTGCCGTACCTGTACTGGTCAGTACGGGTAGTCACAATGTTAATGGTGCCTTAATCTACAGCTTGATAGTCACAGCATCGGCGTTTGCATTGATGCACTGGATTTATCGCCCCTGGTTATGGTTGGGTACGTTGGCCGGAGCAGGGTTCTGGTTTGTTGCCGGACTGCTGCCGCAGATGCAGAATCCTGGCTGGTTGGGCATTTACCTCTCGATCTTTGCCTACCTGATGGCGGCTCTGAAAGATCATAATTTTCTGTTACAACGCAAGCTGCAACCTTTGTTGATTGAGACCTCAGATACTCTTCTCAAACGTCTCGATATCCGTGTAATGACCTTGCTGTTATTGCTGATCGGTCAGAGTGTTGCATTGGTATTGCAGCCAGACTGGGCCTATGGCTGGTTCAACTGGTTGCCTCTGCTGGTGATTCTATTTGTGCTGACGCGGAATAATCCCGGTTTCAGTTGGCTGCCATGGCTGGCGTTATTGACTCAGGCGGCTGCCTTTTTGGTCGCGATCTGGATGCGTGCTCTCTGGTATGAATCCAACCAATATCTGCATACTGCTCCTCCCGGTTATCTGATCATGATACTGCTCGAAGCGTTGGTGTTTTTCCTCTTTTCCCTATGGAATCAAACACGAGCTGTGCATATGGGCCGATCGGCGTCATTGACCTGGTTATCGCCAGTGATTTGGATGGCAGTTTGCTATGCCACGGTGTTCGAGATTCATGGCAGTTGGGGGTGGTTTGTCATGGCGCTGCTGTTGGGGCTGCTATTCATGGGGTATGTCGGATTGCGGGTCAGATCAGGTGATGTTGGGGTGAATACGGCATGGCTGGTGATTGCCGCTCATGCCGCTTATTCCGTTGCCGTCGTAATTTTGTTTTCCCAGGCATCTTTAACTCTGGCGCTGGCGTTGCAGGTGTTATCACTGGTGTGGATCAGTCGGCGCTATTCACTGGAAAATATCGACTATGTCGTCAAGGGCCTACTGGCTGTTGTGGTTATCAGGTTAACGATGAATCCGTGGTTGCTGAGTTATCCGGATCATGTGCACTGGTCACTATGGACATATGGTGGGTCTTTTGCTGTGATTGCCGCTGCCGCCTGGCTGTGTCAGAGTGGTCAGAACATAAAGCCCTGGCTGACAGCCGTTGCACTGCATTTACTGGTACTGTTTTTGAGTACAGAGATACGCTACTGGTTGTACGATGGCGTGATTTTCCAACAGCAATATTCCTTTACTGAAGCGGCCATCAATACCAGTCTCTGGGGCGCAATGGCAATGATCTATTTTTATCGCAGCCAATTTTCCGTACGACTTGCCAGAATCTATTTGATCGGTGCGAAGGTGCTTATGCTGATGGCCGTTGTCAATTTTGGTGCACTGCTAACATTTTATAATCCGTTGTTTTCGAGCCAGCCAGTGGGAGCCACTCCGGTTTTTAGTTTGTTGATCATTGCCTATGGTTTGCCCGCTTTAATCGCCTGGCTGGCCTCACGATATTTTTTTCCGGCAGTGCGCCAGTACTGTTTGTTGTTTGCCGGATTCACTGGTTGGTTCTATATTTCATTAGAGATTCGTCACATTTGGCAATCGGGAGAACAACTGGTGTTCTGGCGGTATACATCGAATGCAGAACTCTATACCTATTCTCTTGTGTGGCTGATGATGGCCGGACTGGCATTGATTCTGGGTATAATTCGGGAAAATAAAAATATATACCGTATCGGATTGGCATTACTTGGTCTGGTTGTTGCTAAAATTTTTCTGGTTGATATGTCCGGATTGACCGGTTTACTTCGGGTCCTGTCTTTTATGGGACTTGGATTGTGTTTGTTGGGACTGGCGTTTTTGCATCAGTTTTTATCAGCACGAAGACAAGAATCTGTGGCGGAAAAAATATAAATATTGCAGTGATGCTTATGCATGCTGCAAAAAAAGGAAGGCTGGTAACTGTTTTATCAGACCATTCCGGTGAAAAGGTTTGTCAGTTATGCATTTATATGGCGGAACTCATCCTCCTGTTATTCTCGATATAGAAGCATCCGCGATGGGCAGTCGAGGATTTCCAATTGAGATTGGCTACTATCATTCGGAAGGGCATTGCTATTGTGCCTTGATTCAACCACATGCCGACTGGCACTACTGGTCGCTGGAGGCGCAGGCTGTGCACGGTATTGAATATTCCCGTTTGTTGCAGGCTGGGAAGCCGCCATTGGAAGTAGCTCTGGAGCTTAATCAGGCTTTGGCTGGAAAAACGGTATACAGCGATGGCTGGGTCGTGGATTACCCATGGTTTCGGGCATTGTACGAAGCAGCTGGCATCGATCCCTCATTTCGTTTGTCAGCGCTGGAAATGATCATGAGTGAAGAACAGATCATGATCTGGGACCAGGTCAAGGCTCGTGTCATCCGGCAACTGGGAGTTGCGCGTCATCGCGCTTCAGCAGATGCAAGGATTGTACAGAAGACCTGGTTAGAAACATTTTTACTGACAGGGCACGAGCTGGTGTCCTGATTTACAACTCATCTTTCATGGCCATCAGCCATTCCTGTATCAGCGCGGTAATAATGGCGTTTTTTTCCTCCAGCCAGTGACCCGCGCGGTCCAGAGCTGCGAATGTGGCTCTGGGGTATCGGTTGCATAATTGTCCGGCCTGCTGATAGCCGACTACATGGTCCTGTTTACCGGCGATGCATAATATGGGGCGGGTATATTGTTCCGCGTTTTTGTCGGGATCGAATGATACACGGTAATTTTCTGGCAAAAACAGTTTATCGAGTAGCCGGATATTGGCTTCGTTGAACGTGGGTGATGGTGCGGCTCTTAAAAACTGCAGCAACGAATGGGTTCGCATGGGGGTTTCCATGTACATGCTTTCCAGCGGTGACAGGGGTTCCTGCTGTAATTCATCTTTGAGGGTAATCAGCTCCGGTAGTATCCGTTGTTCATACGGTAGTGTGATGACCGGTGCCAGCATGGCAAAACCCATGGACTGTTGCTGCAGTTCCATTGACAGGCAGCGTACCATGAACCCACCCATGGAAAAGCCCATGGCTGCGAATGGCTTGCCATCTGTCAGTTTTTTGATTTTTTCCAACATGATCTGGAAATACTGATCAATATTTTCCAGATTGTGATAACCGGTGGTGCCACCGTGTCCTGGCGGGTCGAGATAAATACGTTGAAAACCGGAATCCTTTAATATTGTCTCGTAACAATAAGCCATGAATGCTGAATCACCGGTCCAGCCGGGAATAATGATCAATGGCTGACCTTTGCCTTTGATGATGGTATGCATAGGGTGTCCTGTTATGGCCGGGACCGGTATTCCGGTATTGGCAGACTTATAGGGTTTTCAACAAGCTCTTCATTTCATTGGGTGATTTTACTGTCACCTGCCCAAGTTGCCGGTCTTTCAGATCATTCCAGGCCAGCGTGCGTGATAACCAGAAACGGCAGACTGCCAATTTCCGCATCAGCACCATGGCCCGGCTTTCATCCTCCGTCAACCGGCGTTTGCTCTGATAGCTGTGAATCATGGCATCGATCCGGTTCTCATCGAATGTCAGTCCATGCCGGCACCAGTCATTGATCATTATGGCGAGATCCAGCAGCAGGTAATCGTTGCAAGCAAAATACCAGTCTATGACGCCACTCAGGTGATCATCTTTAAACAGTGCATTGTCATGGAACAGATCCGCGTGAATGATACCCGTTGGCAGGTCCATGTTGTTGAGCTGTTCAAGTTGATCGAGGGTTTCGTTAAACAATTCGTGGTCTTCGGTGTCCATCCAGTGCTGATATTGGCGGTGTGCCATTAGCCAATTGAGCCCGAACGGATTACAGCGCTCAATGCTCATTTCCTGAACCGCATTGTGGAACTCACCCATGGCGCGACCCATTTGTGAACAATGGTCCTGACTTGGCACCACGACGTGGCGACCCGCCAGTTTTTCAAACAGGACCGCCGGTTTATCTGCCAGCACCTGAAGTGCATCACCGGCTTTATCATGCATGGGTTGGGCGATTTTGCAGTTTCTGGCCTTGAGGTGATCGCCGAGGTTCAGAAAAAAGGGAAGCTCCCGATCAGTCAGGTTTTCAAATAAAGTCAGTACATACTCACCGTGTGTGGTGGTAACGAAAAAGTTGGAATTATCTGTGCCGGCCTCGATACCACTGAAACTGATCAACTGACCCAGCGGATAACGAAACAGAAACTCATGTAACTGAGCTTCAGTAATTGGGGTGAATACACTCATTAGGTTAAGATTCTCATCTGAATCATCAAAAAATGGCAACAATAGCACATGACATCAGCAAACCCATCTGTCCCCGTCATTCTGATTGACGGTTCTTCCTATCTGTTCCGGGCCTTCCACGCCATGCCTCCACTCACCAACTCTAAAGGTCAACCGACCGGAGCCGTGAAGGGAGTGATCAATATGGTACGCTCGATGGTATTGGAATATCCAGATAGCATCATTGTGGTTGTGTTTGACGCCAAGGGTCCTACCTTCCGCCACGAGCAGTACGCAGACTACAAAGCCAACCGGCCACCGATGCCGGATGAGCTGCGAATTCAGATCGAACCGATTCACGCCATTATCAAAGCCATGGGATTACCGCTGTTATGTGTTGAAGGCGTAGAGGCTGATGATGTCATCGGCACACTGGCCAGGCAGGCCACTGAGCAGGGCCGGGAATGTATCATTTCCACCGGCGACAAAGACATGGCGCAATTGGTCTCCAAACATGTCCGGTTAGTGAATACCATGAAAAACGAAGTGCTGGATGTTCAGGGCGTTAACGACAAATATGGTTTTGGACCGGAGTACATGATCGATTATCTCGCGCTGATGGGGGATAAGGTCGATAACATACCCGGCGTACCTGGGGTCGGAGAGAAAACCGCGCAAGCGCTGATTGCCGGAATCGGTGGTTTGGATGACCTTTATAACAACCTTGAAAAAATTGCCGGGTTGACGTTTCGTGGCGCCAAAACCATGGCTAAAAAACTCGAAGCCAATAAAGAGCTTGCTTATCTCTCACATCAATTGGCCACGATCAAATGCGATGTCGAACTGGATTATGCGGTGGATACGCTTCGTCATGAGGCACCCGACAAGGACGCGCTGCTGAATCTGTATCTCGAACAGGAGTTCAAAAGCTGGGTTAACGAGTTGGGTGGTGATATGCCGGCCAAGCCGGCTGCGGGTGGTCGCCCGGCGGAATCAGTTTTATCGCAGCAGGCCGAGGCGGTTGAGGCAGAATTGGGCTTTCCACCGACGACGCAGTCTAAGTGCGTCGTGACACGGGAAGGGCTAAAACAGCTGATCGACGAGATTCGGACCGCCGGGCAGCTGGCGTTGGTACCGGTCAGAGAAAAAGGTCATTATCTGCGGACGCGGCTGACCGGTCTGGCGTTCTGTATGGCGCCTGGAACGGCATATTACCTGCCTTTCAGTTGTCAGGCCGAAGATACGCCGGTGTTGTTGGACGACCATCTGGCACTGGAGCTATTGAAACCGGTTCTGGAAAGCTATGACGTGACTAAAGTTGCGCATGATATCAAGGCACTGCGTCATGCCTTCAAACCTTATGGTATCAAGCTGTCCAATTGCCGGCAGGACACTATGCTCAAAGCGTTTGTGGCAGATAGCACCGTTCGGCGGGTCAGTGAACTCAGCGCTCACTTCGGCCATCTAAGCATCGATAATCTGGTCCGTCGCTACCTTAACTGGAGTCCCCAGACCCTCGAAGAGGTTGCTGGTGCTACGGGTGTCAAACAGAAAACCATCGACAGTCTGCCATTGAATGAGAGTACGCATTACCTGGCTGAACAAGCCGATGCTGTCATGCGCATGAATATTTGGTTGGATGCCCGGTTAACCGGCACTGGTGAGTTGGAAAAAGTCTATACCGGCATCGAGCAACCGTTGATTCCGGTATTGACCAAAGTGGAGGACGCGGGTGCCATGCTCAATGTCGAATATCTGCACGAACTGACGAGCAAGTTCCGCGAACGTATGGGGGTGTTGGAGCGTGAAGCCCACGAAGAGGCCGGAGAAGCTTTCAATTTAAGTTCCCCTAAACAGATCGGTGTCATTTTGTTTGAGAAACAAGGGTTGCCGGTGTTGCAGAAAACTGCCACTGGTCAGCCTTCCACCAATGAGGAAGTGCTCAGTGAACTGGCACTGACCTATGATCTGCCCAAGCGCATACTGGAGTATCGCCATCTGAATAAACTGGTGGGTACCTATACCGAACCTTTGCCAGGGTTGGTAAACCCGGACACTGGCAGAGTGCATACCAGTTACAATCAGGCAGGCGCTGCGACCGGACGTTTTTCCTCCAATGATCCGAACCTGCAGAATATTCCTGTGCGCAGTGAAGAAGGCAGAGCTATTCGGCAGGCGTTTATCGCTCCGCAGGGCTATAAAATTGTCGCTGCCGATTATTCCCAGATTGAACTGCGCATCATGACGCACCTGAGTCAGGATCAGAACCTGATCAAAGCGTTCCGTGAGGGCCGTGATATTCACCGCGCGACAGCAGCAGAAGTAATGGGGGTGGCCGAAGATCAAGTCAGTAGTGAACAGCGCCGCAATGCCAAGGCCATTAACTTCGGTTTGATCTACGGGATGAGCGCTTTTGGCCTGGCAAAACAATTAGGCATCGGTCGCAAAGAAGCACAGGAATACGTGGATACCTATTTTGCCCGTTATCCTGGTGTTCGTCGCTATATGGATGAAACCCGGGCAGAAGCATCCGAGACCGGTTATGTCGAAACCATTTTCGGCCGTCGGTTGTATCTTCCTGACATCAAAGCCAGTAAACAGATGCTGCGTAAGGCTGCCGAAAGAACGGCCATTAATGCACCTATGCAGGGGACGGCCGCTGACATCATCAAACGTGCGATGGTGGATGTGCAGGCATGGTTGGGGTCATCACGACTGGACGCCACTATGATCATGCAGGTACACGATGAATTGATCTTTGAAGTGCCGGAGCGCAACGTTGAAGAATTTATCCACGGTGTAAAACTGCGGATGCAACACGCGGCGGACATTGACGTACCGTTGGTCGTGGATGTTGGTGTGGGCGAAAACTGGGAACAGGCACATTAGTGCCTGTTCCACCGATAGATTCAGTCTTTTCCAGATATCCGGCGTAGGCCGTGTATCCGAATTATACTGAGTTGTATTATTGAGCAATGGCAATCCAGGAAACTGATTCGGTCGCATGACTACCGTCTGCCCGTCCCGCTGTGCCATTGGCTGTATTCTGTTCATCAAAGCGTATTTGGAAACCGGATTTGGTCACATTTTGTATGCGTAGGTTTGGATCATCACTACCGGCGTAAGTAACCGTCTGTGCCACAACATTTGGCACAACATTGAACGGCTCATCAAAGGTGACCAGCTGCCAGGTACCTTCGGCTCTGTCGCTATAGAGTAAAATAGTTCCCGATTGAATATTAAGTGATGCTGCGAAAATAAAAGAGGATGTGATGAGGGCAAAAACAACTGCCGACAGTGTCATTATTTGTTTCATAATTCCTGCCTTTGTATAGTCGATTTTTTTGAAACCGATTGGCCGAAATGTTATTGGATTTCAGTCTGCCATTCGGAGCTTTAAATATAACATTTTAATAAGCTTTTTATTGGCTATAGGTACTAAAGTGTGAACATAATATGGAAGGGTGACTTTACCATAAATTAGAATTCAGACGTTTTTAAACGGATGATGGCAGATGGAAACCTGTGATATTTTTTAAATGTTTATTATTATTACCAGGTTTCCATAATGCCTTTTTGGGTTTTTATATTGTGGTCATGGATTTGATTGTTGAGTGAATTCGTTTAGAGCAACCCACTTGTTTTCATTGTTGGCTGAACTGACTGCCGCACAGATAAACGCAACCCCCTGCATGCCATCGTAAAGCCCCGGTAATAGCGAGTCGTCCTGTTGCTGAGTCAGGTAGTCTGAAAACTCCCGATATAAATTTGCAAATGCTTCGAGGTAGCCTTCCGGATGCCCGCCTGGTGTACGAGTGACGCTCTTGGCCGAGTCAGAAAGATAACCGGCGCCACGGGTCAGCCTTTGGGTGGGTTCTCCAAACAAGGACAGCTCCAGTTCGTTCGGATTTTCCTGCTGCCAGCGTAACCCACCCTGATCACCATAAATTTCAATGGACAGATTGTTTTCATTACCAGGTGCCACCTGAGTAGCCCAAAGATGGCCTTTGGCGCCGTTGGCAAAGCGGATCAGTACATTGGCTTCATCATCCAGTTCACGCCCCTCTCCCCAGCAGGATAGATCGGCCAAAACCGTATCTGCCTGAGTGTTGACCATAAAGCAGGCCAGCTGATAAGCATGCGTCCCAATATCTCCCAGGCAACCGCCTATCCCTGCCTGGTGTTTGTCTGTACGCCAGCCGGCCTGTTTGTTGCCCTGGCGCTCCAGGTCTGCTGTCAGCCAGTCCTGTACATAGTTGACCTGCACCGAGCGTATTTTCCCCAGGCGTCCCTGGGCGATCAGATGTCGTGCTTCCCGCACCAGTGGATAAGCGGAATAATTATGAGTCAGCAGGAAGGCTGCCGAGCTGGACTCCGCCACCTGTTTTAACTGTAACGCCTGTTCCATGGTGGCCGTCATGGGCTTGTCACAGATAACGTGAATACCCTGACGAAGAAAAGCAATGGCGATATCGGCATGCAGGTGATTGGGTGTGACAATGGAAACCACCTGAATGCCATCCTCGCGTTCACTTTCCTGCTGTGCCATTTGTTGATAATCGTCATACAAACGGGCTATGTGAAGTGGTACTCCAGAGCGCCGGTTACGTTCCGGGTCGGAAGAGAGCGCTGCTGCCACCAGCTGATAGTGACCATCCAGGCGAGCGGCCCAACGATGCACTTCGCCGATAAACGCGCCTTCACCGCCGCCGACCATGCCCCACCTTAGGGGTTGAGATAATGTATGCATGATTACTTTTTCTCCAGTCCCAAAAGTTTGCGATTGGTCGCCTGATCAATGCCGGAACCGGCAAAATCATCAAACGCCTTATCTGTGACCCGAATAATGAAATCGCGAATATGCTGGGCTCCTTCACGGGCACCATCTTCCGGATGCTTTAAGCAACATTCCCATTCCAGTACTGCCCAACCGGAAAAGTCGTAGGCGGTCAGTTTTGAGAAGATGGCTTTGAAGTCCACCTGACCATCGCCAATGGAGCGGAAGCGTCCGGGACGGTCGACCCATGATTGATAACCCCCATAGACACCACTGCGACCATTCGGTATCAGTTCGGCATCCTTCACATGAAACATTTTGATGCGGTCGTGGTAGTGGTCGATAAATGCCAGATAATCCAGATGCTGTAATACAAAATGGCTCGGGTCATAAAGGATGTTGGCGCGGGGGTGAAAATTGACTTCCTGGAGAAAACGTTCAAACGTTGCACCGTCATGTAAGTCTTCGCCGGGATGAATTTCGAAACACAGGTCAACACCTGCTTCATCAAATGCATCCAGAATCGGTTTCCAGCGTCGCCCCAGTTCCTCAAAGGCCTGTTCAATGAGGCCGGCCGGACGTTGTGGCCAGGGATATAAATAGGGCCAGGCCAGGGCACCGGAAAATGTCGCGTGGGCCTTCAGCCCGAGGCGGGCGGAGGCTTTGGCAGCCATATGCATCTGTTCTGTGGCCCACTGCTGACGGGCTTTAGGATTGCCCCGGACATGTTCGTCGGCAAAACCGTCAAAGGCGTCATCATACGCTGGGTGGACCGCAACCAACTGGCCCTGCAGGTGGGTGGACAGCTCAGAAATCTGAATACCATGTTTGGCTGCAGTGGCATTCAGATCATCACAATAACTTTGGCTTTCCGCGGCCAGGGGCAGATCCATAAGACGGGAATCCCGGGTGGGTACCTGCACCGCTTTATAACCTAACGATGCGGCCCATTGGCAGATACTGTCGAATGAGTTGAAAGGTGCTTCGTCACTGGCGAACTGGGCCAGAAAAATCGCAGGTCCTTGAATGGTGTTCATATCCTGTCTCCTACATGAGAGTGGGGTTATCAGGCAACACTTGAAGGTGTTACCTGTTACTGTACGGTATTTATAAATCCCTTAATTTCATGCTGTTGGGTTGGCTCTGGCAGCCTGAAATTAAGGCACAATAATAAAAATATCAGCAGACATTTCTGACTAGTGGTTCAAGAGTAACTCTGCTGATTCAGGATCCAGGGCCCTGGGTCGTTCGCAGGTTGTTGTCATCCTAACGGTGGTATCGTTCTCGCCTGATTGAATAATCCCCAGTAATACCTCTACACCGTGCAAGGCGCGATCCAGTGAACACATATGGTCCCGTTCATGGTGGATGGACATCACCATCTCTGCCAATCCGGCAGTGCGATAGTTGGCCAGCGCCTGGTCACCAATAATTTGATTAGCCACACCGAAAGGATGTTCCCAAGGGGTTGTCAGGTGCAATTCGCGCTTACCCTCAGTAGCCGTTATCTTGCCGCCAAAAAAATTTGGATCCGGTAGATATAGCGAGCCTTTGGAGCCGTACAGTTCCATGGGAGTGTGGCTGTGGGCCTGAACATCCCAGCTGGCGCTCAGGGTAATCAGCGCGCCTTGCTCAAATTCCAGAATAGCATGTAGAGTGGTGGGGGTTTCGACCTGGATAACCTCACCAAAATGGGGCTGGCTGGTGATAGTGCGTTGGGGAAAAGGCGTGCTTGAACGGGCAGTGACACTCTTGACCGGTCCCAGAAGTTGAATAAGATTGGCGATATAGTAAGGGCCCATATCCAATACCGGACCGCCTCCGGTTTTAAAAAAGAACTCCGGATTTGGATGCCACATTTCCACTCCCCGGCCCATGACATGACAGCTGCCGGAAACAATAGTTCCCACGGTCCCATCATCAATCAGTTTGCGAGCTAATTGATGTGCACCACCCAGAAACGTATCGGGTGCACTGCCAACCCGAAGCCCGTTTGTCTGAGCCAGGGCCTGCATTTTCAGTCCATCAGCAAGGTTCAGGCACAGCGGTTTTTCCGTGTATACATGTTTACCAGCCAATAGTGCCTGCAGGCTGATATCTGCATGGGCGGACGGAATGGTCAGGTTGACAACGATATCGATATCATCATCGGCCAGCAGTGCGTCAGTGGACATGGCCTGCAGTCCATATTGATTCGCGGTTTGCAGGGCCAGGTCGGTATTGAGATCGGCACAGGCAGTAAACCTGAAACCTTTGAATAGAGGTGCCAGCTGGAGATAGCTGTTTGATATGTTGCCGCAACCGATAACGCCGACGTTGAGAAGGGAGTTCATGCGACCTCCCCAGCTAGCTTTCTGGCACCATCGATGGCCCGTTTAGCAAAGCGCGTTATATCACTGGGGTTATCATGTTCCATAATAAACTGTGTCGCCGGTGTGGCACGAATAACCGGCCACCATTGAGACCATGGCAAAACACCGGTAGTGAAGTCAGCCCAGCCATCTTCATCCAGACATTCTCCTTCGGGTGCAATATCTTTTAAGTGAACACTGCAAATTCGATTTTGATATCGGCTTAACCATTCGAGAGGATCCTGCTTGCCTTTCGCAATCCAGGCCAGATCCATTTCCCAGCGAAGGGTTGGTGCACCAGTTAGGATGGCTTCCATTGGTAATGACCCATCCTCCAGAGGATGGAATTCGAAATCATGATTATGCCAGCCGAAATCATAACCTTCGGCGCGGACCTGGCTGGCTATGCGCTCCAGTCTGTGCCCCAGTTCCAACCAACCTTGGACCGACTGCGATTGAGGGCGTAGTTCAGGCTTGATAAATGGGCAGATCATCGTCCGCATGTTCAGACGCTCGGCAATAATCAGCGCCTGATCGATATTGGACTCCAGCATTGTTAAGTCGAAATGACCGGTTGGCATGGCAAGTTCATGTTTGTCCAGTAGAGTGGTTAACTCGTCAATGTTGGAATAGAGACTGCCATAGCCTTCTACCTGACGATAACCGTGCTGTTTGAGCATGGCAAAAACCGCATCCAGGGATGGTGCCTGTCGGGCACTGAAAAGCTGAAATGAAAAAACTGTCATGATGAATCCTCATGGTTGAGTGAATGGATAGCACGGTACTGCTGCGATTATTTTTGTTAGGGAACCTTTGAAAATGGCCTATTTTCGCGCAAGACGTTGTCAGCCCCCGTCTCACATCCTCATTGCGCCCGTAAATTGCGGTGTTGCGAGTGGTGCTTCCTCGTCTGTATCAAAACTACTGCTATTTTTCAGAGGCCCCTTAGAGCTTGTCCTTCGTTTCCTGGGAAAACAGATGCACTTTTCCAGGATTGATAAACATGTTGATGCGATCACCAGTGTGATAATGATGATCGCCATATACCTTGATCGGCCGTCGGTCATTCAGCAGCTCAAACCAGAAAATACGTTCACCACCCATGGGTTCTGTCAAATCGACTGTGACGGTAGATAAATGGAAGTTTTCCGGTTGTTCTTCAATGCACAGGTGTTCTGGATGGATACCCAAAAATACGGCCATGTCGTTTGTAATATGCTCAGGTTCATATGCACGTAGATCAATGCCGCAATCCGGCTGACTGCAGTAGCCCTCGCGACAGTAGCCGGTCGGGATGTTCATGCCTGGAGCCTATAAAGCATGCTACGAGAAGATTGCAGAGTAGGTGATACATGTCGCCTGCCCTTCCCAGCTGCTGCTCTGGCATCCTTATCTCGCCAGATTTGATACCAGAAAGCGGCATCGGTCATGCCAATGATGACGTCATCAAATAAATTGCGATCCTGCCGGGACTGGCCACCATGGCTGAGTGGAGTGAGTCTCGTTTCAGCCGTCTTTAAAAGCTCTTTCCAGGTTCGGGGCTTTATAGCGCCAGCCTGGGCAAATACTTTTTTATGAGTCCACAACCACCGGACAATATTGAGTGGAATACAATACAGCCGGCCATCTTTGAGACAGGGGGCCTCAGGACGGATGAATTCAAACCAGCCCTCTTGTGCCGTCACCGGTGTCAGATCTAGCAATAAATCCTTCCTGCTCAATTCTTCGACTTGCTGCGATGTATTGAGCTGTGCTGCACCGGGAACATTTCTTCCAAGGGTGCACTGTCCGGTAACAGGTCGGGCATGTTTGCCGAGTATGTTAACCGCATGTTGCTCACTGCCAGACATCCAACAGTGGATGGCTTCTAATGTTGCCGCTTGAACTGAAGCGCTGATTGCACTTACACCGCAGGTAAGTGCGAAGATATTTTTACCCAACATATTATTTTTATCCTCATGGGTCTGCTCCCTGTTCCCTTCTGTAACCGGTGTCCAGGTCGTCACAAAAACGCTCGTTCTAAATGAAAGCGCTTTCATTTTGGGATGATAGGCAGCATGTTTTTAAAAAGTCAAGCCATTTGAATTCAGTTCTGAGAACAGGAATACGTTGTCAAGAAGGTACTTAAACTACGTCTATGATGGAAAATATCTGTTATATCAATGACCTGTGGAGCGAACTTCTGTCATAATTTTTTTATATTTTTTTTTTCATATTCGGGAATTTATTAAACGACTTCCTGAAAACCTACAACAGACTAAAATGGAAAATCGTCTGCATAACGATGCAAGGTAACGTGATCATATTTGGGTAAATGTCCCTTTGTGGCTCGAAAGACTATTATAGGGGCTCCGAATAACTACCTGTGCTGCCAACTCAGTAGTGAAAGTCTAGTCAGATCGGTCATTTGTGCCTTATAGACTCTTTTTTAGCTTGGTACATCCTGTGTATTGACTGCAGATCAGCAGGGCTGGGAATATCAGTTTTTACCTTGGTTTTCTCGACGAAACTATATAGATGCCAAAAATAAAATTCAGGCTGATTCGCGAATGATCAGAGATGGCTGAAACTGTCGTTTGGGTTTGTGCTCGGTACCGTAAACCCGATTCAATACTAATAAGGCTGTTGCTTCTGCCATCTCATACAGTGGCATGTGTATAGTGCTCAGGCCCGGGATAAAATTCTTTGAATGTTCCCAGTTGTCATATCCCATAATGGCCATATCCTCCGGTACCCGTATGCCCTGGTCATGGCAAACTCGTAGCGCGCCGATTGCCATCATATCATTGGCAAAAAAAACGGCGCTTGGTTTTTTTTTGAGTTGCAGAATAGTTTTCATGTGGCTGGCACCATCGGCAACACCAAAACTACCTTCGACCTGCCAATGCACTTTCAGACGAGATTCCTTCATTGCCTGAATGCTGCCCAGATAGCGCTGGTCAGCGTCACGTTTCCATCGTGGACCGGACACTATGGCAATTTTCGTATGTCCTTTTGACAGCAGATACTGAATAGCCATCCGCCCGCCTGCAAAATTGTCGTAGTCAATGTTCTGTTGCCGGTCACCGGGAAAATGTTGATTCATAACAAATACCGGGCAGCGTTTATTTATTCGGGCGATTTCTTTTCCCGGTAAAAAATTCGTGACCAGTACCAGAGCATCAACCTGCCGTTTTATCAGGAAGTCGACGGCATCCCTTTCGCCTTCGGGTGAATTTTGACCACTGGCAATGATGACATGGCGATCATGATTACGAAGAGTTGTCTCAATACCGCTGGCAGCCGGACCATAATAGGGTGTATTGATGTTTGTGGTTACCAGACCAACAGTATAGGTTTTGTTGGAGGCCAGTGATCGCGCTGCCTGGCTCGGGCTATAATTCAGCTGCTCAATGGCTGACATAACCTGTACCCTGGTTTTTTCCCTGACAGGCGCTGAACCACTCAAAACCCTGGATACTGTAGCTTTGGAAACGCCTGCAAGATTGGCGACTTCGTCAATCGTACTCATGTGTTGTTGATTCCCAAATATATTGAAAGCTATCGCATAATGATTCTATTGGAAATGTTTTTTTCTGCCTGTCTATCAATGTGTGTAATATGGTTGTTGTAATAATTACTGGTTGCCTATTTTAGCTTTCATGGTTTTTGCCGTTTATGAGCGTACTTAACAATATGGTTTGGGATATGTTCCGATAGCCGTTTCGAGTATGTTGTAATATCGGTTTGACTAATGGTCATATGCTGTTTCGTAGTCTTCTGAAAATTGATTGTGAACAATTGAGGAATAAAGAGACTTCCTGCATTTCCAGTTTAATTTTTCCAGTTCAGGAATATCATAAAACTCCTTAACATAGCCAATACACAGGTAGGCGATCAATTTGTTGCCTGACGGTGCTTTTAGAATGGAGTCAACAACGGATGGATTAAGAATGCTGACCCAACCCATACCAATATTCATCGCCCTGGCCATTAGCCACATATTTTGAATGGCGCATACAACACTGTACTCACCGACTTCGGGGATAGTGTTGTTGCCAATGATAGGAGTTTTGGGTGGGGTGTAATATACGGCAATGTTGACCGGTGCCTCGATGATGCCATCCAGTTTCAATTGCCGGTATTGTTGCTGTGCTTGCGCAGAAAACTTTTGTTGAGCCCGGTGAGTTTCCAATTCAAAGTTTCTATATATCATCTGTCTGATCTGATGGTCTCGAATAACCACAAACTTCCATGGTTGTGATAATCCGACAGATGGAGCGGTTGTGGCCGCCATCAGAATTTTTTCAATTTCTTGTTCGGTGAGTTCCTGGCTGAGAAAATTATTACCTCTGATATCCCTTCGATGCAGCATTAACTGCATCAACCTGTCTTCGTCTTTATCAGTAAATTGCATAAGTGTTTATCCATCCGGCGACTCTTCAGGTGGAAATGCTGTGTCGCTGTGACAGTGAGTATTCTTGGTATCTATCCTGTGAGCGACGCATTGAACTATAAAATTAGCCCCATTAATAGCCAGATGCTGATCAGCTTTCGCGAAGGTGCTATGAACGATGAACGGTTCTTACAGACCACTTTCAAGCGCTCTAAATTCATCACTGTTTCATACCCATAGTGGATATACTCCGATAAGTTCAAATGCATTAAGTTCTGGTGAATGGGTTCTGAAACAAAAGGTACTCATTTCAAATACCTCATCAGTATATTTGCCCGAATACAGACATTATGAAATTTGTGGTTTTCCGGTTATGCTCTGGATCAGACTTTAGAATGAATGAGTGATCGTATCTGATATGCCATACGAACTGAAAAATCGCCTGGTGATAGGTGTTGCCTCAAGCGCAGTATTTGATTTAGCCGAATCAGATGAAGTATTCCGGCAAAAGGGTGAAGAAGAATATCGAAAGTTTCAACAGGAAAAGCTTAACGACCCTTTACCCAAAGGTATTGCTTTTCCGTTTATCAAACGGCTGTTGTCTTTAAATGACTTGCATGATGACCCCGAAGATCCGTTAGTGGAAGTAGTATTGTTATCACGCAACGATCCTGATACCGGCCTGAGAGTGATGAAAACGATTGAACATTATGGTCTGGGAATGACGCGGGCTATCTTCATGCAGGGGCGATCTCCCTATGAATATATTCCGGCGTTGAACATCGCGTTGTTCTTATCCCGAAATAAGCTCGATGTCGATGCTGCGATTCACGCTGGTTACCCGGCTGGTCAGGTATTGGAGTCCCATTTTGACGATGACGAACATGATCCGACATTGCGTATTGCTTTTGACTTTGATGGTGTACTTGCGGGCGATGAGTCGGAGGTGGTCATGCAGTCTTCGGGCTTGCCGGAGTTTCATGCTCACGAGGTGCGTAATGTCACCCAACCTCACAACCCGGGACCGCTAAAAGAGCTGCTGGTGAGAATTTCCAAAATTCAGTCCGTCGAAGAGCAATATAAACAAGCACATCCGGACTACCAGAACCGTATTCGGGTTTCTATCGTCACCGCACGAAATGCGCCTTCGCATGAGCGTGCCTTAATGACATTAAAGAGCTGGGGAGTGATGGCTAATGATGCGTTCTTTCTGGGTGGCATTGAAAAAGGTAAAGTGTTGGGGGTTCTGAAACCCCATATCTTTTTTGACGACCAACCAGGCCATCTACGATCCACCAGTACTGTCGTGCCATCAGTGCATATTCCTTTTGGAGTGACCAACCAGTCATGAGTGATAATATCGATCTACAGATGCTCATGAGGCAAAAAGCTGTCCGTGCTGTTCAGATGCTCGCGCGCAGACACCAGCCACGACTGATCATTTTATATGGCTCTGTTGCTCGTGGTGATGTGACGGAAAACAGTGATATTGATATCGCCTGTTTCTGTCACAGCCCGTTGGTATCCAAAGATATCGGAGTATTCGAAGGCAGCCGACTGGACGCCTGGATTTATGACATTACAGACCTTGATCCACAGCGTGATGACTTTTTGCGTTTCGGTGGTGGGGAGGTGCTGTTGGAGGATGGTATTGATGGCGTTGATTTTTTAGCCCGAATTCAGGCTCGTATTAATCAAGGACCCGGAGAATTACAGGAAGATTCCCACCTTCATTTGATCGAATGGATCAACAACATGCTACAGCGGGCCGCCGGTGATACTGTAGAGGCGCATTTTCGCCGTTGCTGGTTGCCTTGTGAACTATTGGAAATTTATTTCCAGTTACGTTGCAGGTGGTATTTGGGGTCAAAGCAGAGTTTTGAATGGTTGCGGGTACATGATCGGGAAAGCTTTGACTTGTTTCAGCAATGCTATTGTTTCCCTGGCGAGATGGAATTGATTAAACAGCTTGTGAAGAGGGTAACAGCGGTTGATTCAAAACATGACGGTTGCTCATGAACTGGTGTCTCCCATAACACCTCAACAGATTTCATATAGGAATCTCTGGGTGATGTCATGAGGAAGTCAGGGCAAGACCAAAACCTGTAACCAGGCTGTGGGGGAATTGCCAGAGGTTCCCTAGCGTAGCATCTCAAATAAAACGCATATTTGAATGGGCCGCCGAATTCACTTCGCAATTCTACGTTAGTTCAGCAAACGGGCCCCCAGTCTTCAAGAAGCCCTCAAGACGCCCACCACTTCATTCCGGCTCTTGACAAGGGAATAACCATTGCCTGCGAGCTGCGCCTTGCTGTGAACATCTTGAGGTGCTTTGTTAATGTAGGTTTTATTCAAGACACTACACTATTGCAGCCGATGTGCCTTGTCCTCGTCCTCCCGGTGACAAAAGCCAGCAGCTTGCAAATGAATGAACGGTAGCTAAGAAAGCCGGAAATATCCGGCATATTACTGACTGGTCGTATGATGCTTATCTGCATACTCAATATTTTATTGTAACCACTCAGGCCTGTACGGCTTTAGCGATCAGACGATCCAGAGTTTCCTGGTATTCATTCAATACCGGATTCAGATTTTTCCGTTGCTTCACTTTGATTTTGGCTTCCAGATCTCCCGTCAATGGGAGGTTAAGCAATGTTTGTAACCGTTTCATTGTGGCGACAGGATCCTGAACCAGTTCGTCATAATTCAATTCAATAGCCTGTTCTGATGATAATTGCCGGACTTCTGCCTGATAAGCTGCAATCTGCCGAGCCACAGTTCTTGCCAGTAATGGCCGGGCGATTAGCGCAATTGTTTTGCCTCCCAATAATTTGTAGATCTTTCTCAGTATCCACCAGACAGCATAACCAGCGCGGTAGCCACGTCGGGAACCATCAACACTCAACAGCATTTCAAGATAAGCCTGAGGTTGTTCGAGATAAGCGACCAGGGCATTCAACATACTGTTAAGTACTGCCATCGGTTCTCGCGAAATATAAATGAATCTTGCGAGTGGGAACTGTTCAGCAATCCACTGGGCATTACCGGTATCCCAGGGATTCTTCAACAGCACTGCCTGGGTATCCTTTTGTACCACTAATAATTTGCGACATATTTCTTTAAAGAAATTGACATTATTGTCTGTTAATTTAAAGGATTGGGTATGCCGCCTTAATAAAAAGCCATATTCCTCAACGGTATGGTCGTGAATCGACGTGTGATCAATGCTGCGGTCTTGAATGCCGAGTTGCTTAAAACATTGATTTAAAAAACTTCTCTCGTCCTGCTCACGCCCAAGATGATAACTGCTTAACAATTTCGGATAATAAAACAGATGATAAAGAGTCAGATGTGCCAGTGGAAAAGATTTGGCGACAGCATCATATAAAAACGTAGTGCCCGAACGATGTAGCCCCATAATAAAAACGGGTTTTACTGGAATATCTGCCAGTTCGTCTAATCGGTCGAAGTCTTCATCATGACAAGTGATAGATTTTAATGGGGTAGGTTTTTTCATAGGAAGCCATGTCGTGTTTGGGGGTTTAAGGGAGACTGAAAATATTTGACAGACTACTCTTCGTCAGTACAACCGATGAAAATATTTCAGCGTTTTTCTTTTTTTTAGACAAAAGAAAGAATACTCTGGGTGTTAATTTATTTTTTGTTGGAGTATAGTTCTCTCCATGTAATCGATTACAACATATATAAAAACAATAAATCACGTACATTTTCCAGAATATATACTCATGAACGGCAAAAACGACACCTTGATAAAAAAATATTAAATAGTCATTCATACTATTTATTTTTAATACTTTAGTATGAAGTGACAAATATTTTTAGAAACTGTCATTTTTTTTAACTTTTTATCAGTTTGTTGACAATATCAATTGTGACGCAGTTCTCGATATAAAACATAACTTATCCTCTCAAAAAAATTTAATAAAAACGATTTCACTATTTATCCCAAACTTAAAAATCAATTAAAAATTAGATAGTTATAAGGTTTATGGATAAATTGTCTCGGTTTAAAAAATCAGAAAACTCTCCTTTTTTTTAGCTCTTACCATAATGAATTTTTAGTGGCAACCGTTTACAAAGATTGGTGCTCGTTTAAATTTATCTGAACAAATCCACTCTACCGACTGTGCCGGTTTTATACTACTGACATCATTGCGGGAGGACGCAGATATGATCGAAACCGAGGGCAAATACCCTAAGTTAATTAAGAATGAGATTCAGCCTTTTCTCTTGCCCTTGTCTACCCCCCAGCGTGGTCAATGGATGGGTCAGAAAATTGGCCCCAAGAATGCTACCTACAATCTATCAGAGTACGTTGAAATAAATGGTAGCATCGATATTGAGTTATTTTCCGCTGCAAGCAGACAATTAATTTTGGAGGCAGATACAACTCGTTGCTTCATCGTGGAGCAGGGAGATGAGGTCTTCCAAAAAATTGAACAAAATTGTGACAATCATTATGCGTTTGTTGATTTCAGTACCTCTGATGATGCACATGAAGCAGCATTGGAATGGATGAGAGAAGATATTCACCGTCCCTTGGATCCAACGCGTGATCCATTATGGTTCAGTGCGCTGATAAAAATTAATTCTGATCGCTATTATTGGTATCAAAGATGCCATCATGTTTCATATGATGGCTTCAGTGGTGGCATGTTGGCACGCAGACTTTCGCAAATATATTCAGAGATGGTTGCTGGCCAGGAAGTTTCACCAAGCCCGTTTGGGCCGTTGTCGATGTTGGTTGAAAGTGAACAGGAATATCGGCAGTCCAGCCGTTTTCAGCGTGATCGCGAATATTGGATGGAAACCTTAAGTCATTTACCGGATGCGGTATCGTTAGCACAACGTTTGGCTCCTTCCAATGGTGGACTGTTACGGAAAACCTTATATCTGTCTCAGGCGCTGACTGAAAAAATAAAGGCGGTTGGTCAACAAGCAGGTGGCTCATTACCACAAACGCTGATTTCACTGGTTGCAGCATATTACTATCGGGCAACTGGTGTTGATGACCTCGTGTTCGGTATGCCGGTTACTGCACGTACCAGCAAAGAATTACGCAGCGTGCCTGGCATGATGGCTAATGCAGTACCGATTCGTCTGGCAATGGGTTCTGACATCACTCTCGAACAGTTGATCCAACAGGTTGGTAAAGTGATGCGTAGTGCCTTACGGCATCAGCGGTATCGCTACGAAGATTTACGCAGAGACCTGGGACTGATGGCAAATGGACGGCAAATTTCCTGGTTGGGGATCAATATAGAGCCGTTTGACTATGATCTGCGCTTTGGCGAATGTAGCACTTCATTGCATAACATGTGCAACGGTGCCATTGAAGATCTGACAATATTTGTATATGACCGTAATGATGGTCAGGGGCTTCGGGTAGACCTGGACGCCAACCCAGCACGCTATTCCGAATCAGAATTGATTACACACATGCAACGGCTTGAGCGTTTGGTGCTGGCAATCATTAAAGAGCCACAACAGTCATTAAGTAAAGCGAGTCTGCTGAGTGCAGCAGAGCGCCATCAAATATTGCATGACTGGAATAAATCAACCTGGCCGGTTCCCAAACTTTCGGTGGTTGATCTGTTTGATGCTCAGGTCATGTGTAGTCCATGGGAAGTGGCTGTCACGACTGATGAAGAGTCACTGACCTATATGCAACTGAACCGGCTTGCTAATGCCTGGGCCCGGACATTGATCGAAACCAATGTTCTTCCAGGAGATTTGGTGGCGGTTGCCTGTAATCGCGATACCAATATGTTGGTTGCGCTATTGGCCGTGCTTAAAGCTGGAGCAGCATATCTACCACTTGATCCGGATTTCCCGGAAGAACGATTGAAGATTATTCTGGAAGATGCCCAGCCCAAACTGCTGTTAAGTAGCGAGGATCTCGTCGACAGTTTGCCCACGGTTGAAATACCGACGTTGTGGTTGAATAACCCTGATTTCGATCCAGCTGCTCCAGAGCACGGTGTAAATCCTGTGGTTCCCTTCATTGAGGGGGATAGTCCGGCATACGTCATCTATACATCCGGTTCCACCGGGCGTCCGAAAGGGGTGGAAATCCCCCATCGTGCGTTTACCAATTTCCTTTGTGCCATGCAGGGAGAACTGAAGCTGACGCCAGATGACTGTTTCTTGGCCGTCACTACAATTTCCTTCGACATCGCAGCATTAGAGTTATTCCTGCCGATCGTTGTCGGCGCATCTGTTTTGATTGCAGAACGTAAAGTGGTACGGAATCCTGAAGCACTGGTTGATATGGTGACGCGTCATGGTGCGACGGTTATGCAGGCTACACCTTCATTGTGGCAGGCTCTGTTGCCGGATTACAGTAAAGCGCTTCATGGCATTAGAACTCTGGTTGGTGGGGAAGCTCTGTCAGGGCCATTGGCAAGAATGATGGCTGGACTCGGGCATCCTGTTATAAATGTATATGGACCCACGGAGACCACGATCTGGTCGACGATCATGACATTGTCCAATCCTGCTGATATCGATTACCCGCCTATTGGTCGGCCAATCTGGAACACCCAGGTATATGTTCTGGACCAGACTTTGGAGCCCGTACCTGTAGGTGTAACTGGAGATCTATATATTGCCGGAGATGGTTTGGCCCTGGGATATTACCGCCGGCCCGATCTCACCAATGAACGCTTTGTTTCCAATCCATTCGGTCAACCCGGCAGTCGTATGTACTTCACCGGCGACAAGGCTCGCTGGCGTGACGATGGTGTATTGGAATATCAGGGACGCAGCGACCATCAGGTTAAAATACGGGGTTTCCGTATTGAAATCGGCGAAATAGAAACCCGACTTTTGGCCTGCCGCGAAGTGAATCGTTGTGTGGTCGTTGCCCAGACTGCACCTCAAGGCAGTCAGCAGTTGGTTGCGTATGTTGTACCTGTGGATGAAAAACTGAATACCGATGACCTGCGCAGACAATTGTTGTCCAACCTTCCGGACTACATGATTCCGACGCACTTTATGTTGATGGAGCAATTACCTTTAACACCTAACGGCAAAATTGACCGTAAGGCTTTACCATTACCGGTATGGCATGCTGCCCGTTCATATGTACCACCACGTACTCCAGCAGAGGAAATGGTTGCGTCTATTTGGGCAGAAACTCTGGGGCTGGAAAAAGTCGGTATATACGATAACTTTTTTGAAATCGGCGGAGATTCCATTTCGGCTACCAAGATCCTGAATCGGATTAATGAGACCATGGCTATCGATGTACCCTTAAGCGCCATGTTTACTTCTGCGACCATCGCGGATTTGACAGATCAATTGCGGCGCGACGATTCCTGGGATCCATTGGGAGTGGTTTTACCTATCAAAACAGATGGCACAGCAGCACCCTTGTTCTGTATCCATCCGGCCATTGGGCTATCCTGGGCTTATGCCGGTATGCAGCGACACCTCCCAGTCAACACGCCATTATATGGACTTCAGTCTCAGGGGTTGCGGCACGCTGTCCGTCTGCCTAAGTCCATTGAAGAAATGGCAGAGGACTATCTGGAGCATATTCGCCGCGTTCAACCAAAAGGTCCTTATCGTCTGTTGGGTTGGTCTTTTGGAGGTATGGTTGCACATGCATTAGCGCAGCGATTACAAACTTTGGGTGAAGAGGTTTCGTTTCTGTGCATGCTTGACACTTACCCTTATCTATTTGGTCCTGACATCAAAAAAGACAGTGAATCCATGGTGAAGGCCGCTCTGGCATTCCTTGGGTATAATCCGGCTACACTGTCGGAGCAACCGAAAGATATGACAGAACTGGCGGCATTTCTGGTGCGTGAATACGATATTCCTTCCATGCCGATGGTCCAGGAAATGCAGAAAAACAATGCTGACATTATCGATCATGTGTTGTCAGTGATTCAGAACAATCTCGATCTGGCGCGTCGTTTCCGGCCCGGTTATGTAGAGAGTGACCTGCTGTTTTTTGTCGCGGAAGAAAGTATGCATGATTCGATGAAAGATATTTTGGATCATCGTGCTGAAGCCTGGAAAAGCAGCATCACGGGAGAACTGAAAATACATTCCATTAAATGCATGCATCAGGAAATAATGGATGTTGAAGTGTTGAATGAAGTGGGGCCGATTATTGCCGAGCATCTCGGTCAATAATCCAGGATAGCGAGATTGTCCAAGCTAATAAGAGGTCAATGTGAGAATCACATTATTTTCCATCGGTACGCAGGGAGATGTAAGACCTTTGGTTGCTCTGGGCACTGGTCTTAGACGCGCCGGCCATGAAGTGCGGCTGGCCTGCAACCACAGTTTCAGAGAGCTGGTTCAGTCTGCCGGACTTGAGTTTGCACCGATCAATGCAGACTTTCTAGAGCTTATGGCAACAGAACCGGAAGCTGTCAAAAAAGGCAAAAACATCTTTAAATTTTTAAGCGCAGGTCGTAAAGGCCTGCTTAACATGGCTTCACAATGGGCTGAGCAGGGAAAAGCTGCTGCTAAAGATGCTGATTTGCTATTAGGCAACGGTATGACCGTCCCATTGGTAGCATCGTTGGCTGAAGTATTTAAAAAGCCATTTGTTCAAACGCATTTGCAACCGGTAACGCCCACCCGTGCCATTCCGCCCATGGGCCTGCCACTACCCCAAAAAAACCGACCGGGGCTGGTCAATCTGGCCTCCTATCATATCCTCCGGTTTTTCGTCTGGCAGGCGTTACGACCCGCTATTAATGGTGTTCTGCGCAAACAGCTCGGGTTGGTATCTTACCCATGGTATGGGCCTTATTATAAGACAGAGGTTAAAAACCAGCCTTTGATATATGGCTACAGTCAGCACCTCATCCCGAAACCAAAGGACTGGACAACTCGCATTGAGATTTCCGGATTCTGGTTTTACGATCAGGCCGAATCATGGGAACCACCGCCACATTTACAGGCTTTTCTGGAAGAGGGTCCTAAACCGATTTATGTTGGTTTTGGCAGTATGTTGACGGGTCGTGATTCAGAGGAGCTGACCATTAAAGTCATAAAAGCCATTCGTCTCAGCGGCTATCGGGCAATACTGGCCACGGGTTGGGGAGGGATGTCAGCAGAATTGGCAGATGGCATGGAAAAACACATCTGTGTGATTAAGCATGCTCCTCATGACTGGTTATTTCCGCGGGTGGAATTGGCAGTACATCATGGTGGTGCAGGTACTACCGCTGCAACGGTGCGTGCCGGAATTCCATCTGTGGTTCTGCCGTTTCTTGGGGATCAGCCATTCTGGGCATGGAATCTGAAACGCCTGAACGTATCACCAGGTGCATTGAATTTGGAAAGCCTGACTGCCGAGCAACTGGCACATAATATCCAATTGGCTGGTTCTGAACTGACCAAAGAAAATGCCGCTTCGCTGGGTCACAAAATACGTTCCGAGGATGGTGTTGAAAATGCGGTTATTGCAATGAGGCGGCTGGGGTATATCGAATAACGGTGATCCGAGGCTTGTATTGGGAAGCAGGTGGACGCGAGTGTCGTGTCTCAAATAAAACGCATATTGTAATCGACCGCCGAATTCACTTCGCAACTCTACGTTAAGTTCAGCAAGCGGCGTCCCTGTTTGCGAGAAGCCTTCAAGACGTCCACCGCTTCGTTCCAGCTCTTGACAAGGGAATGACCATTGCCTGCGAGTTGCGCCTCGCTGTGAATATCTTGAGGTGCTTTTTTATATAGGTTTATTCAACACACTACACTAGAATTCAGGGCTCCTAACGAAAGTAGCCCATGGATACCGCTCTATGAAATATACCCTGAAAGCAGAAACGCCTTCAGTCGAACACTATATCACCATTCGTCTGGCTGCCGGCCTGTCCCGTAAATCGGAAGAGGCTGCAACCATCGGTCTTAAAAACAGCCTTTACAGCGTCGTGGTGTATCAGCAGTCAAGCCCGATCGGAATTGGCCGGGTCATTGGCGATGGTGGATGTTTTTTTGAGATTACCGATATGGCCGTATTGCCGGAACATCAGGGAAAGGGAGTCGGGGCAATGATCATGACAGCACTGGTTGACTGGCTGCACCAGAATGCCCCCAGTACTGCCTATGTCAGCCTTATGGCCGATCATCACACGCCGGATTTTTACCAAAAATTCGGCTTTACCAAAGCTGAGTTACCGAAGTCGTCAGGCATGTTTCTACGTATTCCCTGAAGCAGAACCTCTACAAAACCAGCGTGATTGCCATGAAAGCGTAAAGCACGCTTGCCTAAAACGGCGAGACTCCCAATGATGTTGGGCTATGCATTTTCACTCAACTGAGTAATATTGACGGGACTGCGCTGGCATTTGCGCCGGATGCGTCACTTCAGCATTGGGGGCACCATGACGACATCCCTGCTTAAACCGGTTGCCACACCAGCGGCAGCCCGCAAAGAAACATCCAGCCGGTACCACAACGGCCGCTTTTACAATCTGGATCCGGCTGAAAAAGTGCCGCATCAGCTGTGGAAAATGTTCAAGGCTTTATTGTTTGGGAACTATCCCCGCCGGGTGCCGGACAAAAGCATCCCTATTCAGACATTGACCGCGGCCATGCTGGATAACCTTGCGGAAGATGCGGCAGTGGTCTATCGCTTAGGGCACTCCTCGCTATTGTTGAAACTCGATGGCCATTTCTGGCTGACCGATCCAGTCTTTTCAGAACGAGCGTCACCGGTACAGTTTTTGGGTTCCAGACGTTTTCATCAACCGCCGATCAGTGTTTCTGAACTGCCCTCTATTAAAGCGATCATCCTTTCTCACAATCATTACGACCATCTCGACAAACACACCATTCGCCAACTTGCCGATAAAGTTGAGTACTTTGTTACACCCGTTGGTGTTGGTCTGGACCTGCAAAAATGGGGGATTGATCCAGCCTGTATTATCGAATGCGACTGGTGGCAATCGATCAAAATTGGCGAAACCGAATTCGCAGCGACACCCGCACAGCATTTTTCCGGTCGCAGTCTGGGTGATCGCGACAGTACGCTGTGGTGTTCATGGGTCATTAAAGGGCAACAGAAAAAGCTGTTTTTCAGCGGTGACAGCGGTTACTTCTCCGGCTTCAAACATATCGGTCAGGAATACGGCCCGTTCGATATCACCTTTATTGAAACCGGCGCCTACAGTGACATCTGGCCCGATGTCCATATGACACCGGAACAATCCGTACAGGCCCATATCGACCTGCGGGGAAAAGGCATGGTACCCATCCACAACGGTACATTCAGTCTCTCGTTTCACCCCTGGGATGAACCATTTGAGCGGGTGTCCAAAGCGGCGCAGGCACAACAGGTCACCTTACATACCCCCCTGATCGGTGCGCAATTGGATCTTGATGAACCTGGCGAAACCGAAGCGTGGTGGCGACAGTAATAGTCGCCTCCGATAAAGCCACCTGACAGAAAATCTGCCAACAACTTCAAACATTTCAATACTGCCTTTGACAGCATCAGAGAATACTGACATAAGACTTTTGGATTTTTAGATATAACAGAGTGATCAATAACAAGGATTGTTACTTCATGAGCCAGACTCAGCTACAAGACGTTTCTGCCCTGCCGCAAATTATCAAAGACTTCATTCTCCGCCAGGGTTACTCCCTTAACCCACTATGCTGGCAGGCCACTTATCGGTATCCGGAG
Source organism: Gynuella sp. (assembly GCF_050297175.1). Classification (NCBI taxonomy): domain Bacteria; kingdom Pseudomonadati; phylum Pseudomonadota; class Gammaproteobacteria; order Oceanospirillales; family Saccharospirillaceae; genus Gynuella; species Gynuella sp. Next base: position 3,211 of record NZ_JBNKSF010000027.1, on the reverse strand, counting down.
GATGCCAACGCATTTGAACCTCAACAACAGCCACTGCATTTTTTTATCTTGCAGAATGGCGGACAGCTTTCCTTATTAACCCGCCATCAACCCAGACAGTGTGGCATCGTCTACGAACTCAAAGCCCGCTCGGGACATGGTGCCACCAAACCGGCTGCACCGCGACAGAACCTTGACCGGCCTGCACCCGTATATGTCGAAGATGATCCTTTGCCGGTTGGCACGCCGGGTGTCGATTCCGTCGATCAGCCAGACTATTTCGCCGAACTTGACTATCGTTATCCGGACGATAAAAGCGGAGTCGTCTGTCATTACCAAATCAGCACTGCAGATCAACGATATCGAGGTCAACTGTTGGGGAGTACCGGTAAACTGGCTCTGCCGGCCCCCGGTACCGTGCACTATGAAATCGGCACCGCGGTTACTGGTGAGCAGTGGCAGGCCAGCTATGATGCTCTCGTTCAGCACTGTCACGAATTAAGCGAACATTTAAAAACTGCCGCTCCCATACAGACATGGCCCAAACAGGTACAAACACTGCACCTGATCCATACCGAAGTTCTCCATCCCGGTGATCCGGCCAATATGGCCCCGTCACTGTTCGAAAACGGCCAGCCACTGCAAAACCTGTTTGAAACCGCCTCCGACATCTGGCAGCGACAGATCCAGCGACCCAGTGACTTCGCCACCCGGTTCAGTCGTTGGCAGACCATTGACAAACTGCTGTTGCCCGACCATTTGGGGCAGAGTTTCGGGGTAACCGGACTGTTGACGCCGGTCATCGGTGAACGCCTGTGTGATCTGATCTACCTGCTCGCCGGGGATATCAAATTAACGGCATTGCGTGCCGTTGCCGAACAACGCCAATATCCGGACCCGGACAACTGGCTCAAAGAAGCCGCTCTGACGGCACTGATCCACTGCAACGCCAGACCCAGGCCGAACACCTCGGCTGGCAACCAATCTCCCTATTTTCAAACCCTGAAACAGATTGGCCAGCAGTTAAATAGTCTGGCAGAACTACAGCGTCAGCAAGACAAAGTTCTCTCCCTCAGTGAAGCAAATAACCGACCGGTCAAACGCCTGCTCAACGTACCGGAGATTGATGCCAACTGGTGCTATCAACCCTCCAAAAACCTCTCCCAACCCAAACGGATTCTGCGGCTGGGGGTGTTTTTTGATGGTACCGACCAAAACCGCTACAACGATGCCCAACTGCCGGATCGGGATATTTCCAACATCGCCAAGCTGGATGATTTGTATATGGAAACCCATATCGATCAGGGCATGGAAATCACCTATACCGACCACATTTATATCAAAGGTGTTGGTACTACCGACGGCAAACAGACCAACAATGGATTTGTGGTTGAGGAGAGTAACCTGGGTCTCGGCTTTGGGCTTGGGCCGGAAGGGGGACAGGCCCGGATTGCGGAAGCGTTTGAGCGTTTAAAGGTCAAATTACAAACGAACGATTATGACGAAATTGTCTTCGATGTTTTTGGTTTTAGCCGGGGCGCGGCATTAGCCCGATTTTTTATTAATCTGGTCAATCAATGGCCTGAATATTATAACCCTTACGATCATAATGATCCGGTCCCAGAAAATGATTTATATACTGTTCGGGCATTTCCACAACACATAACCGGGCGGGTGGCTTTTGCTGGTCTGTTTGATACGGTCGGCAGCTTTTATATGCCAGGTAATCATAATGAAGGGGAAATCAACCTGAACCTGAATGAGCAGAGCGCTGAACGGGTCGTGCATTTTGTCGCTGCCCACGAGGTCCGGCAGAATTTCCCTTCGACCCGCATCAGCACCGAAACCGGCTATTTGCCTTCCAATTTTACCGAGATTGTCTATCCCGGAGTACATGCAGATCTTGGTGGTGGTTATGAAAATCCCACGGGTCGTGGCACCGAAAACTGGGAACTCTTGACTACCCATATTTTTGCCCTGCCACGGGAGAACAAAGCCCAAACCATGGCTTTTCTCAAACAACAATACGATAAACCCGGACAGCATCAGTTTGTGCAGCGGCGATTGAACTACGTCTATGTTCAACAAAACAAACCAACCCGTAAGGAATTATCGATTTATTATCTGCACCTGATGTATCAGCATGCCAAGTCTGCGGGAGTGCCTTTAAGAAACATGGATATGAATAAGAAGGCTTATATCATTCCAAATGATTTGCATCAGCAGTTAAATCAATGGAAAGCCTCGGGAGGGATGGCCGAGACGGCTAAAAATTATCTCGATAATTATATTCATACATCGGAACGAATTGATGAATCCTTTCCACAAGTGAATAAACCCCGTGAAAAACACCAACAATATGAGCGTGCTGTGTTTTATAACCATCCGAATCGAGCTATGAGGAAAGAGATAAAATGATCAATCATCTAAAGAAAGTATTGTTAATACTGATCAGTATTTCGCTGCTTCTCGGCTGTCAGGAAAAAACCTATGACTATGGGTTTAGCGAAGGTGGTATCGGTGGTGAAGGTTGGCCAGTTTGGGGTGAGTATCTGATCGTCAATGAAACCTGGCAGGTGCCGGTGGGAAATTTATCTGGAGGTTCTCCTGATAATATCCCGGACACGTCTCAATCCGTTTTGGGTGAGAAGCCGATACCTCATACGTTACGGGCGCGCTGGTTTTCCTATCGTAATCAGACATTTTATGAAGTGACCGTAAGAGTCTCAAAGGACCAGCAGGAGCACGTCAAAAACTGGTTTCATCACTATCCACGACCCGAATACCTGCATACATTATCTGTGGGGTTTTCAGGACAGGGTGAGCTACAGGCCTGGTGGACAGTTGTATGTGTCAGAAAAGCCTGTGCTGAAGACGTACCTGGAAGAGACCACTTCGAACTCACCCCAAGAACCAAAGCCACGGTGGCCGAGGGTGATCCGAATCAATACTACAATACAACGCGCGAGTTGATCGGTGAGGGTAGCATTCCTGCAAGTGTATTGGATCTTGTGCCCGTATTGGAAAATCCACCCGATGAACACCAGTATGATGACATACTCGATATCGTCCCTAAGGAATAAAAACGACTGAACCTGATGAGAAAAATAGTTTTATCGTTAACCATCATTCTGCTGTTCTCCGGCTGCCAGGAAAAAACCTATGACTATGGGTTTAGCGAAGGTGGTATCGGTGGTGAAGGTTGGCCAGTTTGGGGTGAGTATCTGATCGT
>NZ_JBNKSF010000026.1:0-190544 GCF_050297175.1 Gynuella sp. | reverse complement strand
ACCTTTTTTTTGAAGATTTTTTGTTGAAATTCAATCACTTACCTTCGAATCTCAACTGATCTTCAAGCCGTCTTTATGCGACGTCTCGGTGACAAGGGGCGCGAATTCTAAACTCTTTTTACGCCCCGTCAATTCTTTTTTTTAACTTAAGGTCACCTTTGCAATTTTCTTTTTTCCAGCCTGAATCAAGAAAACTCCAGCAGGTAACTTTAAGGAAGAATCCACCACAGCCCAGTCAACTTTTATGCTGCCATTTTTTAACATATCTCGAGCCTGGGCACTGTTGTTGGCCAGCCCAGTTTTGTTCAAAACAGCACTGATAGGAAGTTCAGTCTGATCTTCCAGTGCCAGATCGATTTCCGGACAACCTTCAGGGATTTCTCCCTCCACTACAGTATTACCCACCCCTTTATGAGCACTTTCTGCGGACTCTCTATCGTGAAACCTCTCAACCAGTTCACGAGCCAGTATATCCTTGACTTCTTGGGGGTTTCGTCCGGTTTCAACGTCTTGTTTCATTTGCTCGATCTGCTCAAGACTCAGGAAGGACAACAGCTCAAAATACCGCCAAATCAGAGAATCCGGCATGGTCAGAATTTTGTTGTACATTTCTCCGGGGGCATCGGTTATGCCAATATAATTCCCAAGAGACTTGGACATTTTTTTAATTCCGTCCAAGCCTTCCAGTAGTGGCATCATAATGACAACCTGTTGTTCCTGGCCGTAGTTCTTCTGTAATTCCCGACCAACAAGCAGATTAAATTTCTGATCCGTTCCACCCAACTCAATATCTGCCTTCATCGCAACAGAATCGTAGCCTTGTACTAATGGATACAGAAACTCGTGAATAGCAATTGATTGGCCTGATTTATAGCGGTTCTTGAAATCCTCACGTTCCAGCATCCTGGCTACATTATGCTGGGCGGCTAGTCGGATCATACCGTCTGCTCCCAACTGCTCCATCCACTCGGAGTTGAAGCAAACAGTAGTCTTTTCCGGATCCAGGATTTTAAACACCTGTTCTTTATAAGTTGCAGCATTTTGCTGAATCTGCTCGGGCGATAGCGGTGGACGGGTGGCATTTTTTCCGGAGGGATCACCAATAAGACCGGTGAAATCACCAATCAGAAACATTATCTCGTGCCCGAGATCCTGTAACTGTCTCATTTTATTCAATACAACAGTATGTCCCAGGTGAAGATCTGGTGCCGTTGGATCAAAACCGGCTTTTACCTTTAATGCTTTTCCCTTTTTTAGTTTTTCTATCAGTTCATCTTCAAGCAGTATTTCGGCAGCTCCTCGCCTGATGATTTCCAGGGACCGATTAACATCATTCATGTGTGTTCCCACAGTTCACTCGAAAAAAGGCGCGCATTATATCACTGTGTCCGCTTAAATTAAGAACATGGGAAAAGATAAATCAGTTTTACAACGGAAGGGTTTTAACAAAAAACCAATGTTGTTAATCTTTGTGAAACAAGTTATTGAGAGTTTCGAGTGTTACAGTCAATTACACAACTTCCAAAAGTACACCGTTTAAGCATTGGTGCCCTGGTCCTTCTTTCTATTTTTATCATGTATTGGCCACAACCATCTAATCCCGTGCAGGTATCACTGGTGCTTCCCGATTTCCCACAGGAACCAAATGTTACTGAACAACTGCCTGCAAACAGTTTTGCAACATTTGAAATTGTTCTCGGAGACAGCCTTTCTACGCTATTTGATAAGGCGCTGGTATCTCCACAGATTATGTTAAAGCTGATTGCCGACAAGCATCAGAAAGAGTTGCTAAGAAATATTCACCCTGGTGAAACAATGGTGTTTGAGAAAAATCCGGATGGAGAGCTGGTTGGCATTAACTATATCAAATCCCCTCTGGTAACGGAGCGATTTGACTATGTGGATGGCAGCTTCAACCACCGAACTCTGGAAAGAACACCTGAGTACAGAACCCGCTATGCAGGAGGGGCCATCACCTCTTCTTTATTTCTGGCCGGACAACAGGCAGGAATGTCTGATGCGCTCACTATGGAACTGGCTCAAATTTTCGGCTGGGATATCGACTTTGCGCTTGATATCAGATCCGGAGACAGCTTCAGCCTTATCTATCAGGAAAAATTTCTGGATGGTCAATTTCTGGGCTATGGCCCGATACTCGCGGCCAAGTTTACCAACAATGGAAAAGAGTATGCAGCCGTACGCTTCACGGATGACAAGGGACATTCCGATTTCTATAGCCCTAATGGTCGGTCTATGAGAAAAGCTTTTTTGCGTACTCCGGTTGAATTTACCCGCATTAGCTCACCATTTAGTCTTGGCAGGAAGCATCCAATTCTTAACAAAATCCGCAACCATAAAGGTACCGACTATGCAGCACCAAGCGGTACACCGATTAAGGCAGCAGGCGACGGTAAAATTACGTATGCTGGCAAAAAAGGGGGGTATGGCAATGTCGTCGTTATTCAGCACGGCCAAAGATACTCTACTTATTACGCACACATGAGAGCATTTGCCAAGTCAACCCGGTCAGGAAAGATGGTAAAGCAAGGGCAGATTATTGGCTATGTAGGTATGACCGGTCTGGCAACCGGCCCTCATCTCCATTATGAGTTTAGAGTCAATGGCGTGCCGGTCAACCCGGTAACGGTTAAGCTACCCAGCGCAGAACCCATCAAAAAGAATCTGAAAGTCGCTTTTGAACGTCATGCCACGAACATGCTTGGACAGCTGGCATCATTCGAGACCAATGGCTTTGCCAAAGCCGATTAAAAATAGATGTAGCCCTGCTTTTTAAGTTCTTCTTCTTTAGCAGGGCCATAAGGAACAGTGTTTACAAACGGGGGAAGCTGTTCACGGCTGATACCATGCTCTCCCATCCAGGTTTCACAGATCTGAATATCGACTATATTAAAAGCATCGAGTTTGGCTGCCAAATCAACGATTTCTTTATTGGCCTGGTAGTTCTCGTGCAAAAACGTTTCAACCTCATCGCCATGTAATACCAACGCGATGGGAACCTGCTGTTGAAACCCGGACTGATGAGACATCAGATCTTCCGCTCGCTTTAGAATTGAATAAATCTCATTGGTGTTATGGCTTTCAATTTCAGCCATGTAGTATTTCGGTGCTTCGTCCTCAGCCCATCCCATAACACAAACCATCGAAAGCCACACCGATAATACGAGTTTCATAGACTTATTCGCTCAAATTGAAAAGGAAGAGCCACATCCACAGGTTGTCTCTGCCTGGGGGTTGTTGATAACGAATCGGGCTCCTTCAAGCCCTTCGATATAATTCAACTCGGAACCGGCCAGATACTGAATACTCAACATATCCACCAGAACGGATGCTCCTCCTTTGGAGATGCAGGTATCATCCTCCGCCTGCTCTTCATCAAATGTAAAGCCATACTGGAACCCTGCACACCCGCCTCCGGTCACAAATACCCGCAACATCAAGTGCTGGTTATCTTCCATTTCCACCAGCTGCTTTATTTTGTTGACTGCGGCGTCAGTCAGGATAATCGATTCTGCTTCGCTCATATAACCCAATAAATTTATGATAATGAAAATTTATTATCGCTAAACCCTAGTGCAACCATCAAGTATTGTTTTGAGATTCAGGCAGACTTAACACAGTTTTGTCATTGCCTTTCCCCGAGAAGAGCCCTTTTTTTGGCTTGGCATCATCACGATGCAGCAATTTACCATTTACCTTTGCCCCTAAAACCATTTCCATCATTTTATAGTGAACATCTCCCTCCACATTGGCTTTCTGGGCCAGCTCGATATGCTCGGAAGAGTAGATGTCACCTTTAACCGTACCGTTGACAATCACTTTAGGAGCTTTAATTTCGCCCTCAATAATTCCTTTATCGCTGATTTTCACGACTGCCGCAGAATCGTCTTCAGCAAGGATATTCCCGGTTATCTTGCCATCGACATGCAGCTCACCCTTCACTTTCAGATCGCCTACGACTTCAGAATTGTTTGAGATTATGGTTATGTCATGTTTCACGTTTTTATCATTGCCCCACACTGCTGCCTGTCTCCAGAGCTTTCCAATCATAGAGCTTTTCCACTCTGGCAGCTTTGTTTCCGGTTGCCTGCGCGACAACCTGAATCTGCTCAGGTGTAAAGCCCTCTGGAAGATTAAGCTCGCCTCTTATTTCTTGAAAATATCGATACCGGAATTTGATATCGGTTTTATCCACTTCTTCAGAAACATCTTTTAATGGAATAGTCTGTTTTTCTCCATCGCTCTGCCCAAGAATATTGACTTTAACAAATCCCTGGATATAACGACTGTTATCACCCACCTGCGTCAACATCAACTTGTAACGAAAACGTGAAAGGTCTGTTGTCGGCGTAATACTCATTTCCTGTATCCGCAAACCACTGCTGTTGTTGGCAGGAGCCATAATTCCTTTATACAGCGTAACTTCTTCCTGCAGAGTTGCCACCCGATCTTTCAGAACTTTGATCGTCTGCTGATTTTTCTGACTTGCGACTCTGTCCACTTCAGCACCTTTTTCGGCGGTCGCAGCTCTGAAAACAGCACTTTCCAATTGCCGGGTCAGATCTTTCACCTGAGATTGCAAATTTACAATCTGCTCATCTTTATGGTTGTCATCGTCAAAGCTCAGCTTGCGGTCGTGGCCGTACCAATACCCTCCCAAGACAGCACTTGAAAGTAATATCAGCATCAAAACAGCTTTGAAAAATTTCCACCAGGGATGGTAGTACCCAACTACCAAACGTTTTTGTTTGCTACCTTTCACTCTAGCCATTATGTTCTAAACATCTCACTTATTATTAGTTACTAGAAGCCCTGCCATTCAGTATAACCGAGTCGACACATTCTTCTGGAAAAAAGTAGTAAAACTGACCGTCTACAGATGATTCGGTTATGACCACACCAGCTTGGCCATCATAACAACTCTATGCCCTCCTAACACTTCATCTCTGCCGCTATGACAGCTTTGTCATATTTACTTGAATACCGCTATACTGGCACTCACGGAGAACAGCTACGTTTCTTCTTATCATGTCAGGTCTCATGCTGACTGAACCGATATATATCAACTGTCTTGTCGCCAGTTTTTGGTATTGTCATGGTACATGTCATTGTGGCTTCAGCAGCATATCCAGTTATTTCAAACATTTGTGGATTTCAATTCAATCATGAGTAGTGCTAATAAGGAATCAACACCTTCCGGCAGCGGTAATATTGAGCAACCCAGTAATATTGTCAGAAGATTTCTAAACAAGGATAAAACCCCCCTTTCTATACTGATACTCTCCTCAATTATCGGCATTGTGGTTGGGGGGTTCGGCAGCTATTTTGAAATTGGTGTTCATGCCATTGCTGCACACAGAACAGACTTTATACGCGAATCATTGCCCGCCTGGGTTGTCTGGTTTTTTGCCTTTCTGATCAGTGCATCACTGGCCAGCATTGGCTATTACCTGACTCAGAGGTTTGCGCCTGAAGCCGCCGGTTCGGGCATCCCAGAGATAGAAGGAGCCATGGATAATCTACGTCCGGTCCGCTGGTGGCGGGTACTTCCGGTCAAATTTATTGGTGGTCTTGGCTCGCTGGGCTCAGGGATGATTCTGGGGCGAGAAGGCCCCACTGTTCAAATGGGCGGAAATATCGGTCGTATGATGTCAGATATATTTCGTTTGAAAAGCGAAGAGGGCAAACATTCATTATTGGCCGCTGGCGCTGCCGCAGGTCTCTCAGCCGCCTTCAATGCACCTCTGGCAGGCACCATGTTTGTCATCGAAGAGATGCGACCCCAGTTTAAGTACAGCCTGATTGCCATTAAAGCGGTGTTCCTGGCATCCATCACCGCCAATATTGTATTCCGTATCATTCACGGCCAGGATGCAGTCATCATCATGCCAAGCTACGAGCCACCTGAACTGCAGAGTCTCTGGCTCTATCTGGTGCTGGGAATTCTGTTTGGCATCATGGGAGTACTGTTCAATAAAATGGTCGTAAAAACTCTCGACTATTTTGCTCACCTCTATCGGGGCAGTCTCTGGCGGCGACTCAGTATTGGAGCATTCATTGGTGGTTCATTCGGAATTTTGTTGCTGTATATTCCAGAACTCACCGGCGGTGGACTGCAACTTATTCCTCAAGCCACCAATGGCGCCTACAGTCTGATGATCCTGTTGGCACTATTTATTGGCCGGGTATTCCTGACTCTTGTATGTTTCGGTTCAGGTGCTCCTGGAGGCATTTTTGCGCCTATGCTCGCCATAGGGACATTGTTTGGTACATTTTTCGGGCTGGCCTCTCAGGCATTGTTTCCGACGATGGGCATAGAACCGGGCACGTTTGCGATTGCAGGTATGGGGGCGCTATTCGCCGCAACCGTGAGAGCGCCTTTGACAGGCATCACACTGGTGATTGAAATGACCAATAATTATCATCTTATCCTGCCATTGCTGATAACCTGTCTGGGGGCCACTATGCTGGCCCAGTTGCTCGGAGGCCGCCCCATTTATTCTCAATTGCTGGAGCGCACTCTGCGTGAAAGCCTGAGGAAACAACATAAAGAAGAACAGGACGCTGAACAGCAAACACCAGAAGCAGACACAACGGCACCGAAGTCTGCCCCATAATTTATGAAAAGATTGCTACGAGAGAGGAGAAACTAATGCTTTATCTGTGGATTAAAGCTTTACACATCATTGCCGTTGTCACTTGGATGGCCGGTATCTTTTACCTGCCAAGACTATTCGTCTATCACGCCATGACCGATGATGAAGCTGGCAGGGAACGTTTTAAAATCATGGAGCGCAAGCTTTACCGGGGCATAATGGTGCCATCTGAAATCGCAGTCCTGGTTCTGGGTGTCTGGTTATTGTGGCTAAACCCGGGATGGCTTTCTCAAGGCTGGCTACATGCCAAATTACTGCTGGTAGTACTGCTGATTGGCTATCAACACTGGCTCAGTTACCTGATGAAACAATTCCGCGCTGATCGTAATACCAAAAGCGACAAGTTCTATCGGGTGATTAATGAGCTTCCCGTATTTATTTTGATCGGTACTGTCATTCTGGTGGTAGTCAAACCTTTTTAATTCAAGACCTGGCACCTGCCAGGTCTTATTAATGACTTCAGAGTAAATCGCTGCGATCTTCGTAGAGCTTACGGATTTCGCGGGAGTGGCCAAGCTGCAGGGCCTTAGTAGCTTTTTCATGCAGTTTGGCATGAGCAACAGAACGAATCAGCAGTTTCACAGCCGGCACATTGGCTGGACTGACAGATAGTTCTGAAACCCCCAACCCCACCAAAATGCTGGCCATATCCGGGTCTGCCGCCATATTTCCACAGACCCCCACCCATTTACCGTGAGCCTTGGCTGCCTTGACGGTCATGTCGATCAGTTTCAACAACGCCGGACTATAGCTGTCCGCTTCTGCTGCCAATTGTGGATGCAGACGATCCATTGCCAGTGTGTACTGAGTCAGATCGTTGGAGCCTATGGAAAAGAAATCAACTTCTTTGGCCAGATGATCAGCCAGCAGCGCTGCCGATGGCACTTCGATCATAATACCCAGCGGTAATACCGGAGCACTCAGCTCCTGGCGGACCTGTTCAGCAATATCCCGCGCCACCTGCCACTCAGATAACTTGGCGATCATCGGAAACATAATGTGAATGCCGGACGACACCTGTTGTTCATGCTGCCACATTGCTGTCCGGTATATGGCTTTCAGCTGATTACGGAACATGGCCTCATTACGCAGTGACAACCGTATTCCCCGCACCCCCAGAAAAGGATTATCTTCATGAGGCATATGCAACCAGGACACTGGCTTGTCACCACCAATATCTGCCGTCCGCACAATCAACTGTCGGCTTCCCAACACGGAGACGATCTGCTTCAACGATTCGAATTGCTCATCAACTGTCGGCTCTACGGTAGAGGCTTCAAACATGAATTCAGTCCTGAGCAGACCAACACCCTCTCCACCATTATCGAGCACAGATTGAGCATCCTGTGGTTTAGCAATATTACAGACTACTTCGATACCAACGCCGTCAGTTGTCACGGCTGATTCAAATTTCTGGGAATTTTCCACATCCTGAATATCTTTCCAGGCTTGGATCAATTGATCTGCCTGCACCCGGGTTTGCTCGTCTGGCTCAACGACCAACGTTGCAGACTGTGCGTCCAGCACTGCGGTCTGCTCATCCGTAAGTCGTTCCAAAAGCCCTGTTCCAGTCCCGACAATTGCCGGAATGCCGAGCGCTCTGGCCAGAATCGCCATATGACTATTGGGGCCACCCAGCTCGGTACATATTGCCTTGATCGGTACTTGATCAAGATAGGCCGTTTGCGAGGGCGTCAGCTCTGACGCGACCAGAATAAAATCCCGATCATGGGGAAACTGGAAGCCGTCTCCTTTGTTCTCCAGAATTCGCGCCACACGCTGGGCAACGTCATACATGTCTGCAGCGCGCGCTTTTATGCGCTCATCTTCAAGCGCTTCAAGCGCTGCTATTTGGTCCTTTAATGCCCGATCCCAGGACCAGGCTGCTTTATAACCTTCCCGAATAATGTCTTTAGCCGTGGCCACAATAGAATCATCTCGCAACAGCTGTTGTTGAGCCTTAAAAATAGCCGCGTCAGCCGGCGCAGACTTTTGCATCTGCTGGTAAAGCTCGTTCAACTGATCGAATGCCCTGTTCAATGCAGTGTCCAGCGCCAGAAGTTCCTCTTTAGGGTCAGTCGCAGTTTTCTGCAGATGCAGCTCTTCTTCCTTAAATACATAGATGCCCGCGCAGGCAATACCTGGCGAAGCCGCTGCACCTTTAATAACCAATCGCCCTTGAGGATTTTCAATAAACTTAAGCCCTTGCAATGGATTGTAACTGGCATTGCCACTGACCTCTGCGTCATTATCTAATCCCTGGGCCAGCATATCGGTCAAATGAGATACTGCTGTTTCCGCCTGAGGTCCCTGGGCAGAAATGACCAACTCGTCCTCAAAGCTGGCACCAAGGGTCAAAATCGACGCCATCGATTTAGCATTCACAGCTTTATTGCCAAAACGAATACGAATGTCGGTATCGCTGTATTCTGCGGCCTGTTCAGCCAACAGCGTTGCGGGGCGAGCATGCATGCCAGCCTTATCAATAATTCTGACCTGACGACAACATGGAAAATCTTCAGCCGTTGCTATTGTCTCATGGGTTACGTCCTGCCCCAGGGCTTCGGCAATTTCAATCGCACTGGCTGTACTACCCAATTTTTTAGCCAGGGTTTCATCCATGACCACATTGGTCAGCTTACTTAGAACTTGCAGATGTTCATCACTGTTAGCGGCAATTCCCACAGCCAAATGCACCGTCTCGCCGCGATCATTCCACTCTACCCCCTGCGGAAACTGAGCAACAACAATCCCCGTTTTAAGCACCAGGTTTTTCGCTTCAGCGTTACCATGAGGAATCGCAACACCATTGAGCAAGTAGGTACTGACCTGTGCCTCTCGGGCTTTCAATGCACTACTGTAATCGGCAGCCACATAACCGCTTTTCAACATTTGCTCAGCCAATAACTTGAGTGCCTCATCTTTTGATGCGACAGATTGTCGAATCAGAATATCATCAAGTGATATGGTTAATCCGGGCTTAGGATCCGACTCAGTCATTACTTCCGGGCTGGCCGGTGCCGTGGGTTCCGAAGCGTCAGTCTGATGCTTACCGGAAAAAATTTTCTTAAAAAAAGACATGGCCACTCCTGCTATTGATAAATAAACCAAGCTCTGATGATCGCCATGTACTACATCAACCAATTCATCAGAGCACTCTTCTCACAAATACTGTTCCATATGCTGATACATATCCGCCACAACCTCTCCCTGCCCGATTCCGGACAACTCGACAAACACCTCAGCAACACCTTTTTGTTTGATCAATTCATGTATTTCCGACACTTGCGGGTCTTCATCGTTGTGAAAATGCATAGCCGCAGCAGCGCCCAATAAAAGTTTATCCACCGGCAGCGAAAATGACAGCGCGGTCGATAATGGGCTTGCAATGCGCTCTCCACGGCTCAACTTACGAATCGGCTGACGTCCAACTCGTGCAACATCGTCAACGATATACGGATTCTCAAAACGCTTGATGATTTTATCGATGTACGCTTGATGCGCAGCGGGGTCAAAATGATGTTTGGCGATCAGCGCCGCGCCGGATTGCCCCATAACAGCACGCACCACTGCGTTGACCCGCGTGTCAGCAATGGCTTCAGCGATGGTATTAAACCCAAGATACTGACCAACCCATGCACAAACGGCGTGACCAGTATTGAGCGTAAACAACTTGCGTTCTACACCGGCTTCCAGATTATCCACGGCCGTCATACCAGGAACATCCGGTACCTCTCCGGCAAAGGCTGATTTTTCCACCAGCCACTCACAGAACTCTTCCACTCTGACAGCCAAAACATCGTGTGTCTTGTCCATCGGAGGCACAATACGATCAACTGCCGCATCAACAAATGCCACCCACGGCGGCAGCTCAATCGGCAACTGTTCCAACACCAACTGTTTTAACTGAGAGGTCGCTCTAACCGCATTTTCACAGGCAATAATATTCAATGGCTTAGTACGGCCACTCTGTACCATCTGCTCAATACCACGAACAAGAGCAGGTGCAATCCACTTCAGAACATTCGGCCCAACAGCCGTGGTCACCAATTCCGCATCAACCAACGCATCAATCAATGCCTGACTGTTGGAATCCACCCCATCGACCGGACCAACTTCAACGAACTGTCGGCTTTCCCCGACCACTTCGACAGTGTATCGGCAACACTTTGATAGGGCTTCCACCACCTCTTTTTGCACATCTGCAAATATCACTTTGTATCCAGCCTGGGACAACAGCATACCGATAAACCCCCGGCCAATATTGCCCGCCCCGATCTGAACAGCCGTTTTCATATCTTTCTCCGAGTTTTTGACTATAAAAGAAGACAGGCCTTAACGATTTTTTGTTAAGGCCCTTATGAGACAAGTTCAGGCTTTCAAACGGGCGACGAGATCGTCGTAGAAGGCGCCATCCATGAAGTTGCCAATACTATAATGCTGAGCAGCAGGTAACTTCTGCTGTGCCCGAGGGGTTAGCTCCGCCTGCGTAATCACAATGTCGGCATCTGCCAAATCATTGATAGCCAGGTTGATCACTTCGATATCCAGTCCGGCATCTTTGACTTTATTGCGCAAAACAGTCGCGCCCATTGCCGATGACCCCATACCAGCATCACAAGCAACAACTATTTTTTGCACTTTTGAGGAGGACAATGCGGCGCCTTTGGATTCGGCTTTCATCGCCGCCATATCGGCCTGAGCTGCCGCCAGATCAGTAGTTTCAGTGTTATCCATACGAATAAAAATGGCCGCCACAACAAAGGAAACGGCTGCCGCGGCAGCGATGGACGCCCAGGTCAACAGAATGCCAACCCCCTTGGTAGACATCAGTGTCAACGCAAAAATAGAACCAGGAGATGGCGGACCCGCCAAACCATTGCCAAACATCATGTTTACAGTCACGCCCGTTACACCCCCGGCGATTACTGCAAGAATCAAACGAGGTTTCATCAATACATAGGGGAAATAAATTTCGTGAATACCGCCAAGGAAATGAATAATGGAAGCACCGTAAGCAGATGATTTGGCAGCACCTTTTCCAACCAGCATAAAGGCCAACAACACACCCAGACCTGGCCCGGGGTTGGTTTCAATCAGATAAAAAATAGATTTACCCACAGCTGCTGACTGCTCAGCCCCCAAGGGAGTGAACACACCATGATTGATGGCATTGTTTAGGAACAGGATTTTGGCCGGCTCAACAATAATAGACACCAGTGGCAATAACTTATGGTCGACGATCCAACCAACTCCGGCTCCCAGCCCCTGGGTCAATACCTGAACCACCGGGCCAATGACCACATAAGCCAGCAGTGCGGTAATCATGCCGAGAATGCCAATAGAGAAATTATTGACCAGCATTTCAAAACCGGCTTTCACCTTGCCATGAACCATTTGATCGAATTTTTTGATGACATAACCGCCCAAAGGACCAACGATCATTGCGCCCAGGAACATTGGAATATCTGCACCAACAATGACGCCCATGGTGGTAATCGCTCCGGCAACCGCTCCACGGTCACCTCCAACCAGTTTGCCACCGGTATAACCGATCAACAGAGGCAAGAGATAATTAATCATCGGAGCAACTAATGCGGCCAGTGTTTCACTGGGCAACCAGCCCGTTGGAATAAACAGAGCGGTAATCAGGCCCCAGGCAATGAACGCACCGATGTTCGGCATGACCATGGCACTGAGGAAACGTCCAACTTTCTGGACGCCAACTTTCAAGTTGTTTGTCTGCGACATAAAGTATTCCTCAAATTATTGTTATTGAAGGATTGCTTACTTCGCTTCGGATATTCCGTGTCGTCCAAAAGCGCTATATAAGCTGGACAAAATTTCGTCTTTATCCCCGGTTTCGGCCCACATAGACTGGACATCGGTCAGAGTGATCAGCTCAGCAATCGCGGAAAATACCTTTGACTGGCTTTCCCGCAGCCGTTGCAAATCGCTGCTCTGAACCGGCACCACGTGCATGAACACAAAGCGTACAGCTTCATCTGCACCATCCCATGTGAACCCATCACTTTTCACACGGGCAAAACACAGCGACGGTTCGCTGATGTACTGGCTCAACGCATGCGGTATTGCCATTGAAGCACCAGCAAAAGTACTGACTTTCTCTTCACGGCTAATCACATCCTGATAAAGCAATGCCGGCGAGTCGGTTCTTCTGACTAAAAAAAGCTGACCACATAGATGGTGAATCAGTTCTTGTTTAGTGGGTGCTTCGATATCCAGCAGGACCATTTCTTTTGTTATTAAATTGGTACCTTTCACAATCATCTCCTAATGACTGTTGCTCAGAAAATTACAGCATCTGCTCAAAAATGGTCAAATTTAACAAAAATCAAAAGTGAAAATTTCGGCCAAAATAAGCACTTATTTCGAAAAATAGTCAAAAATAATCAAAATAGATCATTTTTGACTGACATAATCTGGTAGGAAAATTGAAATAATCAGATATAATCATTACCCACCAAAACAGATCAAAAAATAAGCAGTTGCCATGAATGAAAGTAGCCGACACAGAAAAATCCTGCAGTATCTGTCCGAACACACTTCAGCCACCGTGGGTGAGCTGGTGGATTTTCTCGACAAATCCCCAGCTACAATCCGTCGTGACATCACAAAACTGGATGAAGGCAAAAAACTCAAAAAAGTCCGCAATGGCGCTGAGCGGATAGCCATAGAGCTGCACCAGAACGATCATGCGCTAAAAAGCCTGTACCCAAAGATGTCCGATATTTATAACGTCAGCGAAAATGATCGTATCGCCCGGAAAGCTGTCGAATTGTGTATGGAGAAAGACAATGTATTTATCAGTGAAGGTGCCGCGACTTTTTTAATGGGACGTTATTTGCTGAGCCGCAACATCCAGGTCTATACCAACTATATGCCATTGGCGACTTATCTGATTACTGAAGATTTTCCACACCTGATTATTCTGGGTGGCCAATATGTCAAAAACCAAAATCTGCTCGTCTCACCTGATAAACACAAAAACTATCAGGGTCGTTATTTGTTTTGCAGCGGCGATGGCATCACTGAAGCCGGGCTGACCAAATCAGGTCTGCTTGCATTTATGGAAGAAAAAAAACTGGTCGAACACGTCGATAAGATTGTTGCATTGATTGATAGTGACAAAATAGGAGTGATCGGAGGAGTACTGCTTTTCAGCCTTGATGAACTCGATATTGTTATAACCGGGAAAGATGCCGATCCAGAAATCATTACACAGCTTAAAGAAAAGAATATTGCCGTTTATTTAGTTTAGAACCACTTAAAAAATATTTTAAAAAATCCCTTTTTTTCAGAATTATTAAATCGTTTTTTAAACTCAGAAAAACCGATGAAATACCAAAAAACAGCTATCAGAAAAGTTCCAAAAATAACGTCAAAAAATTCAAAATATTCACAGAAATTTTCCATATTGAGAGTATAAACGCACTTTGAATACATGTTTCTTTTGTTTGATTGTACTTCCCGATTTTGACGACCAATATCCATGGTGCAGTTACATAAACTCACCTGGATATACTCAAAATGAACATTTCCAAAAATCTCCAAATGGCGTTTGTTGCAGCACTTTGTTCAACGGCAACGACCGCAATCGCAGAAACCGCTCAGACATGGGACGATATATTGCCCTATAGTCGCTCCCTGAAAACTACCGAGTCCCTTGTTCACGCACTGGATAACGGCGCTATCGTCAATGCATCGGTGGATCTTTCTGTTTGTACCAGACAGGATGGCGGCGCTGCTTCGCAAACAAAGGGCGGACTGACCGTGTCGCCTTATCGCCTGCAGGCAGATGGAACGCTGTCCTTCTCAGACTCACACTTTACAGTTTCCACCCGCTCCGGCAGTCCGATGCCCATCATGCAATTCCTGCGCTACACCGTGGCACCGCAAGGTGCAATTACAGTCACCTCATTTATTTTTTCAGTGCCCGACTACCGCCTGACCAGCGAAGTCAGTTTCGATTGTGCAATCAACGACGGCGTCAGCTTCCACGCGGCTTATTGAGTCACGTAGCCCTGACTTTCAGGTCAGGGCTGTTGCGATTAACCCGACCCGGGTTAGTTATAAAGGGAACAGATTTGCGAGGCTCAGCGCGATCAACAATAATAGGCCGGCATTTTTTATTTCTGGATCCCAGCATGACACAAACCTCTGAAGCCCTGTTTGATCGCGCACGCCAGTTTATCCCCGGTGGAGTGAACTCTCCGGTCCGGGCATTCAAAAGCGTTGGCGGTACACCTGTATTTTTTAACCGTGCCAGCGGCTCGCGTATTTATGACACCACAGATAAAGCCTACATCGATTATGTATTGTCCTGGGGACCCATGATTCTGGGACACAATGCCAAGGTTATTACCGATGCCATCAAACAACAGCTTGATAAAGCGATTGGCTTTGGTGCGCCCACCGAACTGGAAATCGATATGGCGGAGAAAATCTGTCAGCTGTATCCCGCTATCGACCAGATCCGCATGGTGAACTCTGGAACGGAAGCCACCATGTCCGCCATTCGCCTGGCCCGAGGTTACACTGGCCGCGACAAACTAGTGAAATTTGAAGGTTGTTACCATGGTCATGCCGACTCACTGCTGGTAAAAGCCGGCTCCGGAGCGCTGACACTGGGAGTCCCCACCTCGCCGGGAGTACCTGCCTCGGTGGTCGAACAAACCATTACCCTGACCTACAATGACAGCGATGCCGTTAAACGCTGCTTTGAGCAATACGGCAATGAGATTGCCTGCGTCATCGTTGAACCCGTGGCTGGTAACATGAACTGTATTCCACCGGTGCCCGGCTTTTTGGAAACCCTCCGTGAGCAGTGTAGCCAACATGGTTCAGTATTGATCTTTGATGAGGTCATGTGCGGCTTTCGGGTAGCGTTGAATGGCGCACAGGGCCTGTTCGGTATTACCCCCGACCTGACCACTCTTGGCAAGGTCATTGGGGCCGGTATGCCTGTTGGCGCGTTTGGCGGCAAACGGGAGATCATGGAATACCTGGCTCCCACCGGTCCCGTGTATCAGGCCGGTACACTGTCGGGTAATCCGCTGGCCATGGCAGCGGGTCTGGCGATGATGGAAGAACTGGTCAAACCGGGAGTCTATGAGCAACTAACCGAAAGAACCACGCAATTGACCGAAGGACTGCAGAGTCTGGCGGCAAAACACCAGCTGCCGTTTCAAACCAATCAGGTCGGTTCCATGTTTGGTTTGTTCTTCTCAGAGGAAACCAACATCCGTCGTTATGACCAGGTGATGAAGGGTAACACTGAACGCTTTAATCGCTTTTTCCATGGCATGCTCGAAGAGGGAGTTTATCTGGCACCTTCAGCATTTGAAGCTGGATTTATGTCTCTGGCTCACAATCAGGAGGATATCGAACAGACCCTGGCTGCCGCTGATAAGGTCATGGCCAGCCTGTAAACTGCATTTTTCGGCCAAGCCGTTGTTTTTTATAAATTTTATTTGACAGCGAGACGATCTATCCCTATAGTTCGCCTCGCTTCAATGCCTGGGTGGTGAAATTGGTAGACACGCTAGCTTCAGGTGCTAGTGGCTTCACGGCCGTGGAGGTTCAAGTCCTCTCCCAGGCACCATTTCAAATTTTGGTTAACTCATTTCTGAGTGCATTAAGAAATCAAATCAATTAAAGCCACTCACAAATTTCTGTTTTTTCCTCCTCGTTTTAATTTCCACTCATTGTTTTTATTCCGGTTCGATTGGCCCCCTTTGCTTTTTCGCAATTACTGAATTCAGAAGACATTTTAATACTGGAAACAATGTCCTTGTGGGCATATCAGATAGAGTTGCATGACAGTCCTGTGAGAGTACCAGCAAAGACCAGGCATAGGCTTATTTCATCTCAGGCAAAAGTGGAAATGGTTGCAGAGTCGATAAACCGGGTAGTCTGATATTAATATCATGAAACAACGAGCATTCATGTCTGGCTACGATATTTCTCCCGGTTTTCCTGTTTTTTGGCTTCACTTTTCTTGATCAACACATATACAGCCCCGACGCCGCCATGATGGCGCTGGGCACTGTTAAATGCCAACACTTCGGGGATTTCTCGTAGCCAGCGATTGGTGTAGCTTTTCAGCAATGCGGGGGGATCACCTTTCTCACCTTTTCCATGGAGAATAATGGCGCAACGAGCATCATAGCGCAGGCAGTCCTGGATAAACCGGATAACCTGACGACGAGCCTGTTCTACGGTCTGATGATGCAAATCCAATCGCGCTTCCACAGGATAACGACCTTGTCTCAGCCGACGAAAAACACCATGAGCCAGTCCAGGTCGTTTATAGCCGATTACATCCAAAGGATGTACCAATTCGAGATGCTCAATACTCAAGCCATGTTGATCCACAGATTTATCTGTCTGAGCATCCCGCCGGCGTTGCTGCTGACCGGGAGATTGTGCGCTACCAGTGTGATTGTTGAGCACAACACGAGTCTTGGTCTTAAGTGGTTTGACCCCTTTCATCTCTGCCAGGAAGGCTTGTAAATCATCTTTCTGATCAGACAAATTTTACTCCGGTTTTTATCCAATCCATCCTTAATAAGGGCAGTACATCATTTAGACAAGACAGGAGTGCCCCACTTCAAAAGACCATACTGTGTAATGTAATAACAGTGTGCGTCATCAGGCACACATATGGTGAGCAAGCTCACGGATCTCAGGGATCACCTGACGGGCATTTTCGCTCAGCAAGGCTTTAATGCCATCATCCATCCGAAACGGAAACCAACTCTGAATTTGATCCAGTACCCGGCCAAGGTCGTGATGATCCATATTTCGGGACATCACCACACCCGCCAGTACAATCTTCACATTAGGACCATCCCGATGGATTTTACGCAGGATATTGGAAATGGCCTGAATCTGTTGGACAACCGCACCAGGCAGCTTCCAGTGTGCCAACAGTATGGATGAAGCCTCAAACCGGTTGATTCCCAACGCCCGCTGCTCGATCCGTATTTGCTCCTGCAGGCTCTGACTTTCGTTCAATAATGGCCAGACGACGTTGATTTCCTTTGGCCGCAATGATGCCAACAACAGCAAGCCGATCTGGGCCAACAGCGCTACAAGATAATGCTGATGACAGACAGCCTTACTGTTTCCAGCCTGGAGCGATAACTGCTCTGCCCACCAGGCAGCAATCAGGGACTGGGTCCAGAACTCGCCCAAATCAATCAGGTCCGGTTGATGACGGGTCAGTTCACTGCCAGCCAGCATGGCAATTGCCAGATTCATGACGGTATCAGCTCCGAGGACATTGATAATGGCCTGTTCCAGTTCCAGCACCGGAGTCGCACCAAAGAAAGCACTGTTGGCCATGCCGATGATCTTGCCGGTCAACACCGGATCCTGACGGATAATGCCAACCAGACTGCTCATTTCATACTGATCGTCGTTCAACAGCACAATCACATCCCGACACACTCCCGGGGCCGATGGCAAATGATTATCCTGCTGCAAATCGATTTGCGGAGTGGAAATCGTACACAGTCGTGTCAGGTTGCGGAATTTAGAAGGAGTGAGCCCATACCAACCTTTAAACGCACGTTCAAAGGAGGCACGCTCCGAAAAACCCAGTTGATGGGCAATATGATCGTAGTCGATATCCTGCAACCCTAACAGTTCCAGCGTACGAGTCTGACGATAACTGGTAATGAGACTTTTAAAGGTAGCGGCTTCATCAGCCAAACGGCGCTTCAGAGTGGATTCGCTCATGGCCATCGCCTGAGCAATTGAAGTCAGAGTGACACCAGCCAGGCTGTCCATGCCAATCAGAATTTCATAAATACGCTGAATAAAGGTCGCACCTTTGTGATAACTGTTGAGCATCCGGTCCACTTCAGGGCGAAGAATCTCAAGCATTGAGGGATTGGCATTGGCCAGATTCTCCACCATCCAACGACTGTCGAAGACACAACGGATCTTTTGGCTGTTGTATTCCACAAGACACTCGAAGGCCTGCTCCAGATCTTCTTTACGGTCATTGTCGCCCCAGGGAAGCTCCAATCGCTCCGGCGCGCATTGGTTTCCGGCAATTGACTGGATCATGCGCAGAATATTAGCAAACACATATTCGATACGGCGCTGTACCTGGGGAGTGGCGGCATGACTTAGCTTCATCTCCAGATAGAGTCCGAATTCGTCATGCCGCATAGTCAGAGGTTCGGTACGCGCAAACAGTAATTCCTGTACTCTGGTCAGCTGCACAAAGAATTCATGCAAAGAGCTACAGGACAACAAGTAGTAAGAAACTGCACCAAATTGACCAACATCCAGTGAATTCGCCACCTGCAGATGCATATTCTGTTGCCCGGTGGTTTCCACCAACCACTGCAGCAGCTTCTCAAGCGTTTGCATTTCTACCCTGGACTGTGGATTAAAAGGCCCCCAGTCAAATGGTCCATATAGCCGTTCCGCCAGCTCAAATACCTCTCCCCGGCCCAAAAAATGATGCCGTACCGGTGCAACAAGCTGCAAAGAATAGCTACTGATCTGATTCACCATGACTGTCCCCAACATTGACTTTTCTATGACTCGGATATCAGTACTTCGACAACCTCAACCGTACCAGACTGAATATTGCCTGACAGACTAACACCGTCAGACTATTTTTGCGCAATGGCTGATATCGTCGAGGCAACTACGAAGGTAGGTGTCAACGGCAATCAGCGGTTATGCATATTCGCGCAATGGAATGAAAGAGAAAAGAGTGACAACGCCACATTTGGTGTGAAAGGTGTACTAAAAACTCTCTCCTATATTCCATTATAGAAGAGAGTCGCAGAATCGCTACATCCGTTGGAAATCGTATATTGGTCCCAAATTCAATAAACCGGTCAGTTCATCCAATGCGGACCGACCTTCCTGCAACAGCGCCGGGTCACTGAGGTCATCAAAGCTGATTCGGTCACGGTAGTGCCTGTTCACCCAGACATTCAGCTGGGTAAACAGTTCGTCCGTCAGCAGACATCCGGTGTGAACCGCTGCCAACTCCTCTTCTGTAAGAACCACACGCAAGCGCAGGCAGGCAGGTCCACCACCATTTTTCATGCTTTGTTTGAGATCAAAAATCAGCAGTTCATTGATTGGATTGCTGGTATCACCCACCAGTTGATCCAGAAATGCCGACACCGTGGCAATTTCCCGGCACTCCTGCGGCACCACCAACACCATGGAACCATCCTGTCGGGATAACAGTTGGGAATTGAACAGATACGACCGAATCACATCGCTCAATGGCACCTGCTCAGCACTGACCCGGATCGTTTTCAACACCCCCGGGCGCAGTTTTTCCTCCAGTTCCCGCAACAATTGCGCTTCGTTCAAAAATGCCTCTTCGTGATAAAACAACCACTCACGATTACCAACGGCTATGACATCATTATGAAATACTCCTGCATCAATCGCGTGCGGCGCCTGCTGGGCAAAGACTGTGCGCTGGGGCTCCAAACCATGCAGCCTGGCAATCGCCTGCGAAGCCTCAAGGGTCTGCCTGGCCGGATATCGCGTCGGACGAGCGCTGGTGTGACTGAATGCATGCTGCCCGTAGACAAACAACTCCACTCCCGGCTGACCATAGTCGACGCACAAGCGAGTGTGATTGGCAGCGCCTTCATCACCAAACTGATTAACAGCCGGCAACGCGGGGTGATGAGCGAAGACCTCTTCCCGCGCAAAAATCGCCTGCAGCATTCGGCTGGTCAACGGATGCTCGATGGAACGATGAAACTTATTATTCAGATTGGCTGCAGTGAAATGCACCCGACCATCGTGAGTATCTGCACTGGGAGACACAGTAGCTGCATTTGCCGTCCACATACAGGAAGCCGAACTGGCGGCAGCCAGCAGCTCGGGTGCCTGCCTGGCAGCGAGTTGAAGAATACTGGCTTCGGTACCGCTGAAGCCCAGCATTCTAAGAACCGGAATATAAGGACGTTCATGGGGCAAGAGGATGCCTTGTTTAAAACCGGCATCATGCAACTGTTTCATCTTGGCCAGCCCTTGCAGGGCGGCCTGTTTCGGATTCGATGATTCCGCCACATTGTTGGCAGAGGCGACGTTGCCATAGGATAGTCCGGCATAACTGTGCGTCGGACCAACCAAACCATCAAAATTGACCTCGTAAACACTCATAGTGTTAATCCCGGTGGTAAACTGGCGGGAACGGAAGCCGTATCATCTTCCATTGACGCAACTGGATAGGCGCAGTAATCAGCCGCATAAAATGCTGACGGTCGGTGGTTGCCCGATGCGCCCACACCGCCGAACGGAGCAGCACTGGAAGCTCCGGTAATCGGTTTATTCCAATTGATAATGCCAGCTCTGACCTCTTCAACAAACAACTCGTATTCACTGCGTTCATCACTGATCAGTCCGGCCGACAATCCATAACGAGTGGCATTCGCCAAACTTAATGCCTCTTCCAAGCCTTGATAACGATAAACACTCAACAGAGGGCCGAAATATTCCTGATCAGGCACATTATCAACACCCGTCAGATCGATAATGCCAGGACTCAGCAACGCAGTACCGGGTTGCAATGATTGGAGTTCATACAACGGCCGTCCACCGAGTTCAGATAAATGTTCCCAGGCTTTGACAATCCCCTGCGCGGCCGGCACAGATACCAACGCGCCCATAAAAGGCTGAGGGTCAGCATCGTAATGACCAACGGTCAACTGTGAAGTGCTGCTAACCAGAGCTGCCAGAAACTCATCCCCGGCATCTCCGACCGGTACCATCAAGCGCCGGGCACAAGTACAACGTTGCCCGGCTGACAGAAATGCCGATGACAGAGTGTGGTGAACAGCACCTTGCAAATTAAAACGGGAACCAATGATCAGGGGGTTATTGCCGCCCATTTCCAGAGCCAGAATTTTGTCCGGCCGACCAGCAAACTGTTGATGCAGCAACTGTCCTGTGTTGGAACTGCCGGTAAAAAACAGACCATCAATACCACCATGACCGGCCAGCGCGATGCCTGTTTCTTTCTCACCCTGCAACAAATTCAAGACTCCGGCCGGCAATCCGGCCTGCTGCCAGAGTTGCACCGTTTTTTCAGCAGTTGCCGGTGTCAGTTCGCTGGGTTTGAACAACACGGTATTACCAGCAATCAACGCCGGTACAATATGGCCATTAGGCAGATGCCCTGGAAAATTGTACGGTCCGAAAACCGCGACAACCCCGTGGGGCCGATGACGCAGTACTGTCCGTCCCTGAGGGGTGTCGTTTTCACCATAACCAGTACGCTGCTCATAAGCCCGGATGGAGATATCCACTTTTCCTTTCATAGCCGCTACTTCGGTACGTGCTTCCCAAAGCGGCTTGCCCGTTTCCAGACCAATAATATTGGCCATAGCCTCCTGGTTTTGCTCCAACAATGAGGCAAACGTCCGGATGGTATTGAGGCGTTCTTCGAGGGTGGTTTTACGCCATGTACGAAAAGCATTTCTCGCCGCTTTCACGGCAGCATCCACCTGCTGTTCAGTAGCAGCATTGCCCTGCCAGACAACATCTTGGGAAATGGAATGTGTGGAATAAAACAACCCGCCTTCGCCAGCGAGCCATTGGTCGTTAATAAACAGTGACTCTGTCATCGTGAACTCCGTAATTCGGTTAAATAAATGTTATATTCTGGATAACAGCACCTGCGTGTCAGACCAGTTCTTATCGTCAGAATTTATGTTCGGGGGAAATTCCTACTGCCCGCACCACATCACCCTCTCCACTGCCCAGAACAGCTGCCTGTTCAGGTGTCAACGTGACCTGGTCATTGGTGAAGTTAAACCGGCTGCAGGTAATGACCCGCCAGTCTGCCAGTTGCCGGTTACACACCATCACGGTGTCCATCTTGGGTTCTTTAATAGCAGCGACTTCGGTACGTACCTTCACCCGGAATAACCGGCTGGCACGCACGGCACGAATCTCCCGTAACCGGCACTGCACAGAAGGACCGGCATCAAAAATGTCGAGATAGTTGTTTTTTCGAAACCCTTCCTGCTCCAACAGGGCCAACGCCGGCTCGGTGTTTTCATGCACCCGACCAATGACGGCCTGTGCCTCTGGCGACAGAAACGGGACGTAGATGGGATATTTGGGCATCAGCTCGGCAATGAAGGCTTTGTTACCCAGACCGGTCAGATAATCGGCCTTGCGAAACTCCATGGAGAAAAAGTGCCGGCCAAGGCTTTCCCAGAAAGGTGAATGTCCCTGAACATCAGAAAACCCGCGCATTTCGGCAATCACGTATTCAGAGAAGCGCTCGCTGAATTCCGCCAGAAACAAATATCGGCTTTTACTCAAAAACCGGCCATTCATTCCTTTACGATACTGAGGCTTCAAATAGAGCGTACACAGCTCACTCATGCCGGTCTGGTCGTTGCTGAGAAACAGAGTGGCGATCTGTTTATGCACTCCGAGTTCCTGAGAGGCATGGACGGTATTGCCCAACCGGTAGTTGTACCAGACATCCTGGTGACCAATCTGGCTTTCAATTGCGCTGATACCAATGATGTCACCGCTTTGTGTGTCTTCCAGCACGAACAGGTACAAGGCATCTTTTTGTTCAACCTGGTCGGCAAAGGATTTCACCGAACGGCTGACTTTGGCCATCATTCGATCATAATTGGCAGGTAACGTGGTCACGCCGATACCGGAGTCCTGTGCCATTTTGAACAGCACTTCCGTTTCATCGTTGACGATCGGGCGAATCAGATACATGATGGTTCCTTATAACATCGAGTAACCGGCTACAGTGCCGGCTTCCAGTTGCAGAGCGTCAGCAATTTCCGGATTAATGCGAACAGTATCTCCCACACCGTCCACCAGATTACCGATGACACAACGGAAGTCCCGCAGGCTCTGATTACTGATCAAATATTTTAATCCCCCTACTTGATGACTCACCTTAATCTGTTTGGCGTGATAATCCTTAAGAGTCTTCAGGGATTGCTTTTGTGCCATCAAGACCGGACCACCATCAAAAATGTCCACAAACCGGGTTTTATTAAAACCTTCGGCCAAAAACAGCTGACAGTTCATCTGGGTCTGAGGGTGTTCGCGATTGATAGTTTCCTGGGCTTCCGGACTCAGCAGCGGCAGGTAGATCGGATGCTGAGGCATCAGCTCAGCGATAAAGGTTTTACTTTTGACACCGGCATAATAGTCTGCCGTGGCAAAATCGATATCGAAGAATTTCTGTCCAATACTGTTCCAGAACTCGGACTCTCCCTGCTCATTCAAAACCCCCTGTATTTCGGTACACAAACGATCTGAAAACAGAGACTGAAAAGCGCAGTAAAACATCAATCTGGCACGTACCAACAGCGCAAAACCATCGCTATGCTTATGTTCGGGCTTCATCGCAAATGACTTCAATACGGTTGAACCAGTCAACTCATGGGACAAATGCAATACCGGGATCTGGTTTTTCACTTCCAGGTGATGGGAAGCATGAATCAGATCCTCCAGGCGATAGTTGAAAAACGGATAGCCTGAACCAGCAGATGCTTCCAGACCGCACACGCCAATTACGCTGCCGGTCTCAAGATCCTCCAACACAAACATAAAGAACGGAAACTCTACAGCTTCCTGTTCCAGATTGAATGACTTGGTAGACAGACTGACAATGTCTGCCAGGCGTTCACGATCCTGCGGCAAACTGGTGACATTGACACCATTCTCAACCAGCAATCGTTCGATTGCCGGAATATCGATGACATTAACCGGGCGTACGATCTGCATATTTATCAGCCCGCCATTTTCGCCATGGCGTTGGCAATTCTCTGCAAACCGTCCTCAAGTTCTTCATCAGTCATGTTCAAAGGTGGTAACAGACGCAGGACATTGGGTCCGGCTACGTGCAACAGCACGCCTTCCGTATGGCCGATGTTCACCAGATCTTTGGCACGGTCCTGATAAGCAGGGGACATTTCGCAGCCGATCAGCAAACCACAGTTTCGGATTGCCTGGAACATTCCATACTGCTCGCCAAGTGCCTGAAGTCGAGACGTCAATTTTGTTGCAGTGGTCTCAACATGCTGTAACAGCTCCGGATCTGACAACAGCTCAAGAGCAACTTCACCGACTGCACATGCCAGGGCATTTCCCCCAAATGTAGAACCATGCGTACCGATGGTGAAGCTGGCAGCGATTTTGTCGGTAGTCAGCATTGCGCCGATCGGGAATCCGCAACCCAGCGCTTTGGCAGACGTCAAAATGTCTGGCACCACACCGTATTTTTCATAGGCGAACAACTTGCCGCTGCGGCCCATGCCGGTTTGGATCTCGTCGAAAATCAACAGTGCATTGTGTTTTTCACACAGCGCTTTAACCGCTTCCAGATAACCTTCTTTAGCCGGATGAACCCCACCTTCTCCCTGAACCGGTTCAATGATGACGGCACAGGTTTTATCGCTGATCGCGGCTTCCATAGCCGCAAGATCGTTATAGGGTACGTGGGAAATACCACCAGGAGTGGGTTCAAAGCCCTGTTTATATTTTGCCTGACCACCGACACTGACGGTAAACAGTGTCCGGCCATGGAAACTGTTCAACGTGGAAATAATTTCGTGTTTCTGCTCTCCGTAATGATCATAGGCATAACGTCTGGCCAGTTTGAGTGCCGCTTCATTGGCCTCGGCTCCGGAGTTGCAGAAAAATACTTTCTCGGCAAATGTCAGCTCACATAACCTGGCCGCCAGCCGCAGTGCCGGCTCGTTGGTCATAATATTGGCCAGGTGCCAGAGTTTTTCACCCTGGTCTTTCAAGGTCTGCACCAACCGCGGATGGGAATGACCCAGCGCATTCACGGCGATACCGGCCACAAAATCGATGTACTCACGACCTTCCTGATCCCAAAGTCGCGACCCCTGTCCTCGCACAGGAATGATCTTCGCCGGGGAATAATTTGGCACCATAACCTGATCAAATAAATCTCTACTGACGGAGGGCTTGGAATCTTTCATGTTTTTTCCTTGCTGATACTAAAAGTCAAATAGGCCTGGAATGACTGAACGTGTGTGTGCAGCCAATACCATGCAACCCGGCTCAATACATTCTAGGGACAATCCGGCTCGAACCCCTTACGGAGTTGCGACAGACGGTTATATATTTGCGGATTCCCCGCTGCGATGGAAGGGACATGTTACAGATATTGCGATGTCCGTACGTCTTATAAGTGAATGACCGGCAAAATATTGCCGCTGATAACCTAAAGGCCTTAATGTTTTTAAAGGTCGCGCCGATTTGATCCATAAGCCTTGAGACCCAGCAGAGGATGGCGCATGAAAATCAGTGATTCACACGTGTTATTAAACGGTCAGCAAACCCAATCAGTGCAGACTTCCGAGCTCACCAATCTGACGGTCACCATCACTGACCAGGAACAGGATCAGGCCACGGCTGAATCATCAACACAGAGTCAGACCTCCCCTTCAGACCAGCAGCGTGATGCATCACAAAGTGCTGGTATTACGTTGAGCCTGTCAACCACGACCACTGAGCAGCAGCAAATCAGCACCCATTCCTCTGTCACCCATCAGGACAGCGGCAGCACCAGCGAACATACTTCCAGTTATCTGGCGCAACAGTTGTCACAACAACTGACGGACACCGAAATCACCGTCAGCCGGGTATTCCCCGCCAGCCAAAGTCAGCAGGTTGACAGCGATGTGTATGTCTCCGTCGGCAGTGTACTGACCATCGAGCATGAGGAGACACTGTCGATGGAAGCTCTTGGGCAGGTCACCACTGAAGATGGCCGCAGTATCGATTTTATGCTGGCACTGGACTTCAACCGAAATGTAGAACAACAGCAAACCAATACGTTTGTCGGCAATGTGGATCTGATTGACCCCTTGATGATTAACATCAACGGCGGTGCGGTTGAGTTATCAGATTTAACCTTTGAGTTCGATCTCAATGCCGATGGCAAACTCGACACCGTCTCACAGACCGCGGCTGGTAGCGGATTTCTGGTGTTCGACAAAAACCACAACGGTACCATTGATAATGGCAATGAAATGTTTGGACCGGCCACAGGTCATGGATTTGATGAACTCAGACAATATGATGAGGATGGTAACGGTTGGATCGACGAAAATGACTCTATTTACAGCCAGTTGGGCTTTATGAGTTTTAACGACCAGGGGCAGTCGGTTGAATCACTGGCATCAACAGGTGTGGGTGCTATTTATCTTGGTTCCGTTGCCTCGGATTATGACCTCAACAATGATTCCGGTGAGTTTCAGGGCAGCATCAAACAGAGTGGTGTTGCGCTCAGTGAAGATGGCCAGGTATTACTGGTGCAGGAAGTTCATCTGAAAAACTTTGAAATGCAACCAAACACGGGCCCATATACCCGCTTGGAACAGACCGTAAGTACGGAATCCGGCGACAGCCTGCATGTGGATTCAGCACTGAGCTTTTTCCAGTTTGACGATGCCACACTGGAAGCCCGTGATGCCCACACATTAGTGAGATTATCTTATGGCATGATGCCGGACTTTTCCTCTGTGCTCAATCCGCCACTTACCCGCTTTGACGAGCGTTCCAGCCGTCATCACAGCAGCTATGAGGTTAACTGGGAAGTTACAAAGCAGCAAACTGTTGCAAATAGTGCCGGCTCCCCACAACACAGCCATCATTCATCGCATATGCAACAATGGATTGCCAGTTCCATGCGCAACATCTCTACTACGGACAACCATGTGTCAGTATTAGATCGTCAACCACAGGTAACGATTCCCGAAGCGGCTCGATTCAGCTTTCTGGAAAACCTGCCTGATCGCTTTGATCTTGACAACAGAGATACCGACCCACGATTACAGGAAATGCGCTCCATGATTGAAAACCTGAAGCGCATGCGACAACAGCAGCAACAATCACTCAGAAATCTTTCGGAATATACCAATATTCAGAATCTGGTCCGTTGACCATCCACTTTGTTTCGGCCATCAGCGCAGTTCGCCGGTGGCCAACCAATGAGCACAGTCACTATCCAGTTCACGGGTAACGAACTGTTCATATTTTTCGATCTCCGAGGCACTCAGAACATCCCGCCAGCGACCATTGTTACCCTTATTCATAAACGTCTGCGCACCACCTTTCCAGATTGCACCACCAACGGGTACATATTTTTCCGCATGGCGTTTCATATGCTCAAAACTGCAATGCCGCAGAATATCCGGCCATATTGATTCATCGATCGGTTGTTCAATAAACTCTGCAATCCTGCGTATTTCACCAGCCATGTCCTGCTTGAGATTGGCAAAATGTACCATCAGGACATTCGGTGAATTGCGTACAGCCCACCAGGAACGAATGTGATGCCAGAATGACCAGAAAGGTTCGCCATCAGAATCCAGCCAATAGTGAAAAAATTCAACCACGGACATATCAAGACGAGGCATTTGTGGAGCCTCGACTTTGCCTGAATTTTCAGCCAGTTGTTGCTGTTGATCATGATCAATATTCACGACATGGTTGTATAAACTCCACAACACATCCCGACCATCACGACCGATATAAATATATTTGGCGTTATCGTTGAACAACAGCGCATCTGCCGCCAAATGAGTTTTGATAAAACGCCTGTGCGACTGAGCCTCAAGCTGGGCCAACGTAATTTCTTTTGGTACAAAAGCAAAGTCGAGCCAAGGGGATATTTCGGCCACATCATGTTTTTCTTCACCCGAAAAAATCAGTTGCGCCACAATCTGCTGCATCCAGGTTGTTCCTGATTTTGAATAGGTGCCAATCACAATATCATCATCACGATACTGGAAGTCATTCCATATGGTGGAATCAATTATACTTTTTTGAAACTCAGTGGTTTTTACCGGACTTATCATTTGATTCATACATCTGCCTCCTCTGTTTCCTTCACGCATCATATGCCCGCACAGAAGGCCCCCCTATAAAGCATTAGTAGGATACTTCGACAGATTTTCGCTATCTTTATAAAGAATTTATCGAAATAATAGGAAGCAACGACCTGAAAAATTTTTTAAATCAATCGCACATAAAAAATACGAAAACAAAATCAGAAACATTTTTTATTTTTAACACTTTATTAAGCGTCTTTTTGCATAAAAACTATCTAATACAGAACATATTCATTACGTGAAAAGTACCAATCATGGATTTGAAATGAACATGTGTTGTTTCAAGCAGTATGCAAAACAAATGGCACTTTCAAGTCAATAAGATATATTCGCGGTGGATTTGCAACAAAGTATCTGCACTATTTCTGCCCAATATTTAGGGAACTTCTGAAAAATGGTCTGTTTTTCATAGGCCCCTTAGAAATGCGATGCTAAGCACCTGCAGCCAGTGACACTCAATTTTCGTTGAACCAAACCGGATTTTTCCAACACCTTATCAGAGCGCAATTCGTTGACTAAGACGGCGTTCTTCGCTGGGCGTAATACCGTATTGGCTACGATATGCAGTGCTGAAATGAGCACCACTGGAGAAGCCACAGCTCAGACCAATATCTGCAATGCTATCGGAGCTGTTCAACAACATCTGGCGGGCTTTTTCAAGACGGATCTGTTGATAATATTTTGATGGCACCGAATCAAGATGCTTCTTAAACAGTCGCTCCAGTTGCCGACGGGATATTTTGACATGAACGGAAATATCATCTGTCGTTAAGGGTTCCTCGATGTTGGCTTCCATCAATGCCAACGCTTCAGCCAGTTTAGGTTGTTCCGCCTGTGTACGTTTGGACAGAGGAACCGGAGCTATGCGTGGGTGATTTCCCAATCGCTCATCCACGAAATACTGCGCCACCGCCTGCGCCAATTCCATCCCCTGCTGACGGGCCAATAGAAACAGCATCATATCCAGCGAGGCGGTTCCCCCCCGGCAGGTATAGCGGTTGCGATCCACCGCATACACATCGGTTGATAACACCACGGACTTAAAGGAGCTCATGATCTCCTCATACTTCCACCAGTGAATGACCGCCCGATAACCATTGAGCAGTCCGGCCTTGGCAAGGTCGTAACTGCCGGTGGCAATGCCAGCCAGCACACTGTCCGGATCCAGTCCCGTCAGCCAGGTATGAAGTACTTCTTCATACTGATAGGTCCCTGGAGAAGTACCGGCAATAAAGTAAGCATCCATAGGTTCCAAAGTGTCTACACAATGTTCGCAGGTCACTTTATTACCCAGAGAAGAGACAGAGCTGTTGCCAGTCAGGCAGGCATTTTCAATGCGATAATACTCTTCGCCCATCAACTGATTACATACCAGCAGCGCTTCAATCGCCGATACATAACTGATTGATGAATACCCGGGCATCAACACAAAACCAATTCTCAACGGAGAACTCCTTATACTTTTTCGATCATTTAACCATGATCACCTGTGCAGGTCTGCGGTTGATTCGTATTTTCAACACGACAGTCACATGCAGCAGATGAATAGTCTACCCAGAGGTAATGGCAAAAAAACGCTGATACTTTACAGAATGAAACAATGTTAGCGCTGATCTGTCTGAATATTTTTGTTTCAGTTTGCAGTAATCTGTCCAGTATTAAATCACGCCTCTTTGAGAGTATGCTGTTGATTACACTCGTTCCTTTCAAAAACCACGAAATTGCTCAACAGTTCAACTGTGCAGATGAATTTATCTTCCTTGATGAGCGGGGCAATATCGAAGCCGAAATCAGTGCAACGTCAAGCCCGACCGGTCTTGATCCTGGTCATGAGCAAAGGCTGGCAGAGCTGATTGGCGCTTTTCCATCATGCCGGGTGCTGGTTAAACAGATCTCTTTGGGATGCGCTTTGTTGCTGGAAGAGCACGGTGCAACTATCTGTAAGATTGACAACGACATCCGGTTCCTGCATCAGCTCCACTCGTCATCCCATAAGCAAACACAATAACGCCACGCCATTATAACGTTATAAACCGATCCACGGCTGGTACTGTGCCAGTAATATCTTCTGTCTCCAGATGTTCCACCCTCGCAAATTCCGGTCCCTGCCGCAGCCAGGTCAACAGTTGAGCGATTTCCGCTGGAGACCCATGAGCCTGCACTTCCACCCGACCATCGGCAAGGTTTTTGGCATGACCGGTGACCCCCAGAGATACCGCCATTTGTCTGGTGGAATAACGAAATCCGACCCCCTGAACCCGACCGGTTACCAACACCCGCACCGATTTCGTCTGACTCATGATGTTCTCCTGACATGTCACTGGATGTTATAAACAGAGCTTATCACCAATAGTAAGATATCATTCCATATTAGGCGTGTTCACGCTAATGGCTATCGGGAAAGCCATCAACCCACCGGTTTCCGACATCTGATGCGTGAGTTTTCAGCAATCTGCAGGCGGTTTGTAAAAAGCTGCCATTTACTGGAGTAAATGGCAATGTGAGAGATGCAACTCCGGACGGAACTGACAACGTCGAGGTCATCTGCTGAGACCGAAACGAACGTCCGTCACCTGTTCCCCCTCAACGAGTACAGTTTGTTATGATAACGATCATTCGCTTTACGGTTCTCTATCTCACTGATGCACAGAAAAAGGCAATAAACCAGTAGCAGAAGAAATCAGAAAAGCACAAAACCGTCAATTTGACTTACCATAGCAACAGAACAACTAACACTCGACTTTAGTCTTACATAACCAACCGTTGTAAAATTACCAGCCGCGTTTCCTATAGTGAAAAACAGCGACTATGACAGCCACTAAAATCAAAAAAAATCGATTTCAATCGCTTATTGAACAACTGTATTCAAGCATGGAAAAAACCAAAAAATGAAATTTCGCTGAAACCATTATTTCGCCACAAGAGAATCATTCTTGTCCTTATCGCTAGTTTTACGTCAACATTCTTTCAAGTTATTTATTCCGTAATAAAAACATTCTGGTTTATTTTTTGAACGTCTAATACTTCAATCAAAAAACTGTCTCAGATCATACATCCTCAGCATGTCGGTGCTGTAATCCTGCGGGTCACCTCATATAAAAACCCCGAAGAGGTAAAGCATGCACAAACAAACCATGGACATGACTGTCCCTCCAGATTTATCAAAAAGCGGTGGTACGGGTCCGGCGGTCAACCGTCGTCCGGTCTATCAGGATTTTATGCCACCGTGTAACTCTGCCTGTCCTGCCGGTGAAAACATTCAGGGCTGGCTGGCCTTGGTTCATGACAAACGTTACCACGACGCCTGGCAATTGCTGATCGAAAACAATCCTATGCCGGCCGTTCATGGCCGGGTCTGTTATCACCCTTGCGAAGGCGGCTGCAACCGCGAACAGGTGGATGGGGCCGTCAGTATTCACCAGGTGGAGCGTTTTCTTGGCGACATGGCCATCGAACAAGGCTGGCAACCGAATTACACCAGTCGCAAGACCGGTAAACGAGTGTTAGTGGTGGGAGCTGGCCCAAGTGGTTTGAGCGCTGCCTATCATCTGGCCCGCATGGGCCATACCGTGGAAATCAGAGACGCCGGAACCCGTCCGGGCGGGATGATGTATTTCGGTATACCGGCCTATCGGCTGCCACGCGATATATTGATGGCGGAAATCCAGCGCATCGAACGTATGGGGGTCAAGATCACCCTCAATCACAAAGTTGAGGATCTGCAAAAAGAAAAAGAAGAAGGCGCATTTGATGCCGTCTTCGTGGCGGTAGGCGCACACATTTCCCGCAAAGTGGACATTCCCGCCAGAGAGGCCGGCAGAATACTGGATGCTGTCAGCTACCTGCGTGAGGTGGGCGAAGGACAACGACCCATGCTGGGGCGCAGAGTTGCCGTTTATGGCGGAGGAAACACAGCCATGGACGCAGCCAGAACCGCCAAGCGACTCGGAGCCGAAGAAGCCATGATTATTTATCGCCGTGACATCGATCATATGCCGGCGCATAAATTTGAAGCAGAAGAAGCCATGGAGGAAGGTGTTAAAATCAACTGGTTGCGAACGATTTCCGAACTGGAACTCGATCAGATCAAAATCGAAAAAATGATGCTCGATGAAAACGGCCGGCCACAGCCGACCGGGGAATATGAAACCCTCGAAGCTGATGCAGTCATTCTGGCTCTCGGCCAGAATATTGACTCAGAACTGATGCAAGGGATACCGGAAATCATGTTTTCTGAAGATGGCACAGTACAGGTCGATGAACACATGATGACGGCCCATACCGGCATCTTCGCCGGCGGCGACATGGTACCAAGCGAGCGGACGGTCACCATAGCAACGGGTCATGGTAAGCATGCTGCCCGAAATATTCACGCCTTCTTAAGCGGCCAGGTATTTGCGCCCAAAGCCAAATCTCCGGTAGTGCCGTTTGACGCTCTGCACATCTGGTACTACACCGACACCGAACAGACCTCCCAGCCTGTGGTTCCGCCGGAACAACGGACTCAGAGTTTTGACGAAGTACTTGGTAACCTCACTGAAGAGGAAATCCGTTACGAGGTCCGGCGTTGCTATTCCTGTGGCAACTGTTTCGAATGCGATGGCTGCTATGGAGCCTGTCCGGAAGATGCCATCATCAAACTCGGTGAAGGCCGTTTCTATCAGATTGATTATTCCAAATGCACCGGCTGTAGCGCCTGTGTCCTCCAGTGCCCAACGGCGGCAATCCATATGACTGACAAAGCTTGAGGAGATTACCATGGCTAAAACAAAACTCAGGCAGGTCACAATCGATGGCGGTGAAGCAACCGCTTACGTGGCTTATCGCGTCAACGAAGTCTGTGCCATCTATCCGATTACACCCTCCTCCCCCATGGCCGAATTTGCAGACCAGTGGGCCAGCCAGGATATCAAAAATATCTGGGGCGAAACGCCACTGATTGCTGAGATGCAAAGCGAAGGCGGGGCAGCCGGAACTGTTCACGGTGCCCTCCAGACCGGTGCCC
This sequence comes from Gynuella sp., assembly GCF_050297175.1. Classification (NCBI taxonomy): domain Bacteria; kingdom Pseudomonadati; phylum Pseudomonadota; class Gammaproteobacteria; order Oceanospirillales; family Saccharospirillaceae; genus Gynuella; species Gynuella sp. The sequence continues at coordinate 156,930 of NZ_JBNKSF010000026.1, read as the reverse complement.
TGACCACCACTTTCACTGCCTCTCAAGGCTTGATGTTGATGATCCCTAACATGTACAAAATTGCCGGAGAACTGACGCCGGCAGTGTTTCATGTTGCAGCCCGTTCACTGGCGGCTCAGGGTTTGTCAATCTTTGGCGATCATCAGGATGTCATGGCCGTACGCATGACCGGTTTTGCCCAACTGGCTTCTTCCACCGTCCAGGAATGTCACGACATGGCGCTGGTGGCTCAGGCTGCCACCCTGAAGAGCCGGGTGCCGGTGGTACACTTTTTTGATGGCTTCAGAACCTCTCACGAAGTCTCCAAAATCATCCTGCTGGAAGATCAGCAAATTCGCGCCATGATCGATGACAAACTGGTCTTTGCCCATCGTCAAAGAGCGTTGAATCCCGACCGCCCGCACATGCGCGGTACCGCTCAAAACCCCGATACGTATTTCCAGGGCCGGGAAAGCGTCAACAACTACTATCGGGAAGCCATCGGCATCTATGAAGAAACTCTGGAACAGTTTGCGACACTCACCGGCAGGCGCTATAAGCTGTTCGAGTACTATGGCGACCCCAAAGCCGAACGGGTGATCGTAATTATGGGCTCGGGTGCGGAAACCGCTATTTCCACTGCCGACTACTTGAATCAAAACGGCGATTCCGTCGGTGTTCTCAAAGTCCGTTTATATCGACCTTTCAGTGCTCGGCATTTTCTGGCCGCGCTGCCTGCCCAGGCTAAACGGATCGCAGTACTGGACCGTACCAAAGAACCCGGCTGTGAGGGTGAGCCTCTGTATAAAGATGTCGTGACCGAACTGGCTCAGGCCCTTGTTTGCGGGGAACGGAAAACCATGCCGATGGTCATTGGTGGACGCTTTGGCCTTTCCAGCAAGGAATTTACACCCGCTATGGTGGCCAGGGTATTTGCCGAACTGTTGCACGACCAACCCAAAAACGACTTCACCATTGGTATCATTGATGACCGCTCCAATACCAGTCTCGATGATGTCGAAGCGATGGATATAGAGCCTCAGGACACTGTCCGGGCATTATTTTTCGGGCTCGGTTCAGACGGGACTGTGGGTGCCAATAAAAACAGCATCAAGATCATTGGTGATGAAGAAGGCTACTTTGCTCAGGGATATTTTGTTTACGATTCCAAAAAAGCCGGCAGCATGACCACCTCCCATCTGCGTTTCGGACCGCATCCGATACAGGCACCTTACCTGATTCAGTCAGCCGGTTTTATCGCCTGTCATCAGTTCAACTTTGTTGACCATGTTGAAATGCTTGATCGAGCCCGTCGCGGCGCAACGTTTCTACTGAACAGTCCTTACGACAAGGACGAGGTATGGGATAAATTGCCGCGTCATGTACAGCAGGAGATTATCAATAAAGATATTCAGTTCTACGTCATAGATGGTGCTAAAGTTGCCCGTTCGGTAGGAATGGGCCGACGCATCAATACTGTTATGCAAACCTGTTTCTTTGCACTTTCGGGTGTGATGGAAAAAGATCAGGCAATTGAGAAGATTAAACAGGCAGCGAAAAAAACCTACAGCCGCAAAGGCGAGGAAATTGTAAAACGTAACTATGCTGCTATCGATCAGGCACTGGCACATTTGCAACAGGTGAACTACCCGAAACAGGTCAGCAGTGAATACGACCCTGATCCAATGGCCGCATTTGAACAAGCGCCGGAGTTTGTCAAACAAGTAACCAGTGAAATCATTCACGGCCGTGGCGACCTGATTCCGGTATCTCTGCTACCCGACGATGGCACTTTCCCGACCGCCACGACTAAATGGGAAAAACGCAACATCGCTCAGGACATTCCCATCTGGGAACCCGACCTGTGTATTCAGTGTGGCAACTGTTCTATCGTCTGCCCACACGCAGCGATCCGGGCTAAATTCTACAATGAAGATGTCTTGGCACAAGCACCAGAAGCATTCCGTTCGGCCGAAGTCAGTGCCCGTGGGTTTCCGGACATACGGTACACGCTTCAGGTCTATCCGGAAGACTGCACCGGCTGCGGATTATGTGTTCGTGCCTGCCCGGCTCAGGACCCTTTGGACGAGCACCATCACGCCATCAATATGACGGACAAAGAAACCTGGTTGAGTACCGAAAAGGTCGGACTACAGTTCTTTGAGCAATTACCTTATAACGATCGCAACCGGGTTGATTTCTCCAACGTTCGCGGAGTGCAATACCTACAACCCTTGTTCGAATTCAGCGGCGCCTGTTCCGGTTGTGGCGAAACACCTTATCTGAAACTGATTAGCCAGTTATTTGGTGACCGTTCACTCATCGCCAACGCAACCGGCTGCTCCTCCATCTACGGTGGCAATTTGCCGACCACTCCCTGGAGTCAGAATAGCGATGGTAAAGGACCGGCATGGGCTAACTCTCTGTTTGAAGACAATGCCGAGTTTGGTTTTGGTTACCGGCTGACGGTTGATCAACATACCCGACTGGCACAAACCCGGTTACAGGAACTGGCTTCCGAGATCGACCTGGACCTTGTAGCAGAAACTCTGAATGCACCTCAGACGCTGGAAAGCGAAATCATTCAACAACGCCGTCGGGTGACAGATATCAGACAAAAACTTGAACAGCTGAAGACTCCCAAAGCACAGGAACTGTTATCGGTTATCGACCACCTGGTCCGTCGCAGTATCTGGATCGTCGGCGGCGACGGCTGGGCCTATGACATTGGTTATGGCGGTGTCGATCATGTCCTGGCGAGTGGTCGTAATGTCAACGTGCTGGTGATGGATACCGAAGTTTACTCCAACACCGGTGGCCAGGCCTCCAAAGCCACGCCTATCGGAGCGGTTGCCAAGTTCGCTGCTGGCGGAAAGGTTGTGCCACAAAAAGACCTGAGTCTGCAGGCCATTGCCTACGGGAACGTCTATGTCGCCAGAGTTGCCCTGGGTGCCAACCCGCAACAGACATTACAGGCTTTCCGTGAGGCAGAACGTTACGATGGACCATCCTTGATCATTGCTTACAGTCACTGCATTGAGCATGGCATCAATATGGATGAGGGCCTGGAGCAACAGCGTCTCGCCGTTAAAGCCGGTTATTGGCCGTTGTATCGTTACAACCCGGCACTACACAGCGCCGGTAAAAATCCGTTTATTCTGGATTCCCTCAGACCTACCATTGACGTCAAGGATTATGCTTATCGAGAGAACCGCTACAAGGTACTCAGGGATCGTAATCCAGAAGAGGCAGATCGCCTGATGCAGCTGGCCCAGCAGGTAGTGAACCAAAAATGGTCAGTTTACGAAGAAATGGCCACGCGCTCAGCCGACGAGTTTATTCCTGACACTCGGATGTAACGCGTTTATCAGGCAGGCTGCACCCCACACAGCCTGCCATCCTTCGTCCCATCGCTCCCACCATATACTTATTTAATTCATCAAATCGCTATTCTTATAATATTCTCCACCAGCCTCTCACACCAAACCGGGCATTGACGACACCCATTAAATCAAATAGCTTTAAACAGATTTTCGATTCGTACGTCCGAAATATTTCAATAAAAATAAAACAGATAAAAAAAGGCAAATATGAAACACACCATAAAATCTATTTTTAAATTAAAAAAACCTGCACATCCGATCATTTCAAAAAGCATGAAACATATGCTCGTTGGCATTGGTTTTATCAGCGCAACACTGACATCATGTGCCGGCCTGGAGACACAAAAAATGACTGACTCAGCCACTTTGCAGATATTTATGGCTGGCGATTCAACCATGGCCATCAAAGATCCCTCCGACTATCCAGAGACCGGCTGGGGTGTCCCTTTTGCCAAGTTTTTTGACAAGTCCGTCAACACCATTAATCTCGCCAGAAACGGGCGCAGCACCAAAACATTTATTTCTGAAGGACGATGGCAGGCCGTTATCGATAACATTCATGCCGGAGACTATGTCTTTATTCAATTTGGTCATAACGATGAAGTGCCCAGCAAAGTCGAACGCTACACCACTCCTGAGGAGTACAAAGCCAATTTAAATCGTTTTATCAAGGATGTGGAAACCGCCGATGCTCATGCGATTTTGATGACCCCGGTGGTACGCCGAAAATTTGATCAGAATGACCACTTGGTATCAACTCACCCTTACGCCCAGCTGGTACGCGAAGTGGCGGCAGAACATCCGGAAATAACATTCATTGATATGGAAAAGGTGACACACGACTATTTCGAAAACCTGGGCCCCAAAGACTCGGAGTTGCGGTTCATGCACCTGCAACCGGGTGCTCATCCCAACTATCCTGATGGCAGATCTGACAATACCCATTACACCGAATTCGGTGCCCGTGAAGTGGCGCAACTGGTACTGGCGGAACTACGGAAAATCAATCACCCATTGACTAAATACATTCGTGTAGCAGATCCCAAGCACCTGAAAAAATAGGCTCTGCTACATCCACTGCCGTGAATATGAAACATCCTAAAACGATATTCATATACGCGGCTCCACTGACCATGACCAGCACCATAATTCCAGACCGGACCAGATCGTCAGTGAAATCATTATCTGGCAAACAATTGAGTCAGGTCTTTGAACGCTTTGAACTCCAAAGCATTACCACACGGGTCGAATAGGAACATGGTGCCCTGTTCACCCACCTGACCTTTGAAGCGCACATAAGGCTCGATCAAAAACGGAATATCGAAAGATTTCAGCCGCTCAGCCAGTGCCTCCCACTGAGACCATTCCAGTACTACACCAAAATGCGGTACCGGAACATCGTGACCATCCACCGCATTCGTGTGAGCCTGTTGTTGTGCCGGGGTCTGAAGATGTTCATGGATGACCAGCTGATGCCCGAAAAAATCAAAATCGACCCAATGCTCGGAAGACCGGCCTTCTTCCAAACCGAATACCTCAGTATAAAAATTTCGTGCCGCATTGAGGTCATAAACTGGAATGGCCAGATGAAAAGGTTGCAGACTCATACAGATTTCTCGTTTTGTGTTTACGGATGAATCGATCAGGACGGAAGCCGTCGATCACTGTTTAACATGAAAACCATTTATCCTGCAGACGATAGGGCGTTATACCCATAGACAGGCCGAATGTAAGAGCGCAATCGAACCTATCAGCTATTTGTAGCTTGGCAAGCAGGCGGTGTCCATGTAAGAGGTTCCCTAACTCAATGTCTCAGATGATACTTCATGTACGCCCGGCTCAGCACGAACAGCAGCATCCAGCAGGGCTCGGGCAATATTATCAGCCGGATTGCAACGCCACCGTCGAGGCAGAACCGGTGCCAGTATGGTCAGCAGTAATTGCATACTCCGTTCTCCCAAACGAAACTCAGTCCGCTGACCAGCGATCAATCCCGGCCTGACCAACGTAACGGATGCAAACGACAGCGCCTGCAGATCGCGCTCCAGTTCACCTTTGACCCGGTTATAAAAGAACCTGGAATTCACATCTGCTCCCATGGCCGAGTTGAGCACGTAACAGCGGCCACCATATTGTTGCGCGTGTCGGGCAACAGCCAAAGGATAGTCATGGTCGATGCGATAAAACATCTCGCGGGAACCGGCTGTTTTCAGGGTTGAGCCCAAGGTGCAGATAACGGCATCACACTGCCAGAGCTGTGCGTCATCGGGCAATTGATCAAAATCGACACTATGGCATTGCAATTTCCCAGTCGACGCCAATGGCTTGCGTGCCAACACCGTTATGTGACTGATTCGGGGATCAGCCTGTGCCTGCGTCAGTACTTGCTGGCCAACCAGACCAGTCGCCCCCACTACCAGTATTCTCATATGCCTGCCTCAAGAGATATCCATGTAACAACCGCTGTCGCGCCGCTCATCGACGTTGAAAGTTACGCCAGTATATGCAAGACACGACGGCTTTGCTTTATCTCCAACAAATCAACGACATGCGCCATATAACAGATACAGACACTGTATTTTTTGTGAAAGTGACTGAGATGGGTCAGCCTAGGTCAATGAGGGCTCATGTACACTAAAGAAGACGTTATAACCGCCGGCCTGAAGCATCTGATAATGAAACTATGTGACCTTGTTCAACGCCGGATAGCTGGAGAACCTTCGAACTGAACCCGATCAATAATAGGTTGAAGGCATAAAAACGTTATAATCTATATTTCCATACGATCTTTCTTTCACCTGCAGCCAATATCGGAACTCAGTATGAACAAAAAAGGTTTAGAAATTTTAAGTAACCCAAGAACCAATAAAGGCACCGCTTTCACGCTGGAAGAGCGCCAGCAACTCGGTTTAACCGGTTTACTGCCGCCTGTGGTCAGTAGTCAGCAACAACAAGTCAATCGTTCACTGGCCAATCTTCGGAAAAAAACTACCCCCATTGATCAATATATCTCCCTGGCTGCACTGCAAAAACGCAATGAGCGTGTTTACTATAAAATACTGATTGATCATATCGAAGAATTTATGCCGGTGGTTTACACCCCAACTGTTGGCAAAGCCTGTCAGGATTTCGCGATAAATTTCCGTGAAACCAATGGTTGCTATATTTCCTATAATGATCGCGGCAACATTGAACAACTACTGCAAAACTGGCAAGAGGATGTCCGTCTGATCGTGGTGACCGACGGCGAACGGATTCTCGGCCTGGGTGATTTGGGCAGCAACGGCATGGGCATCCCGATTGGCAAACTGTCTCTGTATTGCGCCTGTGCTGGCGTTGATCCTGCCCACTGTATGCCGATCATGCTGGACGTGGGAACAGATAATGAAGAGGCCCGCGAAGATCCATTCTATCTGGGCCTACGTCAGCCCCGCATCCGTGGCGAGGAATATGACGCCTTTGTCGACGAATTCGTACAAGCCGTCAAACAACAGTTCCCCAATGCACTGTTACAGTTTGAAGATTTCTCCACTCCAAATGCCGTCACTCTGCTGGAGCGTTATCGCGATCAACTACTGTGTTTCAATGACGATATCCAGGGCACTGCAGCAGTCGCATTGGCCGGTTTGATGGCCGCCACCCGGATCAACGGCATGCAGCTGAAGGATATGCGTTTTATGTTCCTGGGTGCAGGGTCAGCCGCGACCGGTATCGGTGATCTGGTGGCCAAAGCCATGCAGCGTCAGGGGCTTAGCGCCGAAGAAGCCAATGCCCGCATGGTCTTTAACGACAGCAAAGGTCTGGTCGTGAAAAGCCGCGATTATATCAAAGAACATGTACGCCCCTTTGCCGCCGACATGTCACCGATGACGGCCCTTGAAGCACTGAAGGAATTCCGCCCACATGCGTTAATTGGAGCCACCGGCAGACCCGGCCTGATCACTCAGGAGATGGTGGAGTTCATGACCGCCAACAACGAACACCCTGTTGTGTTTGCACTTTCCAACCCAACAGCCAATGCTGAATGTACCGCGGAAAATGCCTATCAGTGGAGTAACGGACAAGCAGTATTTGCCAGTGGCAGCCCGTTTGACGTGGTTCACATCAACGGCAATGTGAAAGTTCCGGGTCAGGGCAATAATGCCTATATTTTTCCGGGTCTGGGCCTTGGCGCCTTACTTTCCGGTACCACTCGTATCAATGACGACATGTTGATTTCAGCCGCCGAAACACTCGCCGCGGAGGTCTCTCAGAAACAGATCGATCTGGGATGTTTGTATCCACCACTGAAGCAGATACGTGAAGTGTCTGCCAAGATTGCCGTCGCGGTGGGTGAAAGTGCCCAACGCAATGGGCTATTGAAAGGTGAGCTGCCGGAGCAGTTTGAAAGCTTTGTCAAACAACATCAGTACGATCCCAGCTACTGATCAGTCAGCTGATCACAGCCCGTCAACATGGTGACGGGCTGCTCTGAACATTAGTCCTGTCTGCGTCTGAGCAGCGTGACCAGTCCGAGCAATAACACCCCAAAGCCCGCAGAACCACCCCCTGATGAGTTGCTCGGGTTGTCTGTTGCGGGTTTTTCTGATCCGGGCTGTTCGCCCTCCGATGACCCTGTCGGCCAGTCATCAATATGACCATCAACATCGCGGTCTGCCCAGATTCTGCCCAGTAACAACATTCCCGGCGCTTCAGTATTGCTGCCAAACTGCCATAGAGTCTTGCCCTCGGCATTTTTGACCTGGTCGTAACCCTGATAACTCAAACCGTTACAACGATTAGCGGCGCTGGTGGCACATTGTATATCCACCAGGTCGAGATATTGCGGCGCAGGTGCCCAGTAGCCATATTGATAGCCACAGGCTTCATCGCGGCCAGCCAAATCTCTGGCCCAATAAATGCTGTTGTATTTCTGATCAAGATCACAGTAACCAACAACGGCCCCGAGCTTAAACTCATCGTCTTCATCTTTTTGCAATTTAACCAGAGAGATGGCCCGGGAAAGACTTCCTTTAGCCACCCCCCCAAAGATACCACCTGCAAACTGATTGCCAGGATAGTCACCGTCGATCAGCAACGAACCGGTCACCAACAGGTCCTCTAAGCTATCGCTGACTGAGTAGCCGGCAATCCCGCCAATATAGTTATGTGCGGTGACATTCACTTCAGCAATCAGACGTTGATACTGGCTGTCGTGACTTTTCCCAACGATGGCTCCAATCCGTGTTTCTCCGGAAATGGATGCGCGCACCACGACATCGCTCATACTCGCATTGGCTAATTCACCAACCACGCCGCCAACGATGCCTTCTCCCGATACGTCAGCCTCAAGACGAATACCTGAAACACTGGAACCTTCATCAACGATAGCGATCAGTCCACCGATAATATTACAATCATCAACTTCGTCACAGCTGCCGTTAGTGCCCATCGCAGTCACTTTTACCTGCGCGGAAATATTCTCAACCCGGGTTTTCCAGATATAACCCAGTAATGTTCCGGACTCCCGTCTGGCTGTTATATCGGCCTGCAGCTTCAAATCATGGATGTAGGCTTCTTCGGCATACCCAATCAGGGCTCCAAACCTCTCACTTGGTCGTACCATGAACAGATTCCGGATCATATGACCGTTTCCATTCAGCTCGGCCGCAAATTTGACCGAAAACGCCCCTAACGGTTCCCAACCAGCTCCCTCGTTCCAATACAGATCACCTTCATCGATGCGGCCATTGCCATTGGTATCAAAATCCAGATCCGCCACCAGTTCATAGCCATGACAACCGGACTCCGGACAACCAGTATTCACACCATACAAAGTATGTCCCTGGAAATACTGGATGACACCAACGGTATCGTAATTGTTGCGAATCTCATTCAGATCCTGCAGATCCTCGATTTCGATCAGGCCATCATCATCAAGATCATAGTCCTGACGTTCTGCGCCATAGGCGTGGGAAACAGAGAAACAGGCCAGTGTGGCCAGAGATAACGTTCGAATTGACCGACTGATAGTATGCATGAGCACTTCCTTAATGCCAGAAAAGGCCGCTTAGCATACTGGTGGGATTTACGAAGGACAAGAAAGATTCTTACATAGGTGTATGGATATTAACCATTTAGCCCAATCATAGTGGAGTATCTTATTGGCCGGCAACACTGGCCAATAAGATTGCTCAATCAGATTAATATGACAATCACATTAACCATTTCCACCAGATAAAGACCAGTAAAAAGCCAAACAGATAAACCAGTCCGGCAATTGAGAGCCACTTGAGGCCGGAGCTGACGGCTAACTCACCGGATAACCGGGTACGACCCACCAACATATGATTCAGCAACGCGAAGAATGGAGTCGTCATAAATGCCATGATCATGGCAAAGTTCAACATGGGCAATAATGCCGATGCCCAGAAGGCAATAATGCCCAGCGCCAGTACCGATGTCAGCAATACCCAAATACTGTATGAAACTTCACTGTATTGTGGTTTTTTCTGCAGTAATGCCAACGACTCTGCGACGACTCTGGAATAACCATCTAAAACCGTTATGGTGCTGCCAAAGATGCAGAAAAAAGCGATCACGGCAATCAGATAACGGGACCATTCACCGATTGTCGAGGCATATAAGCCTACCAGCTGGTGAGTAAAACCGATTCCGGATCCAGCTAATGTGACACCGCTGCCATGTAAAACCAACGCCCCCAGAGCCAGAAACATGACCGCCAGAATAGCCGTTCCTACATAGCCGACATTAAAGTCAAACAACGCCGAACGGGGTGTGACTTTCTGCTGACTGCACTGACTTTTAAGCCATACTGAGGTAATACTGGATATTTCGATTGGTGCCGGCATCCAGCCCATGGTAACCACCAGAAAACCAATGGCACCGATGGTCCACGGTGAAGCAGTCTCCACCGCAACCGGAGTCGTACCGCTCTTTCCAAACGCTATCACCACTGCCAGCAGTGTGGTTATGGTCAAAACAATCATGATTGTCTTGGAAAGAACATCCAGTGCCTTATAGTGACCGGCAAATAAGATAAACAGACAAGTTACCACCACAATCACCGACAAAGTGATCATGGACAGCTCAAACGGCACAAAGTAACTAAGCAGGCTGGCACTGAATAACACCAGTGCGGCGGTATTGATCACTGCGGAAAAAATACATAATACGGCAAACAGCCATAAATAAGCCTTGCCCATACCTGCATATCCGCGCACAAGGCTGTTACCGGTTGCCATGGTGTACTGAACACCAGCCCGAAAAAACGGATATTTAAACAGATTGACCAGCAGAATCAGCAACACCAGTTGCCATCCATAAATAGCTCCGGCTTTGGTAGAAGCCACCAGGTGAGAACCACCCACTGCCGCTGCAGCCATCATGATTCCTGGACCGAAAGAAGAGAAAAACCGCGACAACCGAGAATTACCGGCAGCCTGCTGCGCAATCGCATTTTCCATGGAGTATCCTTTTTTACTAACAAAAAATAGAGAGGGATTGTGGTTACGAATACTGAGGATCAAACTGAAAATATGCTGGAACATCTGAATGATATCGGCGAGGAAACCGGAGCAAGGTAAAAATCTGTGACCAATCCGCCTGGTGCAGATATGGACCGCTCGTCTGATCAGCGACTGAAGCACTGGATGTTCCGAGCCGGAAGCGGATGTTTATAAAGTATAAATAACCGATTCGAGCAGATTTTGAACCTGGCATGGCAACACAGGTAATAATTCAGAGACTCCTTTTGTAGTTTATAAAGTCAATACGACTAACCATACAGATCCATCACGAACTGTAATCATAATGTTACATCAATATTCCGGGCATTGGTAAGCCTCGATTTTTATAAACTGGTCAACTTCCGCCCTACTGTTGTGCAACCATCGGTAACCGAGTGATACATCCTGGCACCTTAATGCTGATTCCCCCCCATTATGGCTTTTTCGATCTGCATAAAATGACCATGAAAAATCAATGGAATAACAAAGACACCTCGCTTCGGGTACTCCATGAGCCATTAGTTCCCACCTTCTGCTTTTCACATACAAAAATACCGGAAGCATGCTCATCAATTAGTACAGACAAAGGGTGTTTTCTTTGACCGGGGGATCAGGCTTTGCTTTGTTATTAACTTGGTTATGGTAGCGGGCCGGGAATAACCATACTTAAAATACAGTAATAGCAGAATAAAGGGCGGCGAAGAAAGCAGACTACATCTGTGACCAATCCGTTGAGAGCGAATTTTTGCCGCCCCTTTGCGACGCTGGCAGTTGTTCAGACGTTGTTATAAGCATTGCTATTTGCGGTGACTTCCCATTCATAACCACCCAACCAGTTACGCCAGATGTTTCCAGCGGTTCAGAAAAAGACTGCGAATTACGCATATTTTCCCTGCATTGATTCTGAGGATGGCGGCTCAATGACAGAAGGGGATCTCTAAACAACAGGTTTTTATGAGAACGAGGACGCACCGCGCGCAGAACCGCAGTTTACCCGTAGTAAATGAGGATTTGAGCACGGAGCTGACAAAGTAATCGCGGAAAAGAGACTTGTTAGAGATACCCATAACAACAACCCGATACAGGGGATACGAAATACATGATGAAAACATCAACGATTACATCCTTGTTCGCCACGAGCGTTCTCTGGCTGTCAGCAGAGGCTTGGGGACACAGTGCGATGTTCACAGACGGTTTCAACTATGATGACTCTAATGGCGGTGGCGGAAATCCGGCTATGGAGAGACTGCTGACAACAGACTCATTCTCACTTTCTGCCAATTCCACCACTGCCACTTGCACCGGAGGCTCAGCCAATGGCTATCCATGCGACAATATTGATCTGTTGTCATTCCTGCCTAAAGCCAGCATGGGCGGCGGCAATGCTGACCTCAGCGATATCTGGGGCTACACCGATCCGCAGACCGGTGCTGAAATTGCCATTGTAAGTCGTACCAACGGCACCTCATTCGTGGATGTTACCGACGGCAACAATCCTGTGTTTCTGGGGTTTCTGCCATCCCATAACAACGGCAATGACTCCTGGCGGGACGTTAAAACCTATGACCATTATGCTTTCATTGTGGCCGATGGCAGCAGGAACCGTACACATGGTTTGCAGGTATTCGACTTATCGACTCTACGCAATGTAACACCGGGCAGCACATTGAGCGAAACCGCCCATATGTCCGGATTTGGTAATGCCCATAACATTGTCATTAACGAGGCCACCAGCTACGCCTACATCGTCGGCAGCAATCAATGTAGTGGCGGACTCTATATGGTGGATATTTCCGATCCACTCAATCCAACCTATTCAGGCTGCTTTTCCAGTGATGGTTACACTCACGATGCACAATGCATCATCTACAATGGACCGGACACAGAATACACCGGTAAAGAAATTTGTGTCGGCTACAATGAAGACACCATCACAATTGTTGACGTGACATCAAAGTCCAATCCGTATCAGATCTCCCGTACCACTTATGCTGGCTCGCAATATACCCACCAGGGTTGGTTCGCGGATGATAATCATGCCATTTTGATTATGAATGATGAATTGGACGAGCAGTACAACGGCCACAACACCACATCCTATATTTATGATGTCAGCAATCTCGACCAACCGGTTGAACTTGGGCGCTATGTTGGTCCGACAGCGGCTATCGATCACAACCTGTATACCCTGAACGGATATATTTTTGAATCCAATTACCGCGCCGGTTTGCGCATTCTGGATGCGGCGGATATCACCAATGGAAGCCTTCATCAGGTGGGGTATTTTGATACCATCCCAGCCTCCAACTCTGCGCAATTCTCCGGAACCTGGAGCAACTATATTTATTTCGCCAGTGGCAACATCATTACCAGTGATATCGGCAATGGTCTGTTCACCTTAAAACCAGACTGGGATGCCATCAGCAATACGGATCCCGATCCAGACCCAATCGCTTATTGCAACGCTTCTGGCAATGATGCCAAGTATGAGTGGATCAGCCAGGTCGACATTGGTGATTTCAGCCACGCTTCTGGCGCGGATAACTACGGCGACTTCACCAGCCAGACCATCAATCTGGCAACCGGCGAATCCCCCATATCACTGGTTCCGGCATTTTCCAGCAACAGCTACGGCGAATTCTGGAAAATCTGGATTGACCTGAATGGCGACGGCGATTTCAACGATACTGGTGAAGAGGTCTTCAGTTCTGCAGGAACCTCTAACAGTACCGTCACCGGAGCACTCAGTATTCCAGTCGATACCGCCGGCATCACAACCCGCCTGCGTGTGAGCATGAAATACAATGGAGCACCGGCCCCCTGCGGTACTTTCGACTATGGAGAAGTAGAAGACTACACTGTCAACATCGGCACCGCCGACAATGGCGGTTCTGGTGATACGGCCTTTTTTGAGAGCGTGACCGCCGTTCAAATACCGGACAACAACAGCACTGGTGTCTACAGTCCGCTGACAGTCACGGGGAATACTGAAGCTACGTCAGTGTCTGTTACGGTGAACATCACCCATACCTATATTGGTGACCTGATGGTCGACCTGGTCGACCCAGAAGGCACCATCTACTCTCTGCACAACCGCACCGGCGGCTCAGCAAATAACCTGGAAAAAAGTTACTCCGTGACACTAACCGGAACGATCATTACCGGAGAATGGCAACTCAGAGTTCGGGATCTGGCTCGCCAGGACAATGGAACCCTGAACAACTGGAGCCTGCAGTTCTAGTAAAAGCTGCTGACAGCTGTTATCTGAATCAGAGTCTGTACGCAGATTCTGATTCAGATACAGGCACGAACCAAATGATTCAAAACAACATGACAAACACCTATCCCATAGATATTCCATCAAGCCATCACAATCGTAAGGAGTTGGCGAATGTCGGTTAATTTCACCCGAACCCTGTCAGGCTGCATGTTATTTATCTGCTCACTGTTCAGTCAGGCAGATACGAGACTTTTGCAACAGGCGAGCCGCTTATTGGAACAGGCGGAAACGTTGGAAATGGACAGTGTGTCGGTGTTTGGCAATGCCAATCAACTGATGCAACAAATCAAAACGCTCCGAGCCGATCAACGGAATTTTGCCGGGACCGAACAGGAACCGCGTCTGGTTGAGGTCGCAGATGTTCTGAACGAACAGCGCCAGCAACTGCAACAGCTTGGCAGCCGTCTGCGTCAACACAGCACCGCGTTAAAAACACAAGGCAAAACTTTATTGAAAGATGGTTTTCTCCAGGTCTGGCCTGACCGCATCCACCTCACAAATACCATGCATCTACTATCGGACCCGCAGCCAATCATGGCACATAACACCCAGGTACGCTCCGTCCATCCGACCATGTTAAATCGCATGGATAGCGGACCGGATATACAGCAACCGCAAGACATGACCATGGCAATGCCGGCGATGGGCGGACAACAGGCTCCAGAAGATCTGGATGTATCCACCTTTCAGGTATCCCGACAATTGCATTATTTCGCACATATCGAACCACTCGATGGACAGGGTATTCCTCTCAATAACATTCACCAATGGACATTATGGTTGACGGACGCAGAGGGAAATCCGGTCACTCAAGCTCATATCGACATCACCGGCCACATGCCTGGGCACGTTCACGGTTTGCCCACACAACCCCAAATCACTGACGAACTCTCACCAGGAGAATACCGAGTGGATGGCATCAAATTTCAAATGACCGGCTGGTGGGTGATGCAGTTCGAAGTTCATAAAATGGACAAACAGGATACCTTGACTTTCAACCTGGTACTCTAAGAGGACAGTATGATAACCAAACGATGCGGCAATGTGTTATTCGCCCTTTTACTCTTTATAAGCAGGGCTCACGGCGCGTCTGATCCTTACCTGTTTACCGATGCAGATATTATCTTTCTGTCAGGATTTATGCTCAGTGACTCTCACCGGTTACCAGACACACCGGACAACAAAGTGGCAGATGATGAACGTGCTGCCCGGCTTGGCCATCAGCTGTTTTTTGATCGCCAGCTCAGTGCCAATGGTGAAGTTTCCTGCGCGACTTGCCATCAACCTGAACAACACTTCACCGATGGTCTGGCGAAGTCCGTGGCATTGGGAATTACCCGTCGTAACGCTCCATCCATTCCTGGTGCACTATACAGTCCCTGGCAGTTCTGGGATGGTCGTGCCGACAGTCTGTGGGCACAGGCATTGGGACCATTGGAAGACCTTCACGAACAGGGTTTGGATCGCACCAGCGCAGCCCGCTATTTTATTTCTGCTTACGGCTCCAAATATCAGGCACTGTTCAACAATGCGGAACAGGTGGACGTGGTACGTCGACTGAGTGTACCTGCAAGTCCTGCTCATCCTGGAGTGCATGCAGATAACTGGCAAGCGCTGTCTGATACGGAACGCACGGCCGTCAATCAGGTCTTTGCCAATCTCGGCAAGGTACTGATGGCCTACGAGCGCAGACTGACACTGCCACCGGCTCGCTTTGACCATTTTGTTGAAGCTCTCAAAGACCAGGCAGAACCATCCCACTTACACACACTCATGAATCCTCAAGAGGTAGAGGGTATGCGTCTGTTTATGGGAAAAGCGAATTGTGCCAGCTGTCATAACGGGCCGATGTTTTCAAACTTCGAGTTCCACAACATCGGTGCTCCGGAACCGGACCAAAGTCATGTGGATTTGGGGCGTTATGAAGGCGTTATTACTTTGCAGAACAGTGAGTTTACCTGTCTGTCACCTTACAGTGATGCTGCCACAGAGCAATGTGAAGAGATGCGCTTTCTGAAAAAGCAGGGGCCAGAGCTGGTCGGTGCTTTCAAAACCCCCAGTCTGCGCAATGTGACCCGAACCGCACCGTATATGCAGTCCGGTCAGTTCAGTTCTCTGCAAGAGATTGTCAGTCACTACAACAAACCAGTACCACCGTTCTACGATCGCAGACAACATCCAAACCGGCCACACTTTGATATTCTGCCGCTGAATCTGACCGAACAGGAACAACAGCAACTGATCGCATTCCTGGATACCCTCACATCACCCATACCTCAGGACAGTCCGTGGTGGAACACGCCCTGATCCAAGTCCGGCAGCTGAGTATCCAAAAACAGCTGCCGATTAACTCTGAGGCTATTGTGAAACCGGTATGGTAGCAGTATCCCAGTGTTCTACCATTTTCGTCCCTTTAACCCGGAACATATCAAACCAGGTGGTAGTATAAGGGTGGCCATTAGCGTCCTTGTCACTGGCCACTGTTGCCAGCACCACCAGATCACCCTCTGCCACCATATTCACTAATCCATCCAAGGTTGGCTGAACAGCCTTTGGCTGAGCAAATTGACGGAAAAAATCCATAAATCCAGAGAGTCCGGTATTGGCCAGAGGGTTGTGCTGAATATAGTTTTCAGCGAGATACTTCGGAGCTTCCTCAACCTGCTGAGCATCCAACAGCACTCTCCACATGTCATATACCCGACGTTTGTTGGCGGCCAGTTTGACATCGTGACTACTCAGTACCGCCTGTTGATCGGGGTTTTCCACTACCGGAACATAACGACCAGCAACACTGCCTGGAGCGAGTGTACCGTTATCCCAATGCTCAGTGATGACTCCATTGTCGACCCGGAACATATCAAACCAAGTAGTTGTATACGCACGCGGTTCATGGTGTTCAGCCGCAAACACGAGCACCACCAAGTCTTTTTCAGCCACAATCGCAACCAGATCCTCCTGGATACGGTCCGGTATTGGCTTGGCAGCGCCAAACGAACGGATGGCAGCCAGAATGGCATCGCGTCCGGTATCGATATTGGGATTATGCTGAATATAGCCAGGGGCAAGATATTTTTTACCGGCTTCCACATCATGGGCATCCAACAGCGTCCGCCACATGTCGTAAACCAATTGTTTGTTGGCCGCCAGTTGGGGATCTACACTGCGCAGCATAGCCTCATGATCAGGATTCGCGGTTACTGCCACTGCCGGTTTTGGCATAGCCTGTTCCGTCTCGTGGGCTTTCATCGGCGCACAGGCGGCCAACAAAGTGACCGTGCAACCTGCCAGCAAATAAGCAATCTTCAATCTCATGGTTACTCTTCCTCTTAGCGCTCCTGCGCAGTATTTTTGATATAAAAAATTTATATACTATATATTGTATACTATTACAACCAACCCCAGATCAGCAGAGCACTAACCGCGAGCGACCACTCAATTCTGACGGCATTTTTGAATTCACTGACAAAACGGACCGCCACCGATCATGCTCTCGCACATACCATAGCAGTCCATCCGTTTACCTTCGTCAAGACTGGCAATGCCTCAGCGCTCACAAATCTCACCAATTCATGCGACTAATGCACGATTACCCACCGAATGGCAAAAAGCCCGACAAGATCTTGAGTTAACCTGTCGGGGTTTTACACTGTTCTAAACTCAACAACCTGTACAAGAGACACGCATGAACGACTTCACCGGTTCTGACCGTTATATCGCCAGCCAGGAGTTGCGACTGGCAGTCAATGCGGCAATGATGCTGGAGCGCCCCTTGCTGGTGAAAGGTGAGCCTGGTACCGGCAAGACAATGTTGGCCGAGGAAATCGCTGCCAGCCTGAGCATGCCGCTGGTCCAGTGGCATATCAAGTCCACCACCCGGGCGCAGCAGGGGCTCTATGAATATGACGCGGTATCGAGACTGCGTGACAGCCAGCTTGGCGATGACCGGGTTCACGAGATTGGCAACTACATCAAACCTGGAAAACTCTGGGAGGCTTTCACCAGTGAACAGCGGTCAGT
Organism: Gynuella sp.; assembly: GCF_050297175.1. Taxonomy (NCBI): domain Bacteria; kingdom Pseudomonadati; phylum Pseudomonadota; class Gammaproteobacteria; order Oceanospirillales; family Saccharospirillaceae; genus Gynuella; species Gynuella sp. The sequence goes on along the minus strand of NZ_JBNKSF010000026.1, from coordinate 138,760 downwards.
GCTGTTAATCGATGAAATAGACAAGGCTGACATCGAGTTTCCTAACGATCTGCTGGTTGAGCTCGATCGCATGGAATTCCATGTATATGAAACCGGTGAAACCATCAAAGCCCGGCAGCGCCCGGTGGTTATCATTACTTCCAACAACGAGAAGGAGCTGCCCGATGCTTTTCTGCGCCGCTGCTTTTTTCACTACATCCAGTTTCCCGACGCCGATACCCTGAAAGCCATCATCGATGTTCACTTTGCTAATATCGAAACAGACCTGGTCAGTGATGCCTTACGCATCTTTTTTCAGGTTCGCGAGGTCCCCGGCTTGAAAAAACCACCGTCCACTTCGGAGCTGATCGACTGGCTCAAGTTGCTGATCAGTGACCGGCTCGCAACCAACACCCTGAAAGAAGGTGGTATCCGTGAAGCTCTGCCACCGCTGTACGGTGCATTATTGAAAAATGAACAGGATGTGCAGCTGCTGGAGCGGCTGGCCTTTATGAGTCGCCGCTGATGCTGATCCGCTTCTTCTCGACCCTGCGCCAACATGGTCTGAAAGTGACTCCCAAGGAGTTACTGACTCTGCATGAAGCGCTGCAGGCAGGGTTAAGCCGTTTCGATATGGATGGTTTTTACCAACTGGCACGTTTATGCCTGGTCAAGGATGAAACCCAGTATGATCGATTCGATCAGGCGTTTCAGCATTTTTATCAGGGTCTGGAAGCCATGCCTGATCCACTTGGTGGTGAGATTCCCGCAGATTGGTTGCGCCTCGAACTTGAACGCCATTTCAGCGCTGAAGAACGCGCACAAATTGAAGCACTGGGTGGGCCCGAAGCACTCATGAAAGCATTAGAGGAACGGCTTAAACAACAACAGGAGCGCCACCAGGGTGGTCATCGCTGGATAGGTACCGGTGGTACCAGTCCCTTTGGTCACGGAGGTTATAATCCCGGCGGGGTTCGTATCGGCGGACCTGGCGGCCAGCAACGGGCCATGAAAGTCTGGCAACAACGGCAATACCGCAACCTGGATGACAGTACAGAACTCGACACCCGCAACATCAAACTGGCGCTGCGAAAACTGCGACGCTTTGCTCGCAGCGGTGCCCATGAAGAACTCAATCTCGACGATACGATCCGGTGTACCGCACGTAATGCCGGCCTACTGGATATACGCACCCAACCGGAACGACATAACGCTGTTAAAGTGCTGGTATTCTTTGATATCGGCGGCTCAATGGACAGCCACGTCAAGATATGCGAAACATTGTTTTCGGCCTGTCGCAGCGAGTTCAAACATCTGGAGCATTTCTACTTCCATAACTTTATTTACGACCACCTCTGGAAAGACGCACACATGCTGCGGCATCAGAGTATTGCTCTGGAAAACATCACCCGAACCTACAGCCCGGATTATAAAGCGATATTCGTTGGTGACGCCTCCATGGCACCGTATGAAATCAGCGCCGCCTATGGCAGCATTGATTTTATGAACACCCGTCCGGGCAACGTTTGTTTTGAACAGCTAAAACAACACTTCAGCCGCAGCGTCTGGCTTAATCCAACTCCGGAGCCCTACTGGCACTACACTCAAACGATAGGCACTATTCAACAACTGATGGAAGGACGAATGTTTCCGCTGACCGTTCAGGGACTGGACAAAGCAATCACCTGCTTACTTGGAAAAAACAAAACCTACGCAACCGAATCATAATTGTGATCGACGACAAAGACGTCCATATTCAAAATCCTTCAAACCATGTTTTTTGGACAACCGGTCCGCTTCCAAAAACTCCTTTGCCGCCAGTGTCGGTTTTGTAACTGCTGCATATACTGAGGGTGGTTTTCCAGTTCCTGGTAGTCAAGTCCATTGTTATCAAGTTCCAACAACCGACACAGGTATTCGATTGCCTGGGTATAATATTGGGACTGTTCCATAGTGAGAATATTGTCAATCAACGCTCGATAACAGACGACCATCGCCAAAGCCTGTTGGTGCAGTTCGAATGAAGCCAACCAATCCCGGATCATATGTTTATCAGATAACCGAACGCACTTACCGGCAGAGATCAAAACGTCAGCCGCTGTCTGCACATTGCCGGTCAACAGCAACATGTTAATTGCATCATTGGCATCGGTCATTTGCCGGGCAATCTCATTCACTGTTTCCTGAATCAGAGGAACTTCTTCCGCCGAAGCAATCTTCCAATAAGCAACGAGATGAGAATAGCTGGGATCAGCTTCAAACTCACTGCGTAAACTCAGTTTAATCTGATTGATATCACCTTTGGCCTGCAGCAACTGAATACTGAGCGCTCGATGTTGCTCACTAGCAGTATCCCAGCCTGGTTGATCGAGCCAAAAATGGGCACGCTCATAATTTTCGATATCAAGCGCAAATTCCACAACACTGCTCATTTGGATTTCTGTCGCTTTATTATCCCCAAGGAAAGTGGCTGACTCAAACAGCGAGATATCTGCCAGTGCTTCAGCCACAGACTTAAGACCATTGACAGCGAGAGACGTATTACGATTTAAACCAACAAGATAGGAAAGATCATTCGGATCAATATTCATGGCCCTTTGTAGCTGATGTTCAAATCTGCTGGCCAACTGCCTCAATTCTGCCTCACTGAGCAGGATATAACTGTGACTAATGATGTCGTCAAAGCAGCCATAATCATTGTGATCGAAATAAAACAACACCTTGGCCACCCAATCCACATTATCCTGTGATGAATTACTACGCACCTGGGCAGCTATATCCAGCCATACGTCAATAGAACGCTTAAAAAAACGGGTGATTTCACCGTCGGAGTCATCACAATGACCACGTATGTCCTCACAGTGATCCAACAACATTTCCAGGAGTATCAGCGCCTTGCCCGCATGCAGCTGACGCATACGGGTATTGATATCAATGAGTAAATTCTCTAACTCTTCAACAAAGCCATATACCGACTGCCAGTCAACAAACTCACTTTCTGAGGCGCATGCGCGAATTTGCCGATGGATGGAATTGAATACTTTTTGAGTATCATCACCATCCTCATCAAGCATAACTTCTTCAACATAGTGATCTATTATTTCGTTGATATATGTATATTTTCCGTATATTTTCAACAATAAGCACGACAATTGCCGCTTACTTAAAAATCGAAGAGCTTTTTCAATACTCACAAAACACTCCCATGTCTTTTTACGACCATAAAAATCATAAACCAAGCCTCTTTTATGGCCACAACATTTACTTTTCTATCACATAAATGACGACAAAAATCCAGACATCAGACGAAACCGATACGACACAGCAGACACCTTGAATAAACAACCACTTCACGCCAACAACATAAATGCAACATGAAAACCACCTAAAAAAGGATGCACATTAAGCATTTAATGTTTGGCATTCAACGGCGGTATAAGAAGTTTTAAGTGTATTTGTGTTACTACCATACTACCGAACGTTTTGGCGAAAGCATGTTCAACAGCAATTTATCTGCTTTCATAACTTCCGGGACGTAAAATTCTTTTTGGTTTCACGATCTTCCATATAGAATGACCGTTTTGTCCAGGAATTATGGATATTATTGTTCGTGAATTGCCAATTTAATAGCGACCCCCTGTCGCTATCAAGTACTTCTCGTCGTTATCTATGAACCTAAAAAATGGATCTTGCTGGTTGACGTCAGCGAAGACCTTTTATAAACCGCCAAACTAAAAATAGAAAACCTATAAAATAAGTGAAATAACAGGGAAATGGTTTCATAAAAAGACACTTCCACCACTCAGCTGACCACAGCAACTATCAATACATTATTATTTTTATGTGCATACACAACGCGACAGTCGTTTACTGACTCTCTACGAAACAATACAAGACCACCACAATCGATCGGTACAACCTGGATTCATTTTTTCTTTTACCTTTCATCCCTAATACTTCTTGAACAGGGTTAAAATGATTTTTACTACAGTAACATCAAAGTAAATTACTATCATTGGAATCCAGAAATTTTGAATGTCCGCTATTTTAAAATTATCCATGTCATCATAAAAAAGCTCTTAGAGTCAGCGCGATGTAAGAAATACGAGACTTCTCTGAACATCATGCCTTACATTGTAGAGCACATTTTGCATGTATGGATCATCTTAAAAAACACCTAACCTCTATAAGGCTTACCCCTCAGATGCGTAAATCGTTTCAGCAATATAGTCGTCGCTAAAAAATCTGTCATTTATTTGCACACCAACCAAAAATCCCTAAGCCAACTCATATTCAAACGATATATTCGACCTCACGTCTGCGCCAGAAGTTTCAATTAAAATAAAACAACTGAGCCACAAAACATTCATCTCAAAGTACCAGTAACGGAACACCTTGACATATGAGAGCGTCAGTCTAGGGAATCTCTGAAAAATGGCCTATTTTTCAGAGATTCCCTAGACACAAAAGCGGACTAAAACCGCGGAAAAAGCTTCCCGAAGCGAAACCCAACTAATAACAGCCCCGAAAACGTTATCATGATTACACAATGCACTGAATTATGGTTATGCAAAACTATGCCCTGATGGTCGAATAAGCTCCATGTAGCAAACATCATCATCGAAGGAAGTTCGGGTTGGACAACCCATCAAGCATCTGAAATGAGCACGGCTTGTTTCAGACGTTATGTAGCCCGCACACTATGTGTGAGCCTTCAGGGATTTATTTAAATTGGGTTTGTTACAAGGAGTATTCATTGGCGGTAATGGATAAGCTCCCAGAATAATGTTGGCGAGGAATTCAGGGCAGGCGACAACCTGTGACTCACCCACTCTGAGTGGATTTGGACAGGCCCACCGTTAAAGACTGAGGCACAGGATGTGCCCCGCCTAAAACAGTCGTTTATAGATCATGAATGAGCCTTTTTACGAGGAAGCTTTACATTCCATTCGCAGCACAAACAGACAACGAACAATCCGTTCACCAACATTATTCATAAGTTCATTTAATTAACGATACAGAGTATGTACCTGTGGTATCCACCGGCTTGCGATAAAGTCAATTGCCAGCATGGTAATCATTGTCGCTGCTGCCATAGGAAAAAGCAGCGATAATGGTAACAACAACCATGTCGCATGCTGCCAGCGCCGAAGATCTTTGGGCATCGGAGGAGCACCTAGAACCAGTAACTTACCTGGTCTTCTTTGCCACCACATAATCACACCGGTGATGCACAACCCCAATACGCCGACGCAATAGAACGTGCACAACAGCAGATTCCACCACCCCATTTGCCCCATATGCAGCGCTATACCTATCGCCATGCTTTTTGCAAACCAGTTGTAGTCCTCATAACCAATATCAGCCAGCACCGCTCCATTGTAGCGATCAAAGTGTATGGTTCGATCATCGGTGGCATTCTCGATATCGCGCCCCATACTACTGGCGGTCGCTGTATATACGCCGGTATCACCTACAGGAAAATGTAACTGGAAACGACTGAATCCCATCGACCGGGATCTTACGACCAGATTGTCCAACGATACACTGGAACCATCCATTACCAGGGACTCCGGCATGGGCGCTTGTTCCAGATTCCATGGAATCTGCTTAAGCCCTTGACGATTTAACTCATCATGTGTCAGTACAGAAGAAACATTTGCAGCACTTTTTTCCATTGGAAAAGTACTCCAGGCCTGAACGAGTTTAGCGCCCCAGACACTGGTCCAGGAAAGCCCGGAAATACAGAAAAACAACAAAAATACAGACAGCAATATCCCGGATACCGAGTGTATATCACGCCACATACTGCGATTGCCCCCAAAACGAATACGCAACGCCTGAAACAGGGACTTATTACCTCGCGGCCACCAGAGAAAAACCCCCGTCACGATTAGCAGAATTGTCAGACTGGTGGCAATCTCAATCATCCAGTCTCCTGTCAATCCCAACATAAAAGTGCCATGCGTATCATCGGCCCAGGCATATAAGGAATGAGTGATACTGAGATCACCCAGTATCCGTTCTGCGACCGGATCAACGAATACCCAGAAGTCTTCATCCGGACGGCTCAGTTGAAACCGGGTGGCATCGTGCGGTCCTTGAGTGACATAGAGGTACTTGATAGTGGCGTCCGGGTAGTGATCGGCCACCAGTCTGGTCTGCGCTTCATAGCTCATGGAACCATGCCGGTCATACGGTAGGTAAAATAGATCGGCATGAAGCCATCTTTCCAGTTTCGGGGCGTACAACATCATCAGCCCTGTGACTGATAGCATGATCATAAAAGGGACGACATATAAACCCGCGTAGAAATGCCATCGCCATATAGATAGATAAAACGACTTACTATTATTCATTACACAATACTCAACTCTGCCACTGTCGCAGCATATCCAACGTTAAAATTCAAATCTCAACGAGACGAAATTACATAAAAATCAGACAGAAAATGAGTTTTGGGGAGGTGCTCGAGCGAAGTAATGGGGAAGAATATCGACTGAGACTTCCGTCACCGCCGATGACGGGGTCATCTGGAAAGCCTGGTTAATACGAGATATCAGGACCGTATCATGGGTGTCCAGCAAAAAATGAACGCAGGGACAGCCCTCGTGTGAGAGTCCGGAAGCGCCGTGCCGGGATTGTTGGTCGTCCTCCAACAGCACGATCTTAATACCGTAAACAGTACACAACTGGACCATTCGGCCATTAATTGCACCATAGCCATTGACCAGGGGTATGGCGAAGTAAGAAAGCCAGGCTGCCAGTGCAATGTTATAGAAACGGCGAGTCATCAACTAATCACAACATGAACGAATGACACAATATATACAAAGCTTTTCCTATCAGCCATCAAAACCTGACAGCTGCAGTTTTATGTCAGAAATATGAACGACATGCTTAATCGTATCGAGCACTGCAGGTATGATGCTGCTGAATATTCTATCAATGGAGTTGAACTTGAAGCGTTCCTTTAAAGTTGTCGGCAGCGGTATCTATCTGCCAGGAGCCCCCGTCCTCTCGACGGTGCTGGATGAGCGCCATCACCTCGCCAGAGGTAGCATCGAAGCCCGTTGCGGCGTCTCTGCCCGTCATTACGCGGAACACGAAAGTGCCTCCGAAATGGCACAGGCAGCACTTGATGCCGCACTGCATCAGGCTGGTCTGACGTTTGCGGAAATAGACACCCTGATCGCCGCATCCGGTACCATGGAGCAGGCAATTCCATGTAACGCAGCAAAAATACTGGCTCGTTATCCAGATTGCCCTGGCATAACCGCATTTGATATCAATATGACCTGCCTCAGTGCATTAATCGCCATGGAAACAGCTGCATCCATGCTGCTCTCAGGGAATAACCGCATCATCGCCATTGTCAGCAGTGACATTGCATCTGTCGGGCTGAACTGGAAACAAGTTGAAACTGCAGGTCTTTTTGGTGATGGTGCTGCAGCGTTGATCATTCGTGCCGCGCCACAAACCGGCAGCACGCTTGACGGTTCATTGTTTCGTACTTATCCCCAGGGCGTAGACTATTGTCAGATTGCTGGCGGCGGCAGTCTTTTCCACCCAAGCAAAGCACCAGATGATTATCATCCTTACGGAATGTTTCAGATGCAGGGCAAAGACCTTTATCGGTTAACCGCCAAAGTCATCGACAGTTTTATTGGTGAATTGTTAAGTAACAATGATACCGCTCTCGATCAGATTGACTGGGTGGTTCCCCATCAGGCGAGTGGCGCAGCACTTGAACATCTGATCAAACGTTTGTCTGTCGACCCGGACAAAGTCGTCCAACTGTTAGCTTCCCGAGGGAACCAGATAGCTGTTTCATTACCGGCTGCGTTACACGAATTACTGACAACCCGCCCAGTCAAAGCCGGCGACCGAATCATGATGATAGGCACCTCTGCCGGCCTCAGTCTTGGCGGAGTGCTGTTAACCCTATGAACCTGCAATTACTGCATGTTGGCCATTGCTTCCACCCGGAGGCCATCATTACCCGAGGAGGGGCCTGGAAAGCACAACAGTTTCCAGCCATTGTCGGATTATTCAGGCATCCCAGGCTTGGTTATGTATTGTTTGACACCGGCTATGCCAAACGTTTTTTACAGGCCACCCAACCATTTCCACAACGTTTCTATCGCTGGCTGACTCCCATGCATCTGTGTGATAAACAACAGTTGCAGACACAATTAAAAGACCAGGGAATTGCGAGTGAAGATATTCGTCATATTTTTATTTCTCACTTTCACGCAGACCATATCGCCGGACTACTGGACTTTCCCCACGCCACTTATATCTGTTCACGTAGCGGATTGCAGTCCATGCGCCAGCGAACAGGTATAAGTGCACTGATAAAAGGTTATCTGAAGAACCTAATGCCAGTGGATTTCGAGCATAGGGTGCGCTTTATTGAAACCAGTCCAGAGTACCAACTGCCTGTTGATATGGCACCATTCAGCAAGGCTTATGATATTTTCAATGATGGTTCATTTCTGGCCATCGAACTACCTGGACACGCTTTTGGCCATTTTGGGCTGCTGACAGCTATTGGAGGTGAAAGTGTCTTTCTGATTGGAGATGCCTGCTGGACAGAAAAAACCCTGATAACAGCAAGTCGCCCTCATCCACTGGCCAATCTGGTACTCAGCGATACGCATCAGTATTACGACACCATCGATAAACTTGCACAACTCTATGGTTACAACCAATCGATCCGTATTGTCCCCAGCCATTGCATGAGCAGCTATGAACGCTTTTGTGCCCATCACCATTAAACGCCTGGCTGCTTTTGTATATGGCTATTATCAGGGAAAGAGAGGTCCCAGACGTTCACATGCAAACTTGAAACGCCGTCAGAGAAAATTATTTCAACGCCTCAAAAAACGAACACTGGTACGGACAAAATGGTACCATTCAATGATCGATAAACCTTTGCCCGAATTCCCAATCATAGACAAAATCACTTTTTTACAGAATTTTGATGCCATTAATACTGTTAATCTGACGTTGGAAGCATGTGAACAACATGGTCTGGATGCAGAACTCCAGCGTGACTTTTCCAAGAGTCTGGGACAAGTGTCCGTAGGACTTTCATCCGGTACCAGTGGACAACGAGGCATATTCCTTACCACTCCGATCGAACAGGCGGAATGGGCCGGTTATATTATTGCCCGCAATCTGCCACTGCGATTCAGACGGCAGCGGGTGGCACTGATCCTGCGTTCCAATAATACGTTATATGAGGCATCCAGAGGGATACTGCTACAGTTTCGCTTTTTCGACTTAACCAAACCATGGCGAAGCCTGGCCACGGATCTGGAGCAATACAATCCGGATATTCTCATTGCCCCAGCGACTGTTTTGGAGCAGTTAGCAAGTAGCAACATTGTCATTCATCCACAAAAAATCATTTCTGTTGCAGAAGTACTCGAAGCTGATACCAGAGAACGCATCACTGAAAAATTCCGAATTTCAGTGGATGAGATCTATCAATGTACCGAAGGTTATATTGCATCCAGCTGCAGCTTTGGCCGGATGCATCTCAATGACGACATCCTGATAATTGAAAAAGAATGGCTGGATCGAGAAAGCCGGAGGTTTGTTCCCATTGTCACCGATCTGCGCCGCCGCAGCTTGCCATTAATTCGTTTTCGACTGGATGATATTTTGGTACATGATCCCAAACCATGCCCTTGCGGATCCTCTATGACGGTTATCGAAAAAGTAGAAGGCCGTTGTGATGATATATTGTGGTTACCTGATTACCAAAATCGTTGGCATGCGATCTTTCCTGATTTGATACGCAGAGCCATGATGTTGTGTAGTTATTGTTACGATCAGTACCAAATCGAACAGTGGTCTGACAGCTGGCGCATCTTCGTGGAAAGCGAACAGATAAATGTCGCCCAGGTCAATATTTATAAACAACTGAAAACGTTGGCCGAATCTCAAAACAGACACTTGCCAAGACTTGAATTTCATAACGGGATACACCAATCTAATACTCAGAAATTCAGAAGGGTTGCCTGTAAGGAAAAACCACCCGTCAATAGGGAGACAGTATGACCAAAATTTTGGTAACAGGTGCTTCCGGTTTTGTTGGCAGCACTTTCATGCAGCGTTTTGCGACACATGATGACCTTGAGTTATTTGGAGTTGCACGGCGTGCTATGCCGTGGAGCAATTATGCCCAGGTGGATCTGGCCGAAGGACTGAATCTCGATTTCAAACCTGATGTGGTCGTCCATGCGGCGGCCCACGTTTCCCCCTGGGGAACTGAACAGGAATACCACCGCAAAAATGTCACCGCCACGCAGGAGGTCATACGTTTCTGCGAACAAAATGAATTCCCCCGATTGATTTACCTTTCCTCCAGCTCGGTGTTTTATCGCGACGAGCCACAGTTCAATATTACTGAAGATTCTCCCATTGGACCGAAGTTCATCAGCTGGTATGCCGCCAGCAAATATGCTGGCGAGCAACTTGTCAGTAACTATCGTGGAGAACACGTAATCCTTCGCCCTAGAGCTATTTTCGGCCCGGGTGATACCGTGTTGTTTCCACGAATACTAAGGGCAGCTCAAAAAAACCGTCTGGCACTGCTGACAGGCGAGGGACAACCAGCCATTGGCGACTTTATCTATATCGAAACACTGTGTGACTATATTCTGACTGCTGCAGTTAAATCAGGCCTGCAGGGTGCCTATAATCTTACCAACGCAGAGACCGTCGAATTTCAGTCACTGTTGCTGACCATTCTGGATCGTCTGGGCCTGCCCCATCCCACTCGCCGGTTAAAGGTATCCACAGCCATGCGCATCGCCGGTTGGCTGGAATGGCTGTACAAAGCGTTACACCTGCCCGGGGAGCCTCCGGTTACGCGCTACAGTATCAGCGTGTTTGCACACAGCAAAACCTTTGATCCCAGCCGCATGCTCAGAGACCTTGGCCCACCGTCCGTATCACTTTCTGAAGGCATAGAGAGGTTTGTCACATGGCAACGACAACATGCTTGATACGATGACAACAACCACTGACAATGTTGATCTACAATGGCCTGATCAAGCACATACCCTAATGAATATCCGACACCTTATGGATATTAGAGACGAACCCCATTTTGCACACTGGCATAGCCGTATTCAGCGGTTTATTGACCAAGGCTTGAGCTGAGATACCCACCATGGCTTTAGGTATTGCATTTCTTACCGGACAAACCCACCTGGACTCATGCTCTCTCAGCCAGGATCAGCAACAGTTTGCCCAGCAACTAATTCGCCGTGGGGTCCATCTGGAACCGCTGAACTTTCCTTACCGGGAAAACATGAAGCCCTACCAGCAACAGCCACCGGTGGCAACTGTATTGACACTCGGCTGGCAATATCTACGCTCGCGTACCCAACAGTTCAGCAATGATTACAGCGCCAGCCTCCGTGATCTCATAAATAAACATCCCCGAACATTATTTTTGGCGGGTCACTGCGGATTGGAATTTCTAAATAATATTGAACTGCCGGAATCCTTCCATCACCGCATCCATGTTCTCGCTTATGGTCCGATAGCCCGTTGCCGTCTGAACTATCCCACCTTGCTGGTGCAGGGGCGACGAGACTGGATATCAAAGTTTTTCTTCTCTGATGTGGACTTCCAAATTCAATGTGGGGTTTCCGACTACCTTCGCAGTCCCGAGCTATTACAACTGGCCAGATTGCAGATCGATAAATTATTACAGGACACCCCCGCGCCAGCTGCGCGAAAACCTGTCAGCACCATGACCTGATCTCCGGGCAGTCAATTTTATTCAGGCAAAAAGTAGCTGTTTTGCTGACCGGCGAAATGTTGCTGCACAAAATCTACAAACACCCGTTGCTGATTGGGAACATACTTTGAGCGGGCATACTGCATCATCACAACCCCCTGATAGCGTCCCCCCAACTGCCAATCCGGCAAAACCCTGATCAACGTTCCCGCCAACAAGTAGTCAGTGACAGTAAATTCTGGAAAAACAGCAATACCCAGCCCCTGTAACGCAGACTCACGGCGAATTTCCGAGTGATTAACAGCAATAGGACCATCAACAATGACCGCCACTTTTTGATCGCCCTGAAAAAACTCCCAGGTCAGATCATCAGCTTCCTCACCAATTCTGATGCATTGGTGAGTTTTGAGCTGCTGCGGCGTTGTGGGAGTGCCATTACGAGCCAGATACTCCGGGCTGGCACACAATAACAACCGACTATTGATCAATGGCCTGGCCACCAAACCGGGTACCGGAGCATCAGTAATCGAGAAGATCACATCCACTTCATCACTGATCGGATCAATAAAGTGGTCCACCACCTTAAAATGCACACTGACTTTTGGATGCCTGCGGATAAATTCCAGTACCAGAGGCGTCAAAACCCGCCGGGCGAATGCCTTTGGTGCCGCAACTCTTAACAGCCCCACAACTTCACCGTTTTTTGCCTGAGCGGCACTCGCGGCGACACGTGCGGATGCCAGCATGCTCTGGCATTGCTGAAACACCTCCCTACCAGCCGTACTCAAATTCAAACGCCGTGTCGTACGCTCCAACAGGCGAACCTGTAATGCGGCCTCCAACTTCGAAACCGAACGACTGACCGCTGATGGAGACAAATTGAGGCGCGTAGAGGCCGCTGAAAAGCTCCCCGCCTCCACCACGGTTACAAGAATTGCCATATCCGGTAACAAGTTGATCAATTGATTCGTGTTCATGACGCAAAAGTCCTATGCGTATAACCAGGATTATATTCACCACTATATATAATTATGCTGGGTTATGGGAATACAGACAGGAGCCCCTCTTACCATGACCATGATTACCTCCACACATTCCGCTCCCCGCTGGGCTGAGTTATCTCTGCTACTGGTGGCCATCTTCTGGGGTACCAGCTACGGACTGACACAGACGGCATTGTCCTATACGCCGGTGATGTTTTTTATCGCAACACGTTTCCTGCTCACCCATATGGCTCTGCTGCCCAAAATGCTGCTCGAATTCAAACAGGGCCAGAATCCCGACTGGATCGTCGCTATTCCAACAGGCTTGATATTGTTAGCCATTTTCTGTTGCGAAGTGACCGGTGTCGCACACACCAGCGCCGCCAATGCTGCGTTTCTGATCAGCCTGAATGTACTGATGACGCCTTTTGTCGAATATCTGGTCACCGGCATCCGGCCTGGCTCAAAAACGTTGTTAATGGCATTGTTAAGCATACTGGGAGTCTATTGTCTGACCCAGCAATACAATTTGAACTGGTCACTCAACAGTGGTGACTGGTTAATACTGGCAGCAGCGGCACTACGCGCCGTCATGATCACCACAGTCAAACGCCTGCTGAAAAACCGACAAATCGCAACGGCCAGCCTCACGGCACTCCAATCCCTGGTCGTAGCGACCGGAGCAATGGTTTTGCTTATCTGCTTTACAGAAAAAAAGGCAATTACGATCCCACTGGAAGCACAATTTTGGTGGATCACACTATACTTGGTCGGATTCTGTACATTGTTTGCCTTTTTCGTTCAAAACCGTGCGGTGCAATATACCTCGGCCAGTAAAGTGGCATTACTGATGGGTAGTGAACCGTTGTTTGGAGCGCTATTTGCGGTTATTTGGCTAAATGAAAGCCTGAGTCTGACTCAGGCTTTTGGAGGGTTGTTGATTACGTTTAGTACGATACTGGCGACACGACGCTAGCCGGTTAATAACACTCTGCCAGGCTCAGCCACTTCAAATGCCTGCTCCTTGACTGATTGGCGCAGTACCAGATCAGGTTTAAATATCCGGTTAATGTCACATTTCTGATGCTGACTCAGACTGATTGCAAGCTTGGCAGCCTGCTGCGCCATACGGTTAACAGGAACACGGACAGTCGCGAGTGATGGCTGAAAATAACCCGCCAGCATGACATCATCATACCCAACGACAGAAACATCATCCGGAACCTTCAATTGGTATTCCTGTAATCGCCGGATAGCACCAATCGCCATTAAATCATTACCACATACCACACCGGTAAAGGGCAGATTGCGCTTCAAAATCCTACTGATTGCCTTGGCACCTGATGATTCGTTGAAATCAGCCTCAACTACGCGGTCTTCACTGAACCGCAGACCATATTCTTCAACAGCACGTCGAAATCCCTGAAACCGGGACCGGGCATCTGGTTTGAATAACGGCCCGGTGAGACATACGAGCTTTCTATGCCCTCTGTCCAACAGCGACTTCGCGGCCAGGTATCCTCCCTGTTCGTTATCCATCGCTATACAGTTTTTTGCTAATGCCGGAATATAGCGATTAATCAATACAACAGGTGTCTTTTGTGCCTGAACAAAGCCAATGATCTCTTCATCGCTCATTGCATCCAAATGCAATATCAGTGCATCACAATGATGTTTCAATAAAAAATGAATGGCTTCACGTTCCTGTGAAAGGTCACCATGACCATTACTAACAATCATCTGCCGCCCTTCCTGCCGGAGGACATCTTCGATATTGTGCATCATATCGCCAAAGAAGGGACCGGACAGGTCACTGACAACCAGACCCACAATATTCGAACGAAATGAATCAATTGATCCTGGTGTTTTATTTGACCGATATCCAAGTTCATTAATTGCATCCAGGACTTTTTCGCGTGTTGCTTCTGCAACCCATTTTGAATTGTTAATTACTCTGGACACAGTCGCAATAGAGACTTGTGCATGTTTAGATATTTGACGAATGGTAGCCATGATTTTTTTTGCTCTTTTAACTGGTTACACTGATTGAATCAGGCAAATACTACCCAAACTAATCATCGTCCTTTCACATGGGCATACCTTTAATGTTTCGCTTAATACTGTATTTTCCCTGACAGTCTTCATGTTGACTGCTCAGTCGACCCCATAAACTCTATCCACCAATGAAGACATTTATGTACAGCCGGGTCATGCAATTACGATTTCTAAGTATGAATGTTATCTCATAAATATTCCTACTGGATATATGCATACGCGCAGTATGATTCAGCCTGTTTTTTTTGCAAGGCAGATACAATTGTTTCGAGAACTGTAGCACGACTGTTTAAAGATGCCCTCCACAGTACTCATCCTTTGGCATGAACTCAAAAAAATACTTCACCAAACAACTTGTTGGCTTTTTTTTGAAAAAAAATGTTGCCAAGATATCGTTTTAAAAAAGATATTTTTCAGAATACAAATCAATATACTTAAGGAAAATATCCATTCAAAAAAAAGGAGCACATTAATGCTCCTTTTTAATGTCATTATCAATAATTATTGCGCTGGGGGACCAGCAGGCTCATCAACTGGCGGATAAGCGTTCTCCAACAGAACCCGGAAACCTTCTGGGAACCAGCGGCCTGCATGAGGTGCACCTGGCAATGCGTCGGTACCAAAACTTGAATCTTCGGTACTTTGCCCATCAGGATTACAATTTGGATCATGCTGTTTAGCTGGGTCATCTGGATCCGGTTCAAAGTTAGGATCAGCCACACCGTCAGATTCTCCTGGTGGTTTAACCCAGACAAACGCATCTACACCAGTGTATGGATCTGCCCATGGCTTATAACCAATGCCTCCAGGCTGGTTACACCAGTGTCCGCGATGATGCCGTTGATCGACCTTAGTGTTGTCAACATAGGTATTCAGATCGGAAGAACTATCAGCACTGTCTGGTCTTTTTACACCACCCCAACCGTTACGGCTGGTATCAATCAGCATACCAATAGTGCTTGGTGCACCTTTGGCAATCATTTTTCTACGGAATTCCTGTACGTAGCTTTTCTCATCGAAATAAGAATTCCACTGATAGAACTTAGCGGATCTGACCGGTTGCCCACCAACATTCAAAGTAGGATCTGGCAGATATGGCTCAACAGTCGGAGTATAGTTAGCAGTATTGGAAATAAAACCGGCAATACTGTCCCAACCTTCGTCAGTTCCTGTGATAACTTCGGAGATCAGGTCAACCGCAGGACCAAAGTTACTATCCCAACCAAGCCAGCCTGAATGCGCAGCATCAACATAAGCATATACATTATCAAGCGGTGAAAGTGCATTCAGTGCATAGGTGATACCTTCACGATAGCCACCCACACCATTCGCTTCCTGACAGGCAGGTACACTCAGGTTTGTCACCAGGTTAGGCAGGGAGTCGATTTCAACAATGGCGACGATACGGATATCTTTATAGGCAGGATCAGCCAGAATTTCCGCAATCGGATCAATATATTCCGCCTTATACCGGGCCATACCGCCTTCAGAGATCAACAGTTCTCCATTGGAAGCAAGCGCCTTACAGTCACGATTCGGCAGGTCGTAAACCACAAACATAAACAGGTTTGCCCCCTGAACTAATGCTTCGTTCAAGTGGTCACGTAAACCCATCAAGGTTGAAGTGCCTTCAATCGCACCAATACGGTCCATCCAGACTGCAGTATTGATATCTGCAATGGCAGCACCACCAGGTTCAGCTGCTGCTTTAGCAGACCACTCTGGGTTTACATACCATACCGCATCACGGAATGGGTTATCGACCCGAGCGGCACCACTGGAGCCATCGGTTACGGTGATTGTGGTAGATGCCTGATCACTGTCCTGGCCATCGCTGACGGTCACAGTAACAACATAAGATCCCGGATCTGAGAACAAATGACTTGGGTTTGGCCCTGTTCCAGTGGAACCATCGCCAAAGACCCAGCTATAGGTCAGCGGATCATTATCCGCATCCGTGGAATCACTGGCATCAAAAGCGACAACCACAGGTGCTTTTCCACCGCGAACATCGCTGCTGATCACTGCATTTGGAGGTGTATTACCACTTTCAGTCGTTACAGTAATATTGACACTGGCGGTGTCTGTCAGCGAGCCATCACTAACGGTCACAGTGGCAGTATAATCACCTGCTGCGGAGTATGTATGTGCAGCTGTGACACCAGTACCGGTTGTTCCGTCGCCAAAACTCCAGCTATATGTCAATGTGTCACCATCGGCATCGGTGGAGCCGCTGGCGGAAAAACTGACTGCCAATGGGGCATTGCCAGTTGTGGGTGTCGCCTGGGCAGCTGCAACCGGGGCCTGATTGGTCGGAGTACCTCCACCACCGCATACACTACCGGTAACTGTCGGTATCTGAGCCGCCGCACCGGTGGAGCCTTTGGTACCCTGGAGCCCAAACTCTGCGCTCTGGCCTACAGATATGTTGCCATTCCATCCGAGATTAGTGGCAGTATAGGGATTGGTACCGGTTACATTTGCATTCCAGCCACTGGTTACCTGAGAGCCATCTGTGTACTCCCAGCCAACCTGCCAGCCATCGATGGCGCTGTTACCGTCGTTTTTGATTTTAATTATTGCAGTGAAGCCAGTATTCCATTCACTGTTTACCAGATACTCACAGGTTGCCGCCTGAGCCGCGGTTCCGTAAATGGCTCCGATCGTCAAAATGGATGCTATGGCAAAATTGCATCTTCGATTTGTCATAAATTTGTTCCCATTGATCTATGCGATTCTTAATGAGTGCGTTATTCCTTACTCAACTACGAATGCCGTAATAATCTCGCGTAGTTTGCTAGCTCTGATGACAATAGTTTTAAAATTGAATGTCAGCAGATCAATGTCCATTTTTTGCTGTGTCGTTAAGCCAGATTCAAGAATACGTAACCAAACACATCAGCTTCAGCCAAAACTCTGACGGACGTTTTTTCTATATTACTATCGTCCGAACGACTATTTTTTTAATTACGTTTTTTGGAAACTTCCTGGACGTATTTGTTAATCGACGCCAAGACAATAGACAGAAAAGTGTTCGCCGAAAATGGTAACAACGTAAAAACCTGCCCCCCTCAATCCGTTCAAAACAATTGAATAGATAAGCCAGATAATTAACTAAAACTCATCATAGAATTCTAAATATAACGAAATGAAATATTTTTCATCAACAACGAACAGTCATGGTAAAAAGCCTGAAATATACCAAGTTAAAGGCTTTTATCCGAAAAATAGGATTGGTATTTTTATGGATGGCAATGAGACGAATTTCTCATTTCAAATAAAACAAAAAAACTCAACATGTCAGCCAATTAATAGTTAACAATGTAACTAAATGTCCTTTTATTTAACAAACCAGCGCTCAGAAAACCTGTAAATCCTGTAACAGACCTTGGTTTTTTCAAGGCGCAAAATTTTTATCCATGACATTAATGCAGCCCTAACAGCGTTATAAGCAACAATATGGAGTATTAGTTCACAATATTCACAGATGCTGCGAACATCGTGAAATGAGCTGCGAGAAAACACTATCTTGCCGTCCAACCACCATCCAAAACAATGGTCTGACCGGTAATATTCTTACCTGCCGGCGATATTAAAAAATCTACCGAGGCAGTGATTTCGTCCATACCAATAAACTGCTTTTTAGGCATAGGAGCCAACATAATATTATCGATCACAGCCTGCTCAGATATTTCATGTTCATGTGCCTGCGCAGCAATCTGTTGTGCCACCAACGCAGTCTTCACATAAGCAGGGCAAATGGTATTGATCGTTATGTCGTGTTCCGCGACCTCCAACGCCACCGTCTTGGAAAAACCGAGTAAACCATGCTTGGCTGCGACATAAGCACTTTTATATGGCGATGCCACCAGTGAGTGAATGGAACCGATATTAACGATTCGGCCGTAGTTCTGTTGTTTCATTCTCGGCATGGCTGCCCTGGTGAGCATGGCTGGACCAACCAACAGAACATTCAGCACCATCTGCCAACGCCCGACAGGAAAGTCCTCCAACCGGGATACGTGTTGAATACCGGCATTGTTTACCAACACATCCACCCGCTCACACTGCTGAATCACTGCATCGATATCTGTACTGGAACAAACATCGAGCTGTATACCCTCTGCCTGACCACCATTGCTGCGAATCGACGCTGCCGCCGATCTGGCCGCCCCTTCATCCAGATCAGTCACGATCACTTTAAATCGCGTTGCCAATGATGCAGCAATCGCCAGACCGATCCCCGCACCTGCGCCAGTCACTACTGCTACGGGCTGAGTCGCCATACACTTCTCCTTAATATTGTTGTTTTTTTCACCAGAATCCGTATTTGCGCAAATTTCGTCAATACGACCTGCGGTTAATCCGTCAATAATTCCGCTGGCCAGAACCTCCTGCCAGACAAAGATCACAAAAGCATCCCTGTAGTTTAGGCCCATTGCACCGGAAAACAGCTTGGGCTTTTGAATTTTCCCCGCTCTGCTATAGCATTAGCAGCAATTTTTACCTGAGAGCTTTGATCATCATGGCAAATTCATTACAGGACCAGCTGCTGAAAGCCGGGCTGGTTGATAAGAAGAAGTCCCAACAGATAAAAAAACAAAAGCAGCAGGCCGAGAAACTGCAGCGTAAACACAAAGTATCGACAGAGGACGATAAGGTCGATATAACCGCGGTCCGGCAAGCCGAAGCGGAGAAATCCAGAGAACTGAATCGCAAGCGCGATGAAGAAGCACGGGCACGGGCGATTTTGGCCCAGATCAAACAAATGATCGAAACCAGCCACATCAATCATGATACGGGTGAGCTGACCTTTCATTTTAAACACGGTACTCTGGTGAAGCAGATGTACGTCACAGCAGAACAACAGGCTCAACTTGAACGTGGTCAGCTGGCTATTGTTTCATTTGAGGACAGCTATCGTCTGGTACCCAGAATTGTTGCGCAAAAAATAGCCGAACGTGATGCCGAACTGGTGATTTTCCTGAACGAACCAGGTTATGCCGGGCAAAACCAGGCAGATGAAGACGATCCTTACAAGGATTTCGTCATTCCCGATGACTTAATGTGGTAATGCAATTTGTTTACACACTTTGAACTTTCCGAATCGCTGCTCAAGGCGATCACCCAACTGAACTGGGAGCAGCCGACTGATATTCAGCAGGCTGTCATACCCAAAGCACTTGAACAAAAAGACCTGCTGCTGAGTGCCAGCACTGGAAGCGGTAAAAGCGCGGCTTTTTTGTTGCCGCTGCTTGAGCGACTGGTGCGCCGAAAAAAAGATAATACCGACACCCTTGCACTCATCCTGTCACCCACGCGAGAACTGGCCAGCCAGTTATTCAACGATTGTCAGGCTCTGGCAGCTTTTACCGGCATCAACAGCATTGTTGTCACCGGCGGTGAGAGCCTTAAACCACAGGCCGCCAAAATCCGTAAAAACCCGGAAATCATCATCGCCACACCGGGACGCCTACTGGAACACCTTACGGCCAAACAGGTATTTCTGCAGGATCTGGAATACCTGGTTATCGACGAAGCCGACAGAATGCTCGACATGGGCTTTCATGAGGACGTTCTGAATATTGTCAAAGCTTGTCAAACACAACGCCAGACACTGCTATGTTCAGCAACCCTGAATGATCCGGCAGTATTGCGGCTGGCCCGCGAAATCATGACTCCCGATGCCGAACACATCGATCTGACGGAAACCCAGGAACAGCCAAGTATCCGGCAGCAGATTATTCTGGCAGATAACCGGAAACATAAAGAAAGGCTGCTCGACTGGCTGTTACAGAACGAGACTTACGACAAAACGATTATCTTCTGTAATACCCGCGATCAGGCAGATTCTCTTGGCAACGTTTTACGTTACCATGATCACCGGGTGGAAGTACTGCATGGCGAAAAGCAGCATCAGCAGCGAAAAAAAGTCATGCAGGCTTTTACCAACCAGGGCCTGAAGATATTAGTGGCCTCAGACGTTGCAGCCAGAGGGCTTGATATCGACGGCATAGATCTGGTGATCAACTTCGATTTTGCCCGTAAAGGTGATGATCATCTGCATCGAGTGGGGCGTACCGGCCGTGCAGGTACAGAAGGGTTGGCCATATCGTTTGTAACCGCTAATGAATGGAACCTGATGGTCGGTATTGAGAGATACCTGGGAATTCGCTTTGAACAACGCCAGATCAAGGCACTGAAAGGCAGTTTCACCGGTCCGAAGAAGCTTAAGGCATCCGGTAAAACCCAGGGCTCGAAGAAAAAGAAAAACAGCAGCAAGACTGTTGTGAAAAAGTCCAGACCCGCTAAAAAACCAGCAACTGACAGCGGTGGATTTGGAGTCATCAGGAAAAAAACCAAGAAAGACTGATGTCGGAATATCGTGGTCGTTTTGCCCCCTCACCGACGGGCCCTCTACATCTGGGGTCACTGTTTACCGCAGTGGCCAGTTACCTGCATGCACGCCAACAAAATGGCAAATGGTTGGTGAGGATAGAGGATCTTGACCCGCCCCGCGAAGTACCTGGGGCCAGCGATGATATCCTTAGAACGCTGGAACGCTTTGGCTTGTACTGGGATGAATCAGTAATTTATCAAAGCCATCACCATTCGTATTACCTGGAAGCCATTGAGCAACTTCGACAGCAGCATAAACTGTTCTGGTGTCGTTGCTCACGCAAAGAACTGGAATCGTTTGCCGCCTATCCAGGTCACTGCCATCGTTACGATTCAGACAGGCCCGACAGTGCGATTCGGGTCCGCACCGATCAGCAAATTATTCAATTTGACGATCTGCTACAAGGATGTGGCCGTTGGTCTCTGACTGAACAGGGGGGCGATTTTGTCATTCGCCGGCGCGATGGTTTATTTGCTTACCAACTGGCCGTCTGCGTTGATGATCATGCTCAGCATATCAATACAATCGTGCGCGGTATCGACCTCTATGATTCCACCTGCAAGCAAATCTACCTACAGCAACGACTGAACTACCGCACGCCAATCTATGCGCATCTACCGGTGCTAGTGAATCACACCGGACAAAAACTCAGTAAACAAACGTTTGCACGTCCGGTAAACGACCTGGAGCCTCGCAACTGTCTGTTATGGGTACTGAAAGCGCTGGGTCTGACTCCGGATCCTTCGATGGATCTGAACGACATGTTAGCCTGGGCGACGAAGCAGTTCGATATCCATGCTCTTTACGGTCAAAAACAACTCCTTGCACCAGAATTCAGTGAATAATAACCCAATCATAAAGTCCGGTGAGGTAGCGTAAACCCCATTGATATCATGGCCTAACATTGGCGCAAGGCCAATAATGACACATCTCATTTTCATACTCTCAGTACAGCATAACGAATGACCGGGTTATAACCACTGAGCCAGTTACTGCAATAACCATTGCAGCTTATGAGATGACCATTTTTCACCAAATGGAGGATGTTGCGAATGAAATGCGTTGTGGTCGTTCATTCCAGCGGTGATCTGCCTCCGGGCTCTATCCCATCCAATCCGATTTTGCTTTGACCCTGCATTTTTCCATCAATGGCAAGAAAGCTGTCGACAAACTGTCATCCGCCGAAACAATAAAAATGATATTCGTGGTTGGTCTACTGACATCAATGACCAGTATAACCCTGGGTCTTCAGGGAGACACCACAGGCCAGAATGGTAACCAATATCAAAACACGTGATAACGACTGTTTGATGTTTCCCTCACCATATCCAGGACGGTACGAACTTTCCATGAGTATGAATCGGCATACGGATAAACCTTCGTCATTAACGATGTTTTGCTGGATTTGACACTCGGCTGGTACAGCCAAAAACTCATGGTGTTAAAGCGCTCATCAGGGGGATGGGCATGACCGCTAAGATCAATCTGGGGACTGGCAGTATTTCGGTTGCCAGCAAACATAAGAACGATGGGGCCTCTAAAAAAATAGGAATAGTTTTGATGCAGACGAGGAAGTACCACTCGCAACACCGCAATTTACGGGTGTAAATGAGAATACGAGACGGGGCCTGACAACGTCATGCGCGAAAATAGGCCATTTTTCAGAGGTTCCAGAACGGACTCCCGGCCCTTGTGAGCGCCGGGAGCAATGACAAACGAACGGTTATTCCCGTTCTTTTACATAGGGGATACCGACCGCTTTTGGCGCCCGGGATTGACCGATAAAGCCCGCCAGCAGAACCACGGTCAAAACATACGGCACCATTTCAATAAACTGCACAGGAATCGCTCCTATACCCAGAATCTCCACCCCCTGAAGCCGAATGGCATAAGCTTCCAACAGGCCAAACAGGAAACAGCCGAACATGGCCGGTACTGGGCGCCATTTACCAAAAATCAACGCAGCCAGCGCAATATAGCCCTTACCAGCACTCATATTGGGAATGAACTGCGCCACATTACCACCGGTAGACAGGTATGAGCCGGCAACGCCAGTCAGAATACCGCAAACAACCAACGCCAGGTAACGCATTTTAATGACCGAAATCCCCGCCGTATCGACCGCAGCAGGGCTCTCACCCACTGCTCGCAGGCGCAAACCGAAACGGGTACGGAACAGAATGAACCAACTCAAAGGTACCAGCGCAAACGCGAGATACAATACGATGGAATGACCACTCAGAATTTCACCGTAAATCGGACCGATGATGGGGATATCCATGGCTTTTTCGGCACCCCACCAGTGGATTGACTCAAAACGCGCATCTCCCTGTAAATTGGGCGTCTGTCCTCCCTGATTAAACCAATAGCGCCCCAGAATCACCGTGGCCCCGGTCACCAGAATATTAATCGCCATACCGGACACGATCTGATTGCCCCGGTGAGTGATAGTCGCAAAGCCATGCAACATCGATAACGCAATAGTGGTACCCATGGCAGCCAGCATTCCGATCCAGGCAGAGCCACTGACGAAAGCCCCCGCAGCTGCCGCAAATGCCGCCGCAAGCAACATACCTTCCAGAGCAATATTCACCACCCCGGAACGCTCGGAAAACATACCAGCAAGTGCGCACAACACCAGCGGCGTTGACAATCGCAACATGCTGTCCAGAGGCAAAATGATCCAGTTAAACCAAAACTCAAGCATTTTGTGCCTCCTCATCATTTTCCGAACGGGAAGATGTCAGTGAGAGATAGAGTTTCTCCACGCTCGGTTTAAACATATATTCCAGAGCCCCACTGAACAAAATGATCAGCCCCTGCAGTACCACAATAATTTTGCTGTCCACACCTGGGAACTCAAACGCCAACTCTGCACCACCCTGATAAAGAAAACCAAACAACAGACTGGCCAGAATGATACCCACCGGATGGTTTCGTCCCATCAGAGCCACCGCAATACCCGTAAAGCCAAACCCCGCGACATAATTGAGTTTCAACTGATGCACATCCCCGGATATCGCATTGAGCGCGAAAAATCCGGACAACATGCCAGACAGGATCATCGCCAGCAGCACGATTTTAACCGAACTGACCCCAGCGTAAGCAGACGCAGAAGCATTAGCGCCAAAGGCACGGATTTCATACCCCCACCGGGTATGCCACAGGAACAACCAGACGAAGACACAACACAACAGCGCAAACACAAAAGAGAGGTTCCAGGGAGTTGGTGTAACATCGATACCCACTAATGCCAGCACCTCGTGCATTCTGGGTATCCAGCTGTTTTCCGGCAGGATGGCGGATTCAGATGCCATACTGGCTGCAGGTTTAAGCACTTGCACCAGCATATAGCCCATCAGAGAGTTACTGATCAGATTAAACATGATCGTGGTGATAACGATATGACTGCCACGCTTGGCCTGCAAATAGGCCGGGATATATGCCCACGCAGCGCCGAAAACACCCGCAGCAATAATCACCAACGGCACAACGATAATCGCTGGCAATGAATTACCCAACCACAACGAAACGAGCGCTACTCCCAGCCCTCCCAGATAGGCCTGACCTTCACCACCAATATTGAACAGTTGTGCACTGAATGCCACGGCCACGGCAAGACCGGTAAAAATAAAGCCGGTTGTGTAATAAAGGGTATACCCCCAACCTTCGGAGTAACCAAATGCTCCCTGCCACATAACCTTGGCGGCATCGATTGGGCTGACACCGATATAAATAAATACCATTGCCGATACCAGGAATGCGGCCAAAACGTTCAACACCGGGATAACGGCATAATTAATCCATGCGGGAATACGTTGCTGACTCATGCGTTTCCTCCAGCCTGCTGCAGATGATCGGGAATACAATTGGCCATCATCAGGCCCAGGGTTTTTTCATCAGCCTGATCACTGGAGATTTCACCGACGATATTACCGTCGAACATTACAATGATCCGATCTGCCAGGCTCATAATTTCATCCAGCTCAACGGAAACCAATAACACTGCTTTACCGGCATTACGCATTTCAACGATACGCTTATGAATGAACTCGATAGCACCGATGTCGACCCCCCGCGTCGGTTGCCCCACTAACAGGACGTCGGGGTCCTGCTCAACTTCACGGGCAATCACCAGTTTTTGTTGATTACCGCCGGAAAAGTTAGCGGTTTTCAAATTGGGATCTGCAGGCCTGACATCCCAGGTATCCATTTTTTCCTGACAATCTTTAAGAATGGCAGCTTTATTCTGTAAAAACATATGGTTGTACTCAGCTTTCCGGTGATAGCCGAGAATAAAAGCTTCCTGAGCATCAAACTTGTTGATCAACCCCATCTTATGGCGATCTTCAGGGACGTGCCCTACACCAATGCCTCGAACCTGATAAGGATCCATATGATACTCTGCGGTAATCTGGTGGCCGTTCAGCTCTATGACACCGCCATTGATTGGACGAATACCTGACAATGCTTCCAGCAACTCTGACTGACCATTGCCGCTAACACCTGCCACACCCAGAATTTCACCTTCATGGACCTCAAAACTAATGTTCTTGAGACGATCCACACCACCTTCACGAACGACAACATCCTTAACGGATAACAGTGCTTTACCAGGCTCATGAGCCTCGCGTTCAACCTTAAAACGCACTTTTCGTCCCACCATCAGTTCGGCCAGTTCTTCACGGTTGGTATTGGGGGTATCCACATGAGCCACCATTTCACCTCGCCGCATGACAGAAACGTGATCCGTCGCCGCCATAATTTCCCGAAGTTTATGGGTGATCAGAATTACCGTAGTCCCCCGCTCCTTCAGCGAAGCCAGAATCTTAAACAGATGTTCGGTTTCCTGCGGAGTCAGCACACCGGTCGGTTCATCCAGAATCAAAACTTTGGCACCACGATATAAGGCCTTGAGAATCTCCACCCGCTGCTGCAACCCAACCGGTAACTCCTCAACAATGGCATCCGGATCAATATCGAGCCCATAGTCGTTTGCCAATCGTTGCAGTTCAGTGCGGGCCGCCCCCATTCCCTGACGTAACATCATGCCGCCCTCAGTTCCCAGCATAACGTTTTCCAAAACACTAAAATTATCCACCAGCATGAAATGCTGATGCACCATGCCGATACCGGCATTGATGGCATCCTGAGAACCCTTAATATGAACCACTTGACCATCTATCAGAATGTCACCGGCATCTGCCTGATAAAATCCGTAGATAATGCTCATCAGGGTTGATTTACCGGCACCGTTTTCTCCGACAATTCCGTGAATCGTGCCTTTTTTAACTTTTAAATCGATATATTTATTGGCGTGAACGTCACCAAACCGCTTATCGATACCGCGAAGCTCTATGGCGAGAGAGTCTGTCATATCATCACCGTGCTGGGCCTGCTATACAGGTAACTTATAAACCAGGTGCGCAAATGCATCGTCCTGATACATCTACCCTTTCACCCTGAAAAATCCGGTACCAAACCGTTTCAATCCTGTGAGTTTTTCGGGGCTGTCTGAGTCGCTGGAAATATCAAAATGCAGCCAGTCAAAGACCTGTATCAGGCATTTCGTTATCCAACAGACTCATTAAACAGCGTAACTGTGTTAATTAAAAAAGGCGGTTACCTTGCGATAAACCGCCTTATATAGTTCTTATTCTATTAGCTCACTGTATGTCACAACTGTTTGAAGTCATGTAGTCATATACTTTAATTTTGCCGGATTTGATATCTTCTTTAATCGAATCCATTTTGGCTTTCATATCATCAGTGATCAGATCTTTGTTGTATTCATCCAATGCCCAGTCAACACCATTGGCAGCAAGATTCATCACTTTCAGGCCACCTTTCCAGGTACCTTCCTGAGCCTCTTTCCAGGACTGGTAAGATGCGTCGCCCACTTTTTTGGTCATCGACGTTAGCATGGTTCCTGGCTGCATATAATTCTGATTGGAATCTACACCAATAGCATATTTGCCTTCATCTTTGGCAGCCTGATAAACACCGATACCTGTACCACCTGCCGCAGCATAGACCACGTCAGCACCTTTGGAAAACTGGGCCTTGGCCAGCTCTGCACCTTTGGCCGGATCCCCCCAGGCAGCAGGCGTAGTACCTGTCATGTTTTCAAACACGGAAATATTCGGGTTTACATATTTAGCACCCTGGACATATCCACAGGCGAATTTACGAATCAGAGGAATATCCATACCACCGATAAAACCGACGGCACCGGTTTTACTCTTCATAGCAGCCAATGCACCTACCAGGAATGAACCTTCGTGCTCAGCAAAAACGATGGATTGAACATTGGGGAGGTCAATAACAGAATCGATAATAGCAAACTGTATGTCCGGGAATTCTTTGGCCACCTTCTTCAATGGCGAATCATAGGTGAAACCAACTGCGATAATCGGACTGTTACCGCGTTGTGCCAGGCGTCGTAAACCCTGTTCCATTTGAGCTTCATTCTGAGGTTCAAATTCACGGACTTTAACACCAGTATCTGCTGTAAATGGCAAAACACCATCTTTATATACAGCTTCATTAAACGACTTGTCGTTCTTACCAGCCTGATCATAAATAACGGCAGGAGCAAACTTTGCTGCCATCGAAACAGATGCAGACAAAGCAACAGCGGCGGCAGCCGCGACTTTGATAAAACCATTCATGGTGACTTTCCCCTTGGGTTTACAGTTTTTAATTATATCGAGCTTCAAAGCGCCGCTAAATTAGCAATTTGCTTAAACAAATTGAAGCTCTATTCTTGATCAACTAACACCAATTTGGTAAATCGGTGCTTCTTTGACCATAACCTGATCATGGTCAACTTGAATCAAACCCTACAGCAGATAATAAGCCAACATTACCGCAAAAGTTAACCATATGGTCAAAAAATTTTGTCCCCACTGTAAAAACTTACTTGAACAGTTGAGAGCATGCGGCTGTCAGGATTGGTTTTGTCAACACTGTGGCGTTCTCGTCTCCAGGAAACAGGCACTGTCAGTATCTGCCGAATACTCCGAACAGGAGCTGAATTTATCTGCAACTGCAGCCGCTAACCTGTCAGACAATGGTGAATAAGATCGAGACAGAGGCTGTATTAACAAACAGGTTTGTCTAATAACAGTGGTAGAACAACGATAAATGTTACAGGATCTTCATCTATATATTTTTTAGGCATATGTACCGACCCGGTCATAAACATAACTGGTTAGTACCATTATTGATCACGACTGACCAAATGCGCACCAGCGCGGGGAACTACCTGCACAATTTCGACAGAATTGATTGATTTCACATTTTTTTGTTGACCACTTGGTCAGAGCCTGCTGTATTAACTCCCTCGCAATAATGTCATCCAACTGTCACAGTTGGACACAATCATGCATACAAAATACGTGCTAATAGTCCCAACAAACGATAACTAAAAGACAAAGGAAGCCACTCAATATGAAACGCTTACTATCTTTGGCCACGATACTGATCGCTTCGATCTCCCTGATCAACGGCTGTTCAATGATGTCCCCCAAGTACGAAGCAGGCAAGCAATATCACCTGACGATTCTGCATACCAACGACCACCATGGTCGCTTCTGGAAAAACGATAAAGGCGAATATGGCATGGCCGCCCGCAAGACACTCATCGACAGCATTCGTTCTGAAGTTGAGTCTGAAGGAGGCAGCGTACTGTTATTGTCCGGCGGTGACATCAATACAGGTGTACCGGAGTCAGACCTGCAGGATGCCAAACCTGACTTCATCGGTATGAAAGCACTTGGCTATGACGCCATGGCGGTAGGTAATCACGAATTCGACAATTCCCGGGAAGTGCTTGAAAAACAGGAAAGCTGGGCTGGATTCCCGTTCCTGAGTGCGAATATTTTTTACAAAGGCACCGATAAAACCCTATTCAAGCCCTATAAAATCTTTAATGTACAGGGTAATAAAATTGCGGTTATGGGCCTGACCACCGAAGACACTGTCAAAATCGGTAACCCTGAATACACCGGCGACCTGGATTTCCGCTCCCCTGTCAGCGTCGCTTCAAAACTCGTTCCGGAACTGCGCAAGAAAGCCGATATTGTCGTGGCAGCCACTCACATGGGGCACTATGCGAACGGTAACTACGGTGGCAATGCCCCCGGTGATGTAACTCTCGCACGCAAGGTATCCGGCATTGATGTGATCGTGGGCGGTCACTCCCAGAATCCATTGTTCGAGCCTGATGTTCAGAACAACACCTTGATTCTCCAGGCTTATGAATGGGGTAAATATGTTGGACGCCTGGATCTCGTCATTCAGGATGGCAAAATTCAGAACTACCAGTATCGCCTTATTCCCGTCAATCTGAAGAAAAAAGAAAAGGATGCTGACGGCAAATCCATTTATACCCTGATGGAAAAAGAAATTGCGGAAGACCCTGCCATGCTGGCTCTACTCACTCCATACCAGGAAAAAGGCTCCGAATCCCTGAACGTCATTATTGGCAGCAGCAATGGCCTTTTTGTAGGTGATCGTAGCGTCGTGCGTAAACAGGAAACCAATTTAGGTAACCTGATCGCCAAAGCTCAGAAGGAAAAAACCAAAGCAGACGTGGGCGTCATGAACTCTGGCGGTATTCGTGCCGATATGGAAGGCGGTGATATCACCTATAAAGACGTTCTGACTGTACAGCCATTTGCCAACATGCTGAGTTATGTGGATTTTACCGGCAAAGAATTGTTTGACTATCTGACAGTGGCTGCGAACAAAGAAGCGGGCAGCGGCGCATTTGCACAATTCGATGGCGTCAGTATGGACGTGAAAAACGGTAAGATCATGAATGTTAAAATTGCAGGTAAACCATTGGATATGAATGCTACCTATCGCCTGGCCGTCAATGCCTATGTGGCTTCCGGCGGTGATGGATATCCTAAAATTACGGATCACCCGAATTACGTCAACACAGGGTTCGTAGATGCGGACATGCTGGTTGAATACATCAAAAACCACAGCCCGCTGAAGGTTGAGGATTTTGCACCAAGTAATGCGGTTAACCGGATGTAGTTTTTACACCCCTCACCCAAAAAAGCCCTGATATCAGGGCTTTTTTTGTGCTGCTAATTTGCTGAACGATAATTTACCGGCAAACATGCTCAGCGGCTGTACACCGCAAAACTGTAGTCGTAGGAGTTATCAGTATCCGCACAGAACTCCTCTGTACTCTGCAACTGCCAGGGCTGCATATCAAATTCCGGGAAACAGGTATCGCCCTCAATATCGGCATGTACATGAGTAATATACAAACGATCTGCAACGGGCAACGCACGGGCGTATATTTCAGCTCCTCCCATAACCATGATTTCATCCTGCTGCCGGGTCGTAGACAGTGATTCCGCCAGCTCAATAGCCTCTTCAAGGCTGCCAACGACATGTACCCCCGGCAAACTAAGTTGCTGTTGTCGGGTGATCACAATGTTTTCGCGATCTGGTAAGGGCCGGCCCAATGAATCATAGGTTTTACGCCCCATGATGACACACTTGCCTGTGGTCAGCTGTCGAAAACGCTTCATGTCATTCGGCAGCCGCCAGGGCAATTGATTATCTTTACCAATAACCCGATTTCGGGCCATTGCCCATACCAATGCCAGTTTCATGGCGAAACTCCTTACTGTTAAAAGCCTGTGACGCTATAACATTATAAAGGGTCTGGTCGAACAGTTGCGATAAAACTGCCGAGCCATTAACCTTAGCTGTCCTCCTGGAACTGTGGATTCAATGCGTCCCGCGACTTCCCGGTTCCGTAAATATTTAGTGGCGCACTGTCCGTTGTTTCCGCATATGCCATACACCTTATTTTGGAGATAGTAATGACCCCCGTTCCCGGCGATATCCAGCAAGTTATGGACGAAGCTGATTGTTTATTCAGTGAAAGCCAGATAGAAGTTGCAATTGACCGCATGGCAAAAGAGATCAGTAACGATATTTCTGGTAAAAATCCGATTGTATTCAGTGTCATGAATGGCGGACTGGTACTAACTGGTAAACTGGTCACCAAGCTCGGCTTTCCACTTGAAGTCAGTTATCTGCATGCCACCCGCTATCGCAATGAAACCCGCGGTTCTGAACTGGACTGGAAAGCGTTTCCTGCTCAACAACTCAAAGACCGCACCATCCTGATTGTCGATGACATCTATGATGAAGGCTCCACCCTCGGTGCCATTGTTGACCATTGCCGTAATGAGCAGGTCGGTGACTTACACGTAGCCGTTCTGCTGAATAAACTGCACGACCGTAAAGCCCGCCCGGATATCCTTCCAGACTACATTGGCCTTGAATGTGAAGACCGCTTTGTCTTCGGTTTCGGCATGGACTACAAAGGATACTGGCGTAACGCTCCCGGGATCTACGCGGTTAAAGGCATGTAATCCCCCCCTCACCGATAGTCACTGATTTGCGGTTGACGGGTCACTGTCAACCGCCTCGTCTGAATAACTTTATCTTCCATTACAATTCTGTAACAGTTACGTCTTATACTGTTATCCGTTTATTGCCTGATAAAAAGCGGTTGTTATATGAAAGAATTATCTTTTTTTAATCGTGAACTCAGCCTGTTGCAATTCCACAAGCGGGTATTGCATCAAGCCACAGATGCGTCCCTGCCGGTATTGGAACGAGTTAGATTCCTATGTATCTCAGCCACCAATCTGGATGAATTCTTTGAGGTCCGGGTTGGAGGTCTGATTGAACTGATTGAGCGCGGATCAGGAACAACCTCCTTTGCCGATGGCATGACCATCACTCAGACCAAAGAGGCAATCGCAGAACAGGCACATGAGTTTGTCCATCAGCAATATACAGTTCTAAATGAACAGATTCTGCCGTTACTCAGGGAAAATGGTATTTATATTCTGCGCCGGGATGAATGGGTCAGCGATCAGATCAACTACCTGCATAACTACTTTCAAAGCGATGTTTTACCACTGCTCAGCCCGATTGGTCTCGATCCTGCGCACCCGTTTCCACGAATCCTGAATAAAAGTCTTAACTTTATCGTCAGCCTCAATGGCAAAGATGCCTTTGGACGAAACTCCGGGCGGGCCATTGTCCAGGTGCCACGATCATTGCCCAATATTATCGAACTCCCTTCTGAGTTGGTCAGCGAAGGACGCGGTTTTATCCTGATGTCATCAATCATTCACCATTTTATGGATGAACTGTTTGTCGGGATGACAGTGCTGGGTTGCTATCAGTTCAGACTGACACGGAATACGGACATCTTTCTGGATGAAGAGGAAACCGATGATCTGCTCAGAGCCATGGAAGGGGAACTTGCCTATCGCCAATACGGTGATGAAGTCCGTATTGAACTGGCAGACAATACACCGGAAGACCAGCTGGAATTTCTGCTCAATCGCTGCGAAGTAGGCAACCGTGATATGTTCAAAGTCAACGGTCCGGTCAACTTATCCCGCTTCAATGATCTGTTTAGTCTGATCAAAGATCCTGCTCACTATTTTCCGCCGTTTACGCAATCCGTACCACGGGCATTTAAACGCTACGATAACTATTTCGATGCTATCCGTCGCCAGGATATTCTGGTCCATCATCCATATGAATCGTTCAGCACGGTGGTGGAATGGATACGTCAAGCAGCCAAAGACCCCCAGGTCCTCGCTATTAAACAGACTCTCTATCGTACCGGTTCAGAATCACCTGTGGTAGACGCTTTGGTTCAGGCAGCCAGAGCCGGCAAAGAAGTGACTGTCGTCGTGGAACTGCGTGCCCGTTTTGATGAACAGGACAACGTTGCCCTGGCTAACAAGCTGCAGCGTTACGGTATCCACGTCATTTACGGTGTGGTTGGGTTTAAGACCCATGCCAAGATGCTATTGATTGCCAGAAAGGAAAAAAACCAACTGCGCAACTATGTCCACCTGGGAACTGGCAACTACCACGCCAAAACCACGCAGGTTTATACTGATTACGGTCTGTTTTCCGCAGACAAATCTTGTGGAGAAGATGTCTATCGTATTTTTCTGCAGCTCAGCAGTATGGGCAAAATGTCCAAAATGGAAACCCTGCTGCATGCTCCGTTCACTCTGCACCGTTCTATGATCCGTAAAATTCAACGGGAAGTGGATAACGCAAACAACGGCAAAACCGCACACATTATTCTGAAAATGAATTCGCTGTGTGAAGAGCAGCTGGTTACTGAACTGTACAAGGCTTCACAAGCCGGCGTCTCGATTGACCTGATCATCCGTGGCATATGCCATTTAAAACCAGGAATTCCAGGACTGTCAGAAAACATACGAGTACGTTCTATCGTAGGCCGCTTTCTTGAACACAGCCGGGTATTTTATTTTGAAAACAACGGTGATCCAGAACTCTGGCTGGCCAGTTCCGACTGGATGGTACGCAATATGTTTCATCGTGTGGAAACCTGTTTCCCGTTGAAATCCAAAAAACTCCGGGAACGTATCATAGATGACCTCAAGCTCGCGCTGGCAGACAATACCCACGCCTGGGTGCTGGACGGTGAAGGCAACTATCATCTGCTACAACCGGAAAACGAAGGCGAGAGTGTTGATTCGCAAGCGATACTACTGGCACAGTGGGCAGCTAACAGCTGATGTCACCCTTTAATAGGATATCTTATTAACTGACTCTCCAAACCCGGCCCGATTGACAGGCGCTGGGTTTATCCTCCCTATTTCCTATTTCCAAGCATCAACAAACTTCATTTATACGACACGAAAGGTTCTCAAAAACGCTAAGGGGCCTCTGAAAAATAGGAATAGTTTTAATGCAATCGAGGAAGCATCACTCGCAGCACTGCAATTTACTGGCCTAAATGAGGATGCGAGACTGGGGCTGACAATGTCCTGCGCGAAAATAGACCATTTTTCAGAGATTCCCTAATCAATCGTAATTTTTATGACAGACAAGGAATGCAATAAGCACAGATATATGCCACACGTGCGAAGCATTTCCAACTTTATCCCACTAATGAATGGGAGAATATTTTTGCCGGTTAACGTTAGTATTTTTTGGCAAAGTGTTCAGGCGGTATCGACAACATAATGCAGATGATAAAGGGCATAAGTGCGTCAACCTAAATTCGCCAGAAAGACAAGCCATTGCCTTATATTATTTTTCAACCACGATCACCGAAATCTTTATAGCAGGAAATCATCCATGAAGATAATAAAGCTACTGTGCACAATAATAATTCTATCATTAACTCCCTTCTTCGCACTTGCAGCTGGTAACGGGCTGTTATCCTTTTCACTTCAGGCGACCAAAAAAAGCACCAGCACTTCTGAAATCAACGTTGTTATCACCAATAACAGTGATGAATTTTTGAAGGTTTTGAAGTGGAATACCCCACTGGAAAAAGAACTCAGTGCAGACGTTTTCTCAATTTCGGCTGACGGCAAGTTCCAGAGCTATCAAGGACGGCTGGTCAAGCGGGGCGAACCTGAAGAAACCGATTATGTGACGTTTAAACCACACGAGAGTAAATCTGTAACTGTCGACCTGTCCCGTTATTACAAAATGGAGCAGGCAAGCTATTACTCTGTTTATCTCGATGGGTCCGTAACTGCAATCGTGGAAACCGCTAACAAGACAAATTCCACAATCAACACAACTCGGGCCAAAAGCACGGACATTGAAGCAAGCAGCAACAGCCTGAAAATTTTCTTTCAACCAAATACTGTAAAGAAGATTCAGAGCGAAACAATCTCAACTAATTATGAATATTGCTCATCCAGCCAGATCAATACACTCAACAGCTCAATGAATGCAGCTGTCAATATTGCCTCTGCGGCATCCAGTGCTCTAAACAGTGCATCCATGCCGACCAGCGCACCACGTTATACCACTTGGTTTGGATCACCCAACCGTAATCGGCAAAATACAGTGACGGCTCATTTTCGAAGTATTTCCAGCGCGTTAAGTTCAGCTCCAGTCCGTCTGAGTTGCGCATGCAATGACAATTATTATGCGTATGTATATCCAAATGACCCTTACAAAATTTACATTTGCAGAGCCTTCTGGTCAGCACCATTGACTGGAACAGACTCAAAAGCCGGCACTCTAGTACACGAGATGTCACATTTTAACGTGGTAGCCGGTACTGATGATAACGCCTACGGTCAATCAAATGCCAAGCGTTTAGCCAGAACCAATCCTGGAAGAGCCGTTCAAAACGCAGACTCCCACGAATACTTCGCGGAAAACACACCCTACCTTTCCATGTATTAGTCGTTTTGAACCGTATGCAGTATGGATGCTGCATACCTCTCAGGATTAAAACGAAGTGAATGTATTGACGGCTACCCACATGTCTACCGGTAGCCGTTTTTTATCAGGCGGGAAAACGGAGAATATTGTTATTATGTCCCATACGCGCACGAATCTGCTGACCACTTTCTGCTGCAGAAAAATAAAAACCCTGTAACGCATCACAATTCAGGTTCTGCAGAATTCTGACCTGTTGTTCGTTTTCCACACCTTCAGCCACTGTTTTTAGAGACAATGCCTTGGCCATATCAAGGATCGCCTTAACAAAGATGACATCCTGCTGACTAGAGCCCAGTTCCTGAACAAACTGTTTATCAATTTTCAGCACATCGAAAGGAAATTTTTTCAGATAACTAAGACTGGAGTAACCGCATCCAAAATCATCGATAGCAATACGAATCCCCATACTGCGAAGCTTTCTTAACACACTGATACATTGATCAGTATTGGTCAGTAATAGCGATTCAGTAATTTCAAAAATAAACCGGGTTCCAGACAAGTTGTAACTCGATAAAATCGTTGCCACGCTATCTATAAAACTACTGTCAGCGACTTGCCGGGCACTGATATTGATAGACATATTTAATTCTTTACCCTGACCTTTCCACTCGGTCATTTGCTTGCAGGCTGCTTCCAGAATGTATTTGCCAACATCATTAATCAGGCCAATGTTTTCAAGTACCGGAATGAAGGTTGCCGGTGCGACCATTTCTCCGGTTTTAGGGTTCTTCCAGCGACAAAGTGCTTCAGTGGCATACACCTCACCAGTATCGCTGTCGACGATAGGCTGGTAGTAGAGAAAAAATTCTTCCTGCTTAAAGGCGGTACGCAAATCATCTTCAAGGGCTACCTGACGAGACAAGACTTTTTCTATCTGATGAGAGTAAAAACAGACCCGGTTGCGGCCAGTATGCTTAGCCCGATACATGGCGGCATCTGCCCGACGCATGAGGGTCTCAGAGTCCTCACCATCCGTTGGGCACAACGCAGCCCCCATACTACAGCTGACGGAAATGGATTTGTGATTAATGATCATGGGCTGACGGACATCGTCAATGACTTTGTCACAAATTCTGGTCACCGCGGTGGAGTCTGAAATACCTTCAAAGACAAATACAAATTCATCCCCCCCAATCCGTGAAATAGTGTCCTCGCCCCGAACATGTTTGCGCAATCGGCTGGCAATGACTTGTAACAACTGATCGCCAGCCTCATGCCCCTGCGTATCATTGATGGTTTTGAAATTATCAAGATCCATAAAAACGACGCAAAAGCTGTAAGCACTGCGCTTGGTTCTGGCAATAGCGAGATTGATTCTGTCCATGAGCAGGATCCGGTTCGGCAGATCGGTTAACATGTCATGCTGGGCCAGATAACTCATTTTTTGGGAAATTTTTCGGGTTTCAGTGACATCCTGGAAGACCATTATGGTGCCAACGACTTCTCCTTTCTGATTAGTTATTGGCGAAATACTGTCCTGAATACCAAACGTGTCACCATTAATGTTTTTCAGCACTGCAAAATCCGGAATACCCTGAACGGTTTTTTCCTGCATCACCCGGTCGACCGGGCAGTCCAGACGTTTTCCTGATTGTTCATCATATAGGTGAATAACATCATTAAAATGTTTACCCGTGGCAACATCAGTACTCGTATACAACAGCGTCTCTGCCACTGCATTAATAAACGTAATATCACCCTTACTATCCGTAGCAACGACTCCATCACCTATCGACCTTAGGGTAATTTCCATAAGTTCGTTTTCTTCCATAAGCTTCTCGCTCAAACGAACTTCCTCTGAAATATTCTGGATGTGAAGGTGATACACTTTTTGGTTTGGGTGACCGTTTGACTCAAAGCTGGCAGAAACCGACAGGTAAATTTCCCGACCATAACGGCTGCGAACCTTGATCATGACATTCTCGACCAGATCTCCTTTTTGCAAAGTATTGAGTATTTCTTTGTCGTAAGTCGGCATGGATTCCGGCACCACTATTTTGCTGAATGGATAGCCGATCAGTTCAGTCGTGTCTAGCTCCATGATTCTTAGAAATCTCTTACTGGCCAGGACAGCATTACCTCCCGCATCAATAGTGCACAACAGCGCAGGCATATTTAAAAGCGCATCACGGGTACTGGTCATCTGCTCTTCGAGCTTGTCCATAACCAGTGTTCTGGCATGCTGTGAGACTGACAATACAACCGAAGGTATCAAGATGATCATAACTGGCAGATAGAACAGAATACCGGTCCTGCTAGGATCATCAATATTTGGCACGTATAACTGAAAAGATGTGATGGTCGTGATGAGAATGCTACATATGGATGCCGCAAAACTAATGGTAATAATATTGGTAAACAGCGCAGCCACCACCAACGTCAAAGCCAGGTAAGCAAAAGGATAAGCCAAGTGCAGGAAGGCATATATGCTGACGGCTGAAGCAATGGCTAGAAATCCCAAAGACCAGGTGGTCAATAATTCTTCTACACACTTTTTAAAACCAAAATGAGACAAAGCAATACCTGGAGCGCCAATGGTTAATCCCCCCAGCACTATACTGGTAAAGCTGACCACCCAGCCTTTATCTATATTTTGAAAACCATTCAGAAATAACCCTATTGCTGCTACCGTCGCAGAGATAGCTGCCGGCACAATGGCAATCACTACCAGTGCTTTGGCATAATTCACTGGGGAATCATAAACCTGTTCGAAATTGTTGCTTTTCTTAGTGAAATAGGCGATTAGCGAGACATTGGAAAGTGCTGTACAGGAGAACACCAGATTAACAGACAACGTTTGTGGTAACGACAGAGAAATACCCAACTGTGGAATCAGGACGGCTACCAGCCCCGCAGGCCAGAACCGATATGGTAATCTAGCCAACAATAAGCCCGCTGCTATGTTGGGGTACCAAACCATTGCAACACTACCAGGCTCTTTTGATAAATACAGTGCCATTGCCGCCAAACAGTAATATGACACCATTATCCCGGCGAGATAGGCCCAATAGGACATTCTTGTCCTCGAGGGTCGTAACTGATTCATCGATACCAACATGGCAAGCATCCTTTAAAATCGTTATCACGATAAAAACAAAATACCTGTCAAATCAAACCGATCATTTTCGACCTTAATTCAGTGAACTACATACTCCTCACACAAAAACGACTGGAAACATCTGAGCCTGAATCTGCTTTTATTATTCGACTACCCATCTACCATCCTGAGAAATTAGGCTATGAAAGAAAAACCCAAACAATTATCAAGACAACCAACAAATTAAATCTTTCTTAACCAAAACTAAAACTCTACAGCTACAGTCAATTATGAGGAGGTGTATAAATAATACCAGTACAAAGGGTCCTTCATTAGTTGTAGACTTTACGTAAATAAACATCTAAAGAAGCTTTGACAACAAACCTTACCGATAACAAAAAAATTGTGTTATTTTTTTATCACTAAAACGCGACAATAGAAAAATATGAACCATGATGACTATTTATGACACGTGAGATCTCACATAATAGTCAGGATTGATGAGAAGGATTGACCGCTTAGAGAGACACCGTTTCTGGCACAACAGTAGCAACAGAAAATGACAAAACCCGCCACAAAAAATTACTACAGCAACAAAATTGACAAACTGACAGATAAGACAACCAGTACTCTTATGATCAAGTACTAGCTTCCACACTATCATTCAAAAGAAGTGAATAACCAATCTGATTCAGATAACGAACCTCATTTTCCAGATCAGCTAATGTCAAAGAGTTATTTTCCAGCCATTCTGTAGCAACATTCAGCGATAACTGTTTACCCTTGGCAACCAATTTTATTTCCGGTAATGGAATATTACGACGAGCACGATTAAAGATAACTGCCAGACGGAAAATAATACTTAGCCGCAACAATGGCTCGTTATCCATTGGAAATTTCTTGACTGGAAAACGTTTTCGGTGCGACAGGACAAGAGCGGATAACTGGGCCTGCTCTGATCGGGAAAAGCCTGCCAGATCCACATGTTCAGCAATATAGGCCCCATGCTTATGATAATCACTGTGGGTGATATCCAGCCCGATCAGAAAAATTCTCGCCGCCCACTTTAATAGTTGCAGAGATTCTTCGGGGTTTAACGCCCAATCTTCAGTCACCTGTGGCAGAAAATCCTCAACAGTCTTTTCTATCTGTCCCACCCTGGGCGACACTACATGATAACGGGCCACCAATTTGTTGATGCTTTCATCGCGAATGTCTTTGTGTTCGAAGCGACCTTTCAGATCAAACAGCAGGCCTTCACGCAATGCCCAGTCCGACGCCGCTATAGTTTCCAGCTGCAAACTTTCAAACAGCGCACTCAAGACAATCAAACCACCGAAAAACACTGGCTGACGATCCGCTGACAGACCCTTCATAGATAAATCAATGTTGCCATGCTCAACAAACTGATCGATCAGGTCAGCAATGTTCTGACGATGGATTTCACCGGTCGTCCAACCCAATTCCGTACAGACCTCAGCAACAGCCTTAATCGATCCGGAAGCACCAATACATTCGGACCATCCCAAATCCAGCAGGTCATCACGCACTGGTTCCAATTCCTGCAGACAGGCTACCCGGGCTTTTTTAATCGCTTTGCGTGATATCTTGCCGTCATCGAAAAAGCGTTTTGTCAGTGCCACACACCCCATGTTGAGGCTTTCTTTGATTTCCGGGTCCATTCCCCGACCAATAATAACTTCGGTACTGCCACCACCAATGTCCATGACAATACGTCGGTCTTTACCCGGTTCGATGGCTTGTGCCACGCCAAGGTATATGAGACGCGCTTCCTCTTCACCGGAAATAATTTCCACCGGATGACCGAGTCTTGCCTGCGCTTCAGTCAGGAATTCACTGGCATTATTGATACTGCGAAGGGTTTTGGTACCCACAATGCGAACACTGCCGGCATTTACACTACGCAGGCGTTCACCAAAACGCTGAAGGCATTCCATAGCCCGCTGAACAGCTTCATCACTGAGGGAACCATCATCCCTCAAACCAAAACCCAGCCGCACGGGTTCCTTTATCCTGTCAATCACGACAGGGGCATCGTTTTGCCAATGAGCAATAATCATATGAAAGCTGTTCGATCCCAGGTCGACAGCTGCCAGCGTTTCAGGAACTGATTTAAATAGTCTGGAGAGATTGAACATGTATCAACGCCTTAATGTTCAAGCGGTTAGCAGGAAGGTAACGGGACCGTCATTTAACAGACTGACTTTCATGTCTGCACCGAACTGTCCAGTCGCGATACGCCCAGGCCAGTAGTCACTCGCCTTCTGCAGCAACAGTTCAAATAGTTCACGTCCCTTTTGTGGTTCTGCCGCTGTTGAAAAACCTGGCCGCAATCCCTTTCGCGTATCGGCAGCCAGAGTAAATTGCGAAACCAGCAGAAGTTCACCCTGAATATCCCGCAAGCTTAAATTCATCTTGCCCAGCTTATCATTGAACACCCGATAAGCCAGTAGCTTGGTAACCATTTTCTCGACAGAAGCCTCAGTATCGTTCTTTTCAATTCCTACCAGCGCCAATAGACCCTGTCCGATACTACCAATGGTTTGGTTATCTACCACAACACTGGCATGTTGAACTCGTTGAATCAAAACCTGCAAATCTTATACAACCCCGTATTCGTTTGTGATAAGGCCGATCAAGCCTGCATGGGATCATGCCCAAGACGTTTTGCCATCGTCCAGGCTGCTTTGATAGTGGCATCAACGATGCCGTTTTCATATTGCGAATGCCCGGCTTCACGGACCACATCCAGTTCAGCCTCCGGCCACCTCCGATAAAGATCGTAGGCATTATCGAGAGGACAGACCATGTCATAACGACCATGAATAATAATCGCTGGCAGATGTTTGATCCGATCCATATTGTCGAGGATCTGATTTTCCTGCAAAAAACAACCATGACGCATGAAATGGATGCCAATGGAAGCCATACCGAGTGCAAACGATGGATCAGAGAATGAAGTCTGGGTCTTTGGATCCGGCGTCAGAGTCAGGCAGTGGCCTTCCCATCCCGTCCAGCTTTTTGCGGCTCCCATGCGCTTCAGTTCATTGGTTCCGGAAAGCAGCTGATAATAGGCATCGATCAAAGGTGTTCCATTTTCACCTCCGACCATATCGGTAAAGGACTCCCAGAATTCAGGAAAAATCCGGCTGGCGCCTTCTTTATATAACCAATCAATGTCTTTGGTCCGGGCCAAAAACGCCCCTCTCAGCATGAATCCAAGCACCGAGTCTGGGTAGTCCTGAGCGTAAGCCAGTGCTAGAGTCACCCCCCAACTACCGCCAAACAACAGCCATTGGTCAATCTGCAGATACTGACGCAAAGTCTCGATATCACTTTTTAATGCGTCCAGGTGATTGTTGTCCAGGCATGCATGAGGTGTGGATCGTCCACAGCCTCGTTGGTCATACTGAATAATACGAAAGACATCCGGATCGAAGAAACGTCGGGCATGCTCACTCATACCGGCGCCAGGTCCACCGTGAATGATCAGCACCGGAATGCCTTCCGGACTGCCACTCTCACAGATGTAGAGATTATGCGGTGCCTGAACCATCAATCGATGTTCTGCATACGGTCTGATTTCTGGAAACATCTGCTGCATAATCAACTCCTTATCGTTCGAGGCAGTTTAACCCGAATACCTTACAAAGACATATGAAAAAGGTCTCTTATCCGGCAGATAGAATTTTTCAACCACAGCGTTCCAGATGATCCCTTTAAAAATAACCGATTAGCGACAACAACACATTTGGTGATTGTCGAATTTTTCTATTGGCGTTGCGAATACTGCGCCAAGAACCAAAAGCC
The DNA here is from genome assembly GCF_050297175.1 of Gynuella sp. Lineage (NCBI taxonomy): Bacteria > Pseudomonadati > Pseudomonadota > Gammaproteobacteria > Oceanospirillales > Saccharospirillaceae > Gynuella > Gynuella sp. The sequence goes on along the minus strand of NZ_JBNKSF010000026.1, from coordinate 96,419 downwards.
TGCTAGGGACTCAGGGTTGAAATAATATTGCTGGCCAATTGTGCCGCTGCATGATCGCTGCCGAACTTGTCCAATCCATCCCATTGATACACGTCGGGGCGCTGTTGCAAAACACCTTTGTCATCAACCCAGGCAGTCCAGTACATCAGATAGGTCGGTACCGGTTGCGATAATTTAACATAGGTTGTCCGCTGCGATTGAATAACCTGAGTCAACTTTTCGGCCTGCCAAGACGGTGTGTCCTGCAACAGCAAACGGGCCAGCAACTCCGGTTTTTCCACTCGCACACAACCAGAACTCAAGGCTCGCATATCCCGTGAAAACAGATTTCGGTGATTGGTATCATGGAGATATATAGCCATGTTGTTTGGAATCACAAACTTCACCATACCGAGTGCATTATCCTGTCCAGCTGCCTGACGAAAGGTAAATGGCAACTGCCCTGCACCCAGTCGTTGCCAGTTAACCGTTGCCGGGTCAATGGTTTTCAATGTCCCGTTTCGGTCATAACGTATCAGCTGCAAGTGCTTGTCGGTCAGATAAGCCGGGTTTTTTCGGACCTGCGGCAGAATATCCCTGACCGCAATTCTCCCAGGCACGGTCCAGGTCGGATTCAATACCAGAGAGGAGATGTTGCCAATGATCGTCGGCGTACGGCGATCAGTACGACCAACGATGACTTTCATGGATGCCAGCGGCTGATGATCTGCAACTACCTGTAAACGGAAATCCGCCATATTCACCATCACATACTTTGAGCCCAGCCTATCCGGCAAATGGCGCCAACGCTTCATATTAAGAGCAATACGACGGGCAATACGCTGCGGCGATTGCTGAAGACACAAACGAGTTGCTTCATCAATCCATCCGGTTGGTTGCAGGCCGTTTCGCAACTGATAGTGCCTGACGGCCTGCTCCATTTCGTCATCAAATACAAATACGGGATGCGAGGGATTGAAGCTCACTTCCTGTCGATAGAGAGATCGTTCTTCACTGAACCAAACCCCCGAGTAATCTCCAAACAACAATAGGTTGTTTTTGATCACACGAATATCAGGATGAGCGTCTCCAGGCTTTAAAACCGGTCCGTCTCCAAGAGTTTCCCACTGCCCACCCAGATCCAAACGCTGATAGTATTCCAGCTGCTCCCTCAGATTCAGATAACCGGCATGGGAGGGCGTCAGACTTTTCAGTAGCACAAGCAGACCCTGAGCATCCAGTTTCTGCTGCAATTCATACAAAATTTGATCACTGGTCCAGCGTTCTGTCACCGGCTCCGCCACCACACGATAGTCTGACTGATGATCATGGGACTTGAGATCAGGCAGATAATTGTTATTGCGAACATCCTGAATAAAGGTCAAGAATGCATCGCTGAGCAGCAGATCCAGAGCAGTTACCCGGGCCGGCAAATTTCCAATTTCCGGCTCCGCTTTTAGAATCGCAGGTAAATGATAGCTGTAGAGATAACGATCATCGGCGACTGTTTCTCGCAGACTTTGAATCAATAGTTGGGCCGGAGCATTCAACACATAATTATCAAACCAGATGGTGTGGTAGCGATTGGAGCGATACAGCCTGCGTAATTCATCACGATGAAACAAACGGGCATAACTGCCATTCGGATTCTCAAATCTCGGCGGCTCACTGAGCCATTGTTGGATATGTTTGGCCGCCACTTTCTGAGGCAGCACAGGTTTTATCCCGGCAGCAAAATAAAATATACCGAATAACAGAGCAAAACACAGGGCAGCAACCAACGTTACCGCTATTGCAGTACGGGAGCGGCGCGAACGGGTAGCGGAATATTCAGGAGGAATGTAACTATAGCTCATAAACTAAGTATGGCAGCGATTCAGAATTTCGCCCGGTCATTCGGGCATAAGTCAGAGAGTTTTTCCCAGCATCACTTTTTTGCTTCAGGTATGCCGTGTCATACCGTACTTTTTGACGGCTTTCTGCTATCTCAACTATGCTAGGACGATAGACTTATCATTTTTGCACCGTCAAAATTGAGCTAGTGTGCTAAAAACAGGCAACTGTCAGTTGACCGGAACCACTAGCCCACCGGACACTGGCCTTGTTATCAAGGAAATCAGGAATATTTTGGAAGGTATGAACCAGAAGTCGGAGCTGCATACAGCGGGCCGGACCCTGATTGTCTGCTCGCTGACGATCTTGTTATATCTGATCAGCAATATGCTGGCCGCTGCTCCTGTTCAACAACTGAGGCAAGGTTGGTTCAATCCACCTGCTGATTTGAACCTGAATGCCCAACTCGATATCCACTCCATTCAAACCGGTGACGAAGCCGCAACTATTAAATTAACCGGCGGAGTGTTCTGGTATCTGACCCAAGTGGCCATCAATGAATCGGGCTCTTACGTCATTGATTTTAACAACTCCAGTGTGATTGGTCGTTTCAGCCATTTTATTTTTGATGAGCAGGGTAAAAACATCGCTCAATACAGTGGCGGTATACAAAGCAAAAGCAAAAACCCGTTTATGCTCCGACACGGGCGAACAACAGAACTGGATAGCGGCCGCTACACGATTATCACAAAGCTCGACAGCCCTTTCTTTCTGGCCAAGCCAGTACCATCGGTGACACCGATAGAACAATATCAGTCAAGCATCAAGTTCGGTAATCTGATCACCCTGATCGGATTAGGTATCTTTATTGCGCTTGGTTTTTACTATGCCGTACTATCTCTATTCCGATTCCGCCCAGCCGACATTTTTTATTCGACGTTTATTCTCGGCAACCTTATTTTTAACAGTACTGCTCTACTGGTGCTCAGTGATGTTTTTGATGTGCACTGGTTCTACAGCATCAGTATTCCTATCCTGATTTCCAATATTGCCTACATCTCATTCGTCCTCTATCTGCTGGATATCAACTACCGGCAACACCCCAGGCTGTTCGTTGCAGGGATTCTATGTATGGCGACACTCACCGGGCACATTCTGATTTCCATATTGTTGCCCAATCAGTCCCTTGAGTTGGATCGATATGGTGTGGCTATCTTCTCTGTGTTTGGTTTCACCTGCGGTATCATCCGGATGTTTCAAGGCAACATGACAGCCCGGCTGTATATGATCGCCAATGTCACATTTCTGATACCGGCGGTCATTTCCATTTCTCTGAACAGTCTGAGCTCTAACTTTAATCTGCTGATTGAGCATATTGGTTTGATCGCTGTCGCCACTGAGGTACTAATGCTGGCGTTGGTACTGAACTACCAGGTCGGTCAAGTCTATCAAGAAAAAGAAGAGGCTCTGGAAACAACCCGCAAGGCGCTCAGTTCAGCAGAAAAAGCGAATACGATTAAGAATGAATTTCTCGCCAACGTCAGCCACGAAATCAGAACGCCAATCACAGGTATCATGGGTGCTCTGGAACTTCTTAAACTGAAAATAGCCAATAAAGACGGACTCGAACTGGTACGAATTATTGACTCGTCTTCCAACTTTCTGCTGTCACTGATTAACGATATTCTCGACCTTTCCAAAATTAACGCAGGGCAGCTGGAATTACATAAAATGCCTTTTGACCTGGATCGTCTGCTGAGCGAGATGATTGAATTGTTCGCCCTGACGGCCACCCAAAAGAATATCTGCATCTCCCTTGATCAGGACCCTACACTTCCGTCGTCTGCGTTTGGTGACGAAATGCGGATCAGACAGATACTGACCAACCTGCTCGGCAACTCTCTGAAATTCACCTCAGAAGGAGAAGTGCGCCTGGAGGTCAAAAAAGGGGAAAACAACCACATCCTGTTTAAAATCAAAGACACAGGTATCGGTATTGCCGCCAATAAGGTTAAAGATATATTTAACCCATTCACTCAAACGGACAGTTCTATTTCTCGCCGTTTTGGAGGTACCGGGCTTGGGCTGAGCATCGCCCAAAAGCTGGCACTTATGATGGATGGAACACTGTCTGTGTCGAGTGAGGAAGGCCAGGGCAGTGAATTTACGCTTTCAATTCCTTTGCCGGAGCACCCGGTTTCAGCCATGAATTTTGCCTATCTAAAAGTCGTGGTTTTGTCAGACCAGGATGACAGCGAAGCACATAAAATTATTCAGGACCTGCCATTTTTTGGCATCAATGTCGAACATCATTTTCATGATCCCGAATGCATCAGCCAACTGGATTTTACTCCGGACATTTTATTTGTTTTTCCAGCTCAGAGCTCTATACCGGAAGGCAAGGAACTGCTGGAAAAGTTTAAGCATCAGGCAAACCGGGTATACTACTGGATTGACATTGCCCGCTATCATGACCCTGATTTCACCGACACCCAACTGGTATCACTCCCCTATACCCGTTTTAAATTGTACAGTTTATTAATTGCAGAACTAAGTCCATCCCGCACTGAGGCCAAACAGGTTACTGATTTTTCTAAAGCCAACGTAATTGCCATTGATGACAATCATGTCAACCTTCAGATTCTGGTCTCCATGCTACACCGAATCGGCGTAAACGCTACTGGGTTCATGAGTCCTGAACGAGCCATTGAAGCAGCAATCAACAGCCCCCCTGACTGCATTATCATGGATATGCAGATGCCCACACTGGATGGCCCATCAGCCACCAGAGTACTACGCCAAAAGCAAATTTCTGTACCAATTATCGCGTACACTGCGAATGCTACGGACACGGACAGAAAAATCTGTGTTGAATCTGGAATGAATGATTTTTTAATAAAGCCGGTCAAGCTGGAGGTGTTAAGAAGTACTCTCAGCCGATGGTTAAATAACTGACCCGGTTATCAAATCCGGGCAAAAAAAACTGTTGTAGGAGAGTTAACCATGTCATCCAATAAATGGGGGCTTTTATGGCCAATGTTATTAACCTTTATATTAACGCTGGTAACCGCCTGGTTTAAGTATCCGACAAACCATCTGCCTCCGGGTTTTGGAGTGTTTCCCCCCATTCAGATTGGAACCACTCCTGGGTTCAATTTGATCTACTTTATTGTGATCGCGATCGGTGCCCTCGCAGTGACCCTGTTTATATTATTTCCGACGCTGTTTGGTTTTCAAAAGCCAGCGTCATCTGGATCCCCGTCCGGCTCACGGAAACTGCCCTGGTGGTTTTTCCTGGGGTTTATTGTGATGGTTTTTTTCTGGTGGCTGATGTGGTCCAACAGTTTTGTTTTCGGCAACCTGGTGTACTACGCATTTACCCCAATGTGGTGGGGTTTCATTATCGCTGTCGATGGCATCGTTTATTATCGCAATAATGGTCATTCTATCTTGAGCACACGCCCGACCTTAATGATCATCAGCGCGATATTCTCAGTTTTTGGTTGGAGTTACTTCGAGTACTTTGATTACTTTGTACTCAGCAACTGGTACTACCCCAACGGTCATATGAGCGAACTGTCTCACATGACCATCGTAATTATCTTTTTGGCTGCCTATTCCACCGTGTGGCCGGCGGTATTTGAATGGTATACCTTGCTCAACAGTTTTCCCGGTCTGATGCAGCGTTATGCCAATGGCCCCAAACTGCCAATAAATGGAACATGGCTGCTGCTGGCAGGGTCCGTCATTTCTGTTGCTGTCGTCTGGTTGCCTTATCCTATGTTCTGGGGAATCTGGATCGGCCCGATGGCCATCATTTGTGGTCAGTTACTACGCCTGAACATCTGGAATCCATTGACGGACATTGCCAATGGCAATTGGTCTCCCGCCGTCTTAATTGCCCTGGCATCAATGGCCAATGGCTTCTTTTGGGAGATGTGGAATTATGGCAGTTCTCATCCAGTTCCACTTGAACCGACCAACCCTAACTATTGGATCTACGACATCCCTTATGTCAATGTATTGCATTTCTTCTCCGAAATGCCACTACTTGGTTATTTCGGATATCTACCTTTCGGTTTGTTTGTCTGGATCATGTATATCTGGGCAGGCAAGCTATTTGGCTTTAGGACAGATCTAACACTCTGATCAGCAAACAAACTTCATGTACTTCAACGGGCGTCGCACAACTCATTATGACGCTCGTTTTTGTGTCATATTTGCAACATTGCCAGACTTAATCGCCATTATTGACGACAATATTAGTCTTCACAAAACAAAAGGACATATTTGACTCATCCCTTTGAACGACAGAAGTTTCCTTAGCTATCAAAATGTCCATTTTTATCGGTTTTTATAGCACAAAACTTGGGATTTCCAGTCTAAAGAAGAGGCAAACGCTTCCTTTTTTCCACTACCAAAAATTAATATTGAGCGAGTTCATTTTATCCAGAAAAGAATTCTGTTATAACTGAGATCTGATTCGCGTTAACTTAATACAATAAAACCTATGAGTTCACTTAACCTCGTTGTTGCAGATGATCACCCTCTATTCCGTAAAGCGCTAACTGAAGCCCTGCGGGAATCCGATTACCAGGTAAATATTATTGAAACTGAATGCCTGGGCACCACCAAAGAAATACTGGATAAACAAAAAGGAGACATTGACGTTCTCTTTCTTGATCTACAGATGCCGGGCAGTGAAGGCATTATGGGACTCATTGAGATCAAAACTGCATATCCTGAACTGGCCATTGTGGTCGTTACGGCCAATAAATCGAGCAAAATCATGCAGCAGATCAAAGCTGCCGGAGCACTCGGTTACCTTCCAAAATCCTTGACACTGACCGAGATGGTAGGAGAAGTAAATAAGCTGTTTAAGGGACATCCCTGTTTTCCGGCTGATATCGAGGAAGAACAACCTAACGAGACTGATATTGACGCAGTCAAAAAAATTGCCTCTTTAACGCCTCAACAGCAAAAAGTACTCACTCTGATCAGTAAAGGCTTCCTTAACAAACAGATCGCTTATGAACTGGATGTCAAGGAAACCACAATTAAAACCCATGTCTCCGAAATTTTTCGCAAGCTGGGCATTTACAACCGCACTCAGGCGGCGGTGTATCGTCAATACATGGAGCACGACGATTCTTAGTTCAGTACCCGATCAACCAAGGAACGAAGCTGTAGTGGTTTGACGGGTTTTTTAAGCAGGTAGTAGTTGCGCGACTGTATTTCCTTCTGAACAGCATCCGTATAATCTGCGGTAATAACGATAACAGGTATATTTTTCAACCAGGACTTTTTCCATTCCGTCAGCAGATCAAGACCAATTTCATCATTATCCAAGTGATAATCGATGATGATCAGATCCGGCAGTTGCTGACGAACCAGATCCGTCACCTCGGAGCTATCCGATATTCCCATTACTTCATGACCCCATTCAGACAACAGGCTGCGCATTCCTTCTACAACCTGAACCTCATTGTCCAGACACAGAATATGCGCACTTCGACCACCTCGATAACTTGTTTCTATATTAACTTTATCCGTTACTCGAGCTTGAGTAACAGGCACTCTGATCATAAAACCGCTACCCCGACCAATTTCACTCTTGATGGAAATCGGATGCTGCAATAGATTGGATAAGCGTTTCACTATCGCCAGTCCAAGACCCAGGCCTTTTTCTTCATACGAGACATGAGGCAAACGATGAAACTCGTCAAAAATAACATCTTGTTCCTGCTTTGACAGTCCGGGACCGGTATCCCAGATTTCGATGGTGCAATACTCTCCGTGGCGGCGCACTCCTACACTGATACGGTTACGAAGACTATATCGCACCGCATTGGCCAAAATATTCTGAATCATACGCTTGATCAGCCGTGGGTCAGTGGTAATCCATAAAGAGGAACGTACAACCCGGAGACGGATACCTCTTTCGGCCGCCAACGCACTTTGTTCTGTCTCAATCGACGCAAGCACATCATTAAGACTGACGGCATCGACATTAGGCTTGACCACATCGGAATCCAGCTTGGAAATTTCCAATAACTCACTCAACAGGTTATCAGCTGAAACCAATGAACGTTCGATCTGACTGGAAAGCTCCGCCAGCTTGTCATGATTACCTTCTTGTGGCTGTCGTATCAGTTTGGCATGCAGGCTGGCTGCAAACAGTGCCGCAGCATTAAGAGGTTGCACGAGGTCGTGACCGGCTGCCGCCAGAAAGCGGGTTTTATTAACATTGGCTTTTTCCAGCTTCGCATTACTTTCCTGCAGCTCCTGGGTCCGCGCCCCCACTTTTTCCTCCAGTTCCTCATTAATACGACGCAGCCGGTTTTCAATATTGCGCTGTTCAGTGACATCTGTATAAACAATGATGTAACCCCCGCCTGGCATAGGGCTGCCTTGAGCTTCGATGAACTGTCCATTGGGGCGCTCACATTCATAGCGGTCCGGCTGTCCCCGGCTCAATTTTTCCAGATGCAGCTCCACCCTATCAGACGCATAATGGACCAGGTCACCGTGTTCATGGTTATGTCGTTGAATGGTCTTATAAGATTGACCCACGATCAGTAACTCTTCCGGGTAATCGAATAAATAACGAAACTGTTGATTCCACGCCACCAGATTACGATCCCGATCATAAATGCAAATTCCCTGACTGATGGATTGCAATGCGGAGTGCAAAATCTCACGGTTGAACTTGAATACCTGAGAGGCTTCATCAACCATGGTAGAGAGGTCCCGCCAGTCATCACCCCCTGGCTCAACAAAATGTTCAAACAATAATCTCACTGCAGGGGCACCCAACATTGAAGCCAACAGGCGCTCAGACTGAAAAATAAACTCCCGGTCAGCCTGCCGGTCACCAATCAGACGGCCATTCACCGGATTGGTATAAGGTGCAAACAGTTCCTGCATTTTTTCAGCATCGATAAAGCGCCCCATCAGAACATGCAGATCACCGATCGAAGCCTGGAAGGAAGTATGAGTGACCAACCCGTGTTTGGCCGGAATCGAGTGCACAAAACTGGCAGCCTGCAGGCGATCCTTGAAGGTGCCGGTGAAATACGCCGAACCAATCCACAACCCAAGTAAATTGGTACAGAGACTCCAGAGCACGCCATGGGCAACTGGATCCAGATGGACCCCCATAAATGCATGCGGATCAAGAAATACCAACATCCCTTCAAATTCCAGCCAATGTCGTGGAACAACCCCCACTTCCGCCAGCAATGGTAAAATCAACGTGTAGAACCACATGCCAAAGCCACCGATCAACCCCAGCATGACACCTCTACGATTCAGCCGGGACCAATAAAGGCCCAACACCAGAGCCGGCCCGAACTGTAGGGCCGCGATCAGGGAAATATTGCCAATTTCAGCCAGGCTGCTGTATTTGGTGACCGTACGCAGATAAAAATATGCCAACAGCAAAACCAATAAATGACTGCCGCGTCGCAGCATCAGAACAACCCGGTCAGAATTATTGGCCTCAACAGCCCACAACCGGGTACGAATCAACAGAGGCACCAGAATTTCATTACTCAGCATAGTGCTCAAGGATATAGAGGCGATGATCACAATAGATGTGGCAGCAGACAAGCCACCCACATATGCCAACAGAGTCAAACCACTCTGACCCTCCTGCATCGGCAGATGTAAAGTCAGATACTCCAGTTGCGTCACATCCCCCTGAAAATACTGATACCCAACAATAGCAATGGGTAATACCAACAGATTAATCAGAATGATATATACGGGTAACAGCCACCGTGCCTGTTTCAATTCCTGGTGGCTATGGTTCTCCACAGCGAGTACGTGAAAATGATGTGGCAGCGTCAGAAAGGAAATAAACCCAACGATGAGCATAACCAGATAGGTATACGGGGTACTGAAATCCGTCAGTGTTGCACGGATAAGCGCATCATTTGTGGCCGTATTGATGACACCGGAAATGCCATCTCCAAGATCAAACAATATCCACCCGGACACCAGCAGAAACGTAATAAGCTTGATCACAGCTTCAAATGACAATGCCAGCATAACGCCGGGATGACGGTCATTCACCCCCACTTTCCGGGTGCCAAATAACATTCCGAACAACGCCATCAGCAATGCACAATAGAATGCCAGATCAGAGTACCAGTGACGGGTTACAGGCTCCGTAGCCGAAACAATACTGAAACTGACCGTTATGGCTTTCAGCTGAAGTGCCATGTAGGGAACCAGCCCTACGATCGCCAGCAGCGTCATGGTCACTGCCACCGCACGGCTATGACCAAAACGACTGGAAGTCAGATCAGCAATCGAGTTGATGCCTTCGCGCCGGGTCACCTGTATGACTTTTTGCAGCAGACTGAACCCCAGCAGCAAAATCAGAATATTGCCAACGAATATCGGCGATATAAACCAGCCTTGTTCGAAATAGTCGAGGGTATTCCCATAAATTGCCCAGGTACTGCAGACAATGGTTAAAGAGAGACTGTAAATCCAGGGCTGCCAGGATCTGGGCAGGTTTTTCCGTTCGCCATAAATGGCGACCAGGAACAGCAAACCAATATAAACCAGGGCAACCAGCGCATAAAGATAGGTGGATAAATTCATAATCCCATTGCCTTATTGTTTTTTGAGGGGAAAAAAAGGGCTGGCACTCATTGTAGGGAGTTTCAAGAAAATCAAAATCGGCCATTTTTCAAAAACTTGCAAGACGTTTCAAGGTAACCGAAGCTTACAGCCTTCACAAGAGAGATCAGGAGCGCATATGGATCAGGGGCTAGTATATGCCGGTCTGCTGGATCAACCGGAGATACAATTCAAAGACTGGCAGGCACTTAATCAATGGCAACCGGAATCGGGCATTATTTGGGTACATTTGGATATCAACTGCCAGGATGCGAGAGACTGGCTGCTGATGCACAGTCAGCTGAATGATTACGCCATCGACACACTGCTAACCGAAGAAACCCGGCCGCGAATGGAGCCTCACAAGGGCAGTATCTGCATGGCATTAAGGGGAGTCAATCTGAATCCAGGGGAAGACCCCGAAGATATGGTTGCCATCCGGGTCTATGCCGATGCACATCGAGTTATTACTGCACGCCGCCGTCGACTGCACTCCATCCAAACCGTCATGAATCTGCTCGGTCAGGAAGATGCCCCAGCCACCACCGCGAGCTTCATTAATGAACTGATCAACCAATTAACTGCACGACTGGAAGAAACCATTGATTCGGTGGAAGACCAGGTGGATGCTCTGGAACAAGCACTGCTGGATGATGCCAGCCATGGTTTGCAGAAGGAACTGTCGTCACTGCGACGCGCTGCGGTAGTTCTGCGTCGTTATCTTGCTCCTCAACGAGAAGCCCTGTCCCGTCTGTATCTGGAAAAACTCGACTGGTACCCTGAATCGGAAAAGCTCAAGTTACGAGACTTATCCGACCGCCTGATCCGTAATATTGAAGACCTCGATACTGCCCGTGAACATGCCATACTCGCTCAGGAACAAATCGCCAGCCGGCTATCGGAACAGATGAATCAGCGCATGTATGTGATCTCAATATTCTCAGCCATCTTCCTGCCACTGGGTTTTTTAACTGGCCTGTTGGGAGTCAATGTCGGCGGTATTCCCGGCGCCCACGATTCCTTCGCATTCTTAATCTTCATCCTGATTTTGCTCAGTGTGTTTGGGGTGCAATGGTGGTTGTTTAAAAAATACCGATGGCTGTGATACTGAGCACAGCCTCAATTAGTTGCTACAAAAAATAAATTGCCGGAACAGAGTCGCAAATCTAGAGCCGATAACAAATTGCTACCGAAACAAACTCTGGCAAAGCCTTTGATTCCAAGGCCTTTCTATAACATCCATAACCCCGGAGAAAATATTCGGGCTAGGAAAGTCAAGTTTCTCAGGTATAATCCGCGCCCTTCAGAATTTTACCCGAGCGGATATCCTTGTGATCGAGAAATTACGCAATATTGCCATCATCGCCCACGTTGACCACGGAAAAACCACGTTGGTCGATAAATTGCTGCAACAGTCAGGCACTCTGAGCCGTAAAGATCAGGATTCCGAGCGGATCATGGATTCTAACGACCAGGAAAAAGAACGCGGCATTACCATCCTGGCCAAAAACACTGCCATCAGCTGGAATGGCTATCGCATCAACATCGTCGACACCCCTGGGCACGCCGACTTCGGAGGAGAAGTTGAGCGCGTACTGTCAATGGTTGACTCCGTATTACTACTGGTAGATGCAGTAGACGGCCCCATGCCACAGACCCGTTTTGTGACCCAGAAAGCATTTGAAAAAGGGCTTCGTCCTATCCTGGTTGTCAATAAAATTGACCGTCCCGGTGCCCGTCCGGACTGGGTGGTCGATCAGGTATTCGATTTGTTCGACCGCCTGGGTGCCACCGACGAACAACTGGATTTTCCAATCGTCTACGCTTCAGCTCTGAACGGTATCGCCGGTAGCGATCCGACAGATATGGCAGAAGATATGCGACCTTTATTTGAAATGGTCGTCAACCGGGTATCCGCTCCTTCAGTAGACCTGAATGGACCATTCCAGATGCAGATCTCAGCGCTGGACTATGACAGCTATGTCGGTGTCATCGGTATCGGCCGGATTACTCGCGGCGAACTGAAACCCAACCAACAGGTGGTTATTGCCAGTGCCAATGGCAAAACCCGCAAAGGAAAGGTTCTAAACGTCAAGGGTTATCATGGCCTGGAGCGGATGGACACCCAACTGGCAACGGCTGGCGACATCGTGTGTATCACCGGTATCGATGGCCTGGGGATTTCCGACACCCTGTGTGATCCCGAGCAGGTTGAGCCGTTACCGGCGCTGACAGTGGATGAACCGACCGTCAGCATGACATTCCTGGTTAATGACTCACCATTTGCCGGCCGTGAAGGCAAATTTGTCACATCACGAAATATCAAAGAACGATTGGAACAGGAACTGATCCACAACGTGGCATTGCGCGTTGAAGCCGGTGATACTGCCGATAAATTCAAAGTATCCGGTCGCGGTGAGCTGCATCTGTCTGTACTGATCGAAACCATGCGCCGGGAAGGGTATGAACTTGGTGTTTCCCGCGCTGAAGTTATCCAGAAAGAAATTGATGGCGTACTGCAAGAACCCTATGAATTGGTGATCTTTGATATCGAGGAAAGCCATCAGGGCTCAGTCATGGAAGAACTCGGACTGCGTAAAGCCGAACTGCTGAACATGGAGCCCGACGGAAAAGGCCGGGTTCGCCTGGAATATATGGTACCTGCTCGCGGCCTGATCGGCTTCCGGGGCCAGTTCCTGACCATGACCTCCGGTTCCGGCATCATGACCAGTATTTTTGATCACTATGGTGAAGTTAAAGAAGGCAACATTTCATCACGTCAGAATGGCGTCCTGATCAGCATGGTCAAAGGTAAAACCCTGGCATATTCATTGTATTCATTGCAGGATCGCGGTCGACTGTTTCTGGGCCATGGCGTGGATATATATGAAGGCCAGATCATCGGCATTCATTCCCGCTCTAATGATCTGACTGTCAATCCGACCAAGGGTAAACAGCTGACCAACGTCCGTGCCAGCGGCACCGACGAAGCGCTGATCCTGACACCACCGATCAAGTTCACACTGGAACAGGCACTGGACTTTATCGAGGACGATGAATTGGTGGAAGTGACACCTCAAAGTATCCGTATTCGCAAAAAAGCACTGAACGAAGCGGATCGCCGCCGCTCCAGCAGAAATAAAGACTAACGGAAACTTGACCTCCGGAGACAAAAAAAGCGCTGATCATCAGCGCTTTTTTTATGCCTGCTATTGTACATTCATCCCGGTTTGACGATACCGAGCTGAGCCAGTGACAAACCTGCTTTCTTCATCGCAAATTCCAGCGTACTGCGAATTACCAAAGGGTTATCCATTTGCAGGATCGTGTTTAACAGATCCCGGGCCCACTCAGTATCGATTTGTCGCAACAAAGCTTTCACCCGCAACAGACTGGTCGGGCTCATGGAAAGATTCCGAAACCCCATCGCTGCCAGCAAAATCACACCAATCGGATCGCCGGCCAGTTCACCACAAATACTGACAGGACAACTACAGGCACTGGCATCCTGATAGATTCGCTGCAATGCCATCAATACGGCCGGATGATAATTGTTATACAAACTGGCAACTCTTGGATTGGTTCTATCCACTGCCAACAGATACTGGGTCAGATCATTACTGCCAACCGAGATAAAATCGACCCGGGCCGCAATATCACGAATCTGATACACATTGGCAGGAATCTCAATCATCATGCCAATTCTTGGCATCACCACCTGATAACCTTCTTCCTGTAATTCGTACATGGCACGGTAGATCAGGTGCATGGCCTCTTCCAGTTCTCCGATACTGGAAACCATTGGGATCAAAATACTCAGGTTATCGAAACCCTCACTCGCCCGGATCATTGCCCTGACCTGAACGATAAAAATTTCCGGATGATCCAGTGTAACCCTGACACCTCGCCATCCCAGAAATGGATTCTCCTCCTGAATCGGAAAGTAGCTCAGGGATTTATCACCGCCGATATCCAAAGTTCGCATACAGACATTATTGGGTGCAAATGCCTGCAACTGCTGACGATAAATTTCGGCCTGCTCACTCTCGGAAGGAAACCGGTCCCGCATCATGAATGACACTTCAGTCCGATAAAGCCCGACTCCTTCGGCTCCCTGATCCAGAGAACGATACACGTCTGTCATCAGCCCGGTATTTACCTGGAGACAGAAACGCTGTTGATCAAGGGTCTCGCAAGGCTCATTTTTCAGATATTCCAGCCCAGCAACAAACTCCTTCTCTTCCCGAACAATTGCCTCAAAATGCTGCAGTTTGTCCAGGGTCAGATTGCAATAGACATGCCCCCGATATCCATCCACCACCAGTTGTTCACCATCCAACTCCTGAAATGGTATATCCACCAACCCCATCACCGTTGGAATGCCTAATGCTCTGGCAATAATGGCAATGTGACTGTTAGCAGAACCACTGACGGATACGATGGCTGCCACCCGGTCTTCCGGAACTTCCGCCAGAATAGCAGGGGTCAGTTCCGCGCCAATAATGATGGCATCTTTGGGGAACTCACCGGGGATGGGCTTGATATCAGCCAGATAGCTGATCAGCCTGCGAGCCAGATCACGAATATCCGTTCCACGCTCACGCAGGTAAAGATCCTCCATCTCCTCAAAGTGACGTGAGTAAGTCGTCGCTACCTGAGCAATGGCACCCTGAGCCCAGATGCCGGTATGAATTAGACGCTTAACCTCACCGGCTAACGCCTCATCATCCAGCATGCCAAGATAGACATCGAACAAAGCACGCTCTTCAGGTCGCAGATCACTTGAAAGCTTGCTGCCAGCCAGCTCGATATCAGCCCGCACCATCGCCAGCGCATTCTCGAATTCAGCCAGTTCATAATCGATATCTTTTACCAGTCTAGGGGGAATCGTTTCGAGGGATTTTCCCATGGTCAACAACACCGCAGTACCAATGGCCACACCATTGGCACCCGCCACCCCCTCAAAACGAACGTTTCGCTGATCCTGTCCAAAGAAAGAGCGGCGCAGATAGCCTGCGGCATCTGCATGTGCAATGGCGGAAGCCAACTGCGCAGATACAGTAACCAGGAACGCTTCATGACTGGCTTCAAATAATGCTTCGTCTTTTTTTTGCACCACCATAACACCATGCAGTTTCCGGTGGTGAATGATGGGCACCGCCAGCATGCCGTGCAAATCGCCCTCGGCCATACTCGACACTTGATGGAAAGCAGGATGCTCTTTGGCATTGGCAATGTTTAACGGCTCTTCACGCTTGGCCACAACCGCAATAATTCCCTGGTTAGCCTCCAGAGTGACCTTGCCCAACACCTCACGGTTAAAACCTTTATTGGCGCTCAATACCAGTTTACGGGCCTGGTCATCCCACAGAAAAACCGAACAGACTTCTGCCCCCACCCGTGAGGGCAGAACCTGAACGACCATTTCCAGCGTTTCGCCAAGATCCCTCGCACTGGTGATGTCCTGAGCAATGCGTTTTAACAGGTTCAGCATAATTATTATTATTGTCCAGCAATTCGTTTTAGCATTTGGCGCTCCCGAATTATTTTAACTTCGCGGGCCAGCCTGGGAGAAAGCTCTATCAACGCACGTCGATACACATCCTTTTTAAAACTAACCACCTTCCCCAGCGGATACCAATAGCTGACCCACTGCCAGCCATCAAATTCCGGAGCCTCACAACCGTCAACATTGATACGGTTCTCCGGACAGGCCATTTTCAACAAAAACCATTTTTGTTTCTGGCCCACACAGATCGGCAGACTGTTCTGCCGGATCATCCGCTTGGGTAACCGATATCTCAGCCACCCCTGAGTGCAGGCAATAATCTCGACATCGCGGTGCTCCAGCCCGACTTCCTCTTTCAGTTCACGAAACATGGCCTCCACCGGCGTTTCATGAGCACGAATTCCTCCTTGAGGAAACTGCCAGGCGTCCTGGCCGATGCGTCTTGCCCATAGTACCTGCCCCTTATTGTTGGCAAGGATGATCCCAACATTTGGCCTAAAACCATCAGCATCT
This sequence comes from Gynuella sp., assembly GCF_050297175.1. NCBI lineage: Bacteria > Pseudomonadati > Pseudomonadota > Gammaproteobacteria > Oceanospirillales > Saccharospirillaceae > Gynuella > Gynuella sp. The sequence goes on along the minus strand of NZ_JBNKSF010000026.1, from coordinate 79,954 downwards.
ATCATATTTGCGCCTCCAGCCCGAAAAATCCGGGCTGACTTTGATCGTTACTTGCATTGTTCCACAATAACTGCCATCAAGCCAGCTTGGTGCTTGATGCCAATTGCGCCGCCTAATATGCTTGAAACTTTCACCAATACTGGAGCGCAACGAGTGACCCTCGCCATTTTTGACTTGGACAATACCTTACTGAATGGAGACAGCGATCACGCCTGGGGTGAGTTCCTGATCGCCAGACAACTGGTCAACGCTGATCAACATCAACAGCAAAATGACTTCTTTTACGAACAGTACATGGCCGGGACCCTGGATATTTTTGCCTATCAGGAATTCGTTCTCAGCTTCCTGACCCAATACGATGAGACGGCCCTCGAACAACTGCATCAGGAGTTTATGACCGCAAGTATTGAGCCCATTATCCTGCCCCAAGGCCGGCAATTACTTGCCCAACATCGTGAGCAGGGTCATTTTATTATGATTATCACAGCAACCAATGACTTCATTACCGGGCCAATTGCCAATATGCTTGAGGTCGATCACCTGATTGCCACCCAGGCGGAGAAAATAAATGGTCGTTATACCGGCAGGATTACCGGAACACCGAGTTTTCAGCAGGGGAAGGTGATCAGATTGCAGCAGTGGTTGGATGAAAATGGAGAATCTCTCGATGGCGCGTATTTTTACAGTGATTCCCATAACGACCTACCATTGCTGCAGCAGGTAAGCCATCCCGTTGCAGTCGATCCCGATCAGACCCTGGCAACATATGCCCGGGAACATAACTGGCCGGTGATCAGTCTGCGAGATTAATTTACAAGGAAATCTTTGAGTGAATCGTAAAACAACTCTGGCAATCGTTGCCGCTCTGGTCATCCTGAACGGCTGTGACCGACCCGAACCGACCCAGGCGGAAATTGCCGCAACGGAGTCACCAGCCTTCCAACCGATTGCTGAAGTAGACCCGACACCATTGGTAGAATACTGGTATCACCGGGCGGAAAGCTGTCTGGATCTGGCCTTATCCTCCGCCAGAGAACTGCAATCCAATGTCGAAACGTTTCTGCTCGAACCCAGCCAGTCCAAACTCGACCTGGCCAGAACCAGCTGGCGAGCGGCCCACGGCAACTATATTTCCTGCACACTCTACAGAACTCAGGCTACCAGCTCGCAAAGGCAAGCGTTTCTGGACAGAATCACCTCAACCATCGATGCATGGCCGATTCAACCTGGATTTATCGACTACCTGCCGGATTATCCGCAAACAGGCTTGATTAATGACACGACACTGCAGCTGACTCAGGAACGGCTGATAAAGGAACATCAATTCAGTTCACTGGAAGATATTGCTCTGGGATTTCACGCTCTGGAATTTATGCTTTGGGGTAATGATAACAATCGTCCGGTAGATGACTTCATCGCCGTTGCCAGTCACAAAGCAGACAATGACATTGAACTTGAGCCACAGAACCGTCGCCGTCACTACACCACCTTATTAACCCATCATCTGACGGAGCAATTAAAGTTACTGACGGACGCCTGGAATATTGATAACGAAGGCGATGCCCTGAGCCTTAAGAACATGCCGGCTTCGGCACAACTGAACTATTTACTATCGGCACTCTACAATACCCTCAAGCAACAGGTATTGGCAGGATATTTCACCCCGGCCGCGGAAAATGACATGGAAGCCAGTAATGAGGCACCGTTCAGCAGCTCCACCCACGAGGCATTGGTTTCCATTCTGCTGGAGCTGAATGCCATGGTGGTCATGGAACCTCAGGGTGAACATCAGAATCTGGCCCAGTTTATCGATAAACAACATCCGGAATCAGCCCTCAAACTTACTGAGGCACTCAGTGAAGTAACGGCAGCACTTGATCAACTGCCAGCAGATTACCTGCAAGACCTGGAGGCTAATACGGCAAAAATCGATACAGTTAAACAAAAGATCAATGCTACGCTAGACGTTCTTCAGGAGATTGCCGGACAATATGATCAGACTCTGACATTATTGTAATAAATCCTGCAGCGCTGTTAACAAATTTATCCGACACCCAACCCGGAAGCGGCTAAACTGTACCGGTGTGTAGATAATCCACATAGAGAGCATTATGGAACTGACACAAGATCAGATTAATAGAATTCTTCAGGGCATTTCGATTCCTCCGCAGCCGCAAATCATGGTAGATCTCCAGATGGAACAGTTGCAGCCTAATCCGGATATTCAACATATTGCCCAATTGATCTCCCAGGATGTCGGTCTTGCCGGAACCATGCTGAAAATCGTCAACTCTCCATTGTTAGGTTTATCCAACTCCATAACCTCAATCCAGCAGGCCGTCATTTTGCTGGGTTACAACGCCGTTATCGGTCTTGTAAACGGAATTTCCATCAAAGGCGAACTGTCCGACGAAGAAATTTCCAATCTCAATCGCTTCTGGGATTCGGCCATGGACATTGCACTGGTTTGTGCCGCTGTGTCCAAACAGATCAACTTCCGCAATATCGATGACGCTTACTCCATTGGCCTGTTTCATAATGCCGGCATTCCATTGATGGCCAAGCGCTTCAAGGATTACTTTGACATCATGGCGGAAAGCTATCGCACTAAAGGCAAACGCTTGATAGATATCGAAAACAAACATTTTCAAACTAATCATGCAGTCATCGGCTACTACGTTGCCCGTAGCTGGCACTTACCCAAAGTTGTCAGCGACGCCATTGCCGACCACCACAACATCGACCATATTCTGCGCCAGGGTAACGCGGAAAAAACCGCACTGATCTGCATTTTGAAAATTGCCGAACATATTTGCCGTGAGTATAAAAATCTCGGCGATTCGAACATCAATTACGAATGGGAAACGTATGGAGAGGAAATTATGCTCTATACCGGACTCAGTCAGTATGATATCGAGAGCATGGCCTCTAATTTTGTTGACCTTGGCCTGATCGTCTGAACATCGGCTACAGCGCCAATAAATTGCTCAACCACCGGGGATCCCTCAAGGCATAAAAATGAGGATTCAGTAGTTGGGGTTTGTTATATCTAAACCGGCGTCCGTCACTATCTACCAGTAGACCACCAGCACCTTCCAAAATCGCCTGACCGGCGGCGGTATCCCATTCACACGTCGGTCCAATGCGTGGATACAAATCCGCCTGGCCTTCTGCCAGACGACAAAACTTTAACGCACTACCCTGCTGAATTCGCTGAATGCTGAAATCAGTCTGCTGCAACCACTCGAACCACGGTCCCCGGTGCTTCAGTCTCCGGCTTCCCACCACTCGAAATTCGTTATCATCATTTCGAAAACCGTGCAGACGCTGACGCCCATGAAAACTGCCCAGCACCCGGCTCCCCCAGTAATAATCACCGGTTACAGGCTGAAAAATGAAACCGAGCAATGGCTCATCCAGATCCATGAGTGCAATGGCGATACAGAACTCACCGTTGTGAGCAATAAAGTCCTTGGTGCCGTCCAATGGATCGACCAGCCAGTATCGTTGCCAGGATTTACGCTCCTCCCAATCAATAATTGACTCTTCTGACATAATGGGAATTTCCGGAGTCAACCGTGTCAGTCCCTCAAGAATGACATCATTGGCGGCAAGGTCAGCAGCTGTCACTGGAGATTCATCACTCTTAGCCTGAATATCGTAGTTTTCGGGACAGTCATAGATAGCCAGAATCACATTACTTGCACGCTGGCAAATTTCGACAAGTTCAGGTACAAGCTCAATTAAATTTTCCATAGTGGCATTCTTACTTCAGGAACTATTGGGGAAGTCGACCATCCGGCGAGCACCGACAGCCATTTAAATAATAGCAGTTATGGTAAAAAAAGATGGAGTAAAAGAGTCAGCTTTTACAGCATGAAAAGTACGCATTTACGAAGTCATCGTATATTCTTCAGGAGCACTTGAATGATCAAATGGGAACAAGTGGACTGGGTATTTCTAGACATGGACGGAACCCTGCTGGACCTACATTTTGATAATCACTTCTGGCTGAACTTGGTTCCTGAACAACTGGCCCACCGTGACTTCAACCACCTGCCTTTTGATCAGGCAATCGATGCCAGCAGAGCGGCTGTATATGAACGGTATCAGTCAGTTCAGGGAACTCTGGACTGGTACAGCACAGAATATTGGAATCAAACACTGCAACTACCGATCATGGAACTATCCCAACAACAGCAACACCGGATTCGCTATCGTTATGACAGCGAGCAGTTCCTGAAATGGCTTAAACAGCAGAACATGCAGGTGGTCATTCTGACCAACGCTCATCCCGATAATTTACATCTGAAACACCAGGTCACCGGGCTACTTGATTATGTTGATATGGCGATTAGTGCACATCAGGTGAAATATCCTAAAGAAAACCCTTTATTTTGGCCGGCATTGTCCCAACATTTGCCATTCGATCCAAACAGGACACTGCTCATTGATGACAATGAATCTGTACTTTCCACCGCAGTTGCAGCTGGTATTGCCCAGGTATTATGCATTTCCCAGCCAGATACCACTCAGCAAAGCCGGATAATTCCGGATTTTCCTGCCATCACCTGTTTCCATGAAATCATTCAATCGTAACCATTAGCTATGACAGATCAAAAATCAATTCGACTGGACAAGTGGCTCTGGGCCGCGCGTTTCTATAAAACCCGCTCCATCGCCAAAGATGCGATTGAGGGCGGTAAGGTTCACTACAATGGAGCCCGTACCCGTCCCAGCAGAGCGGTGGAACTGGAAGCCACCATCAGATTGCGGGTAGGCTGGGATGAAAAAACCATCATCGTCCAGGAACTTAGCGATCAACGGCGCGGCGCGCCGGAAGCTCAGAAGTTATATCAGGAAACAGAAGAGTCAGTGCAAAAACGTCAAGTTGCAGCACAGGCGAGAAAAGATATGAATCAAAGTATACTCGCGCCGGAAAAACGTCCCAGCAAAAAACAACGCCGGGATATTCTTAAAATCAAACACGATTATTCAGACGACTAACCGCCATGAGCAATCCAGATCAAAGCCAACGTTTTTTATTTGATAACAGCCCGGTCAGAGGAGAGCTGGTTGGCCTCCACAAGACCTATCAGGAAGTATTGTCAAAGCACAATTATCCGGAACCGGCCCAACAATTACTCGGACAGTTCATGGCCGCCGCCGCCCTGCTGTCTTCACGCCTTAAACTGGATGGCAGCCTGATTTTGCAGGTCTCCGGAAACGGTCAGGTAAGAGTGTTAATGGCCGAATGCAATGCTGCCGGTGAATTACGTGCCATCGCTCAATACAATGATGATTTCGATGATCAGGGTAAAACTCTGGGCAGCGGCCAGTTGACGATTACCTTCGATCCCGTCAAAGGCAATCGTTACCAGGGCATTGTCAGCCTGAATGACGGTGAAAACCTGGCCGATGTATTACAACAGTATTTTACCCAGTCAGAACAACTCGATACCCGCATATGGCTTGCTTGTGATGGTCAGAATGCCAGTGGACTGCTGCTGCAGCGATTACCAGCAGAACAGCATCATGATCGCGATGAAGACGACGATATCTGGAACCGGGTTACCCACCTGGCAGGAACCATTAAAGCCGATGAGCTGTTGAACCTTACCAACGAAGTTATACTTCACCGTCTGTTTCACGAAGAACAGGTTCGTCTGTTTGAGTCAGAGGATCTGAGTTTCAAATGTGGTTGCTCACGCGAGCGCTCCGCCAGAGCGTTGCTTCACCTTGGACTGGATGAAGCCCGCCAGCTTATAGAAACACTTGGACACATTGATACTGATTGCCAGTTCTGTCACCAGCGCTACAGTTTCAGTGCCGACCAGGTAGAGGCTATTTTTCAGGAACAACGAAATTCACTTAATTGAAATTCACTTAATTAATGGAACCACCAGAAAACATGCAAAAGATTTTTTCTCAAATTGCGACTGAACTGAATGCTGGACTGAATCAGGTTACCGCTGCAGTATCTTTGCTGGACGATGGCGCGACAGTGCCTTTTATTTCCCGTTACCGGAAAGAGGTCACTGGTGGTCTTGATGACGGCCAGCTGCGTACTCTGGAAGATCGTCTGCGTTACCTGCGCGAACTGGAAGAACGTCGTGGTGCAATTCTGAAAAGCATCGATGAACAGGGCAAGCTGACTCCGGAACTGAACCGCGATATTCAGTCTGCGGTCACCAAAACCGAACTGGAAGATCTGTATCTGCCTTACAAACCCAAGCGCAGAACCAAAGCCCAGATTGCCATTGAAGCCGGCCTGTTACCGTTAGCAGACTTACTACTGGAAGATCCGACCCGCACACCGGAGCAGGAAGCCGAGGCATTCCTCAATACCGAACACAATATCAATGATGTCAAATCAGCGCTCGAAGGAGCCCGTTTTATCTTAATGGAACGCTTCGCCGAAGACGCACACCTGCTGGCCAAGTTACGAGACTTCCTGAACCGTGAAGGTTTGTTAACCTCTGCGATCGTTTCTGGCAAAGAGTCTGAGGGGGAAAAATTCCGCGATTACTTCGAATACAGCGAAAAAATAAACAAAGTTCCGAGTCACCGCGCCCTGGCAGTCTTTCGAGGCCGTAACGAGGGTATCTTACAGATCAACCTGACACTGGATGGTGATGAACCGGGTCAGCCTTCGGCCTGTGAAGGCATCGTTGCCGACCATTTCAACATCCTCAATCAAGGTCGACCAGGAGATAAATTTCTGGCAGAAGTGGTGCGCTGGACCTGGAAAGTAAAATTGCTGACCCACATGGAAACAGAACTGTTCGGACAGCTGCGCGAACAGGCAGAAAATGAAGCCATCAACGTCTTTGCCAAAAACCTTAAAGACCTGCTGCTGGCTGCTCCAGCCGGCCCCAAAGCAACGATCGGACTGGATCCAGGTTTGCGAACCGGTGTGAAGGTTGCCGTGGTCGATGCAACTGGCAAGGTGCTGGATCACGGTGCGATCTTTCCTAATCCACCGCAAAACAAAATCAAAGAATCTGAAAAAATTCTGGCCGCCCTGTGTCAGAAATACAACGTTGAACTGATTGCCATTGGCAACGGTACCGCCAGCCGTGAAACTGATCGTTTTGTGGCCGGCATGTTCAAACAGTATCCGGATCTGAACGTTCAGAAGGTGGTCGTCAATGAATCCGGCGCATCTGTTTATTCCGCGTCAGAATTTGCTGCCAGAGAATTCCCGGATCTTGACGTTACCATTCGAGGTGCTATTTCCATTGCCCGGCGCCTGCAAGATCCTCTCGCCGAACTGGTGAAAATCGACCCCAAGAGTATCGGTGTTGGTCAGTACCAGCATGACGTTTCCCAGGTAGCCTTATCAAGACAGCTTGATGCCGTCGTAGAAGATTGTGTAAACGCAGTTGGCGTAGATCTCAATACGGCTTCGGCACCTTTGCTCAGCAGGGTGTCAGGATTGACCGCCAGCATGGCTTCAAACGTTGTTGAGTATCGCCAGAACAATGGTGGTTTCAAAAACCGTAAAGAACTGTTGAAAGTCACCCGTCTCGGACCGAAGGCTTTTGAACAGGCGGCCGGATTCTTAAGAATCACAAACGGCGATAACCCATTGGATCAATCGGGAGTACACCCGGAGTCTTACGAAGTCGTAAACACCATTGTTGCCAAGCTACAAAAACCGGTTACTGCCATCATCGGTGACCACAAAACCCTACGTGCACTGAATGCCGAAGAATTTACTTCAGAGCAGTTTGGTCTGCCAACCGTTAAAGATATTCTCAGCGAATTGGAAAAACCCGGACGTGATCCACGCCCGGAATTCAAAACAGCTGTGTTCCAGGAGGGTGTCGAAGAACTCAAAGATCTCCGCCCTGGCATGATCCTGGAAGGAACGGTTACCAACGTCACCAACTTTGGCGCATTTGTGGACGTAGGAGTACACCAGGACGGCCTAGTCCATATTTCTGCGATGAGCCATCAGTTTATTGATAACCCTGCCAAAGTGGTCAAAGCGGGGGATATTGTCAAAGTCAAAATTATGGAAGTGGATGTTGCCCGTAAACGCATTGGTATGAGTATGCGTCTAGACGATCAACCCGGCGAAGAGAAAAGCGAAAACAAACCCGGTAATCGCAATTCCGGTAAGGGTCGTCAATCGCAACCAGCTCCATCAAACACTATGGCGGCCTTATTTGCCAAGGCCCAGAACAAGCAGAAAAAGCGGCTCTGACCCGGTCACAACTTCGACCTGCTGCAAGCATGAGGAAACCCGAATTGAATACGATACTGGAAAAGCGCCTGAAATGGTTAGGCTCACTCACTCCACAAGCCATCCGTTTCATCCGTGGCATTGAAAAAGAAGGGCTGCGGGTGACCCCGGATAGCCGATTGGCACAAACCAGTCATCCGGTGGGACTTGGCTCGGCATTAACGCATCCCAGTATCACTACTGACTATTCGGAAGCCTTACTGGAGTTTATTACTCCAACATTCAACAGCACCGAAGAAAACCTGGATTATCTGGAAAACCTACATCGTTATGCCTATCTCAAAATGCCGGCCAATGAACTCATTTGGCCTGGCAGTATGCCGGCAATTATCGACAACGAACAGGATGTACGAATTGCCGAATATGGTTCATCGAATATAGGCCGTCTGAAACACGTTTACCGACATGGCCTGTGGCACCGTTACGGACGCATAATGCAGGCTATCGCCGGCCTGCATTTCAACTTTTCCATGACGGATGAGTTCTGGCAGCACTTTCAGCAGCATCAACAAAACAATCAGTCGATAGAGGATTTCAAATCAGACCGTTATTTTTCCCTGATTCGTCACTTCCGTCGTCACTCCTGGTTGTTAATGATCCTGTTCGGAGCATCTCCAGCCATTGATCAATCGTTCCTGAAGTCCGCGACCAATAGACTATCGCATCTTCACCGCAGAACACTGATTTCACCAACCGCAACCTCTCTGCGTATGAGTGATATCGGCTATACCAATAGTGCACAGGCAAACCTTCATGTTTGCTTCAATGGCTTACCCACCTACATTCAAACCCTGCGTTCGGCTATTCATACCGAGTACCCGGCTTACGCCAGCATGGGCATTAAAAAGGGCGATGACTATCTGCAAATGAATACCAATATTCTGCAGATCGAAAATGAGTACTACAGCGACATCCGTCCTAAAAGAACTGTTCAATCCGGCGAAAAACCGGTCTGCGCATTACAACGCCGCGGTGTGGAATACATCGAAGTACGGTGTATGGATCTTGACCCCTTCAACCCCATAGGTATCAGCGCACAAAGCATCGCCTTTTTGGAGTTGTTTTTGACCTGGTGCATGTTGAGTGACAGTGAATTCATCAGCGATGAGGAATGCGAACTGTTAAAACAAAACCTGGCAGGCATTGTTATGAACGGCAGTCAACTGGACCAGGACTATCCCACCATGACCGGCAGTTTCAAACTTCGGCAACAGGCCACGACAATACTTGATGAGCTAAAACAGTTAGCCGAAGTAATGGACCACATCAATGGCGATTCAAAATACCGGACAGTCATCACTGAGGCGCAAGAAAAAATCGACCATCCTGAACTGTTGCCATCGTCAAGAATCCGTGCACTGCTGGAAGATGGACAGGAATATCACGAACTCATGCACAACCTGGCGCAGCAACACCGTGAAACCCTGATGCAGACACCGTTATCAGAGCAACAGATTCAGTCAATGGAAACCATCACTGCGGAGTCGTTACAACACCAGCGGGAAATCGAGTCAAACGATGATATTTCTTTTGAGCAGTTTCTTGCTGAATATCAGGATCAGGATGCGCGTTTCTGTCACGACTGACAAAAACACCTATGACTAAAATATGAGAACATATTTGCGTATTTTGTGAACAACTAGGTGGAGCCATTTAATTACGCTTCGATACAATAAGATACACAAAGGTGATAACTCACTAAAAAATCCAGTAAAACTGATGCCAGGAGCACGGCTTATGGATAATAAAACCGAATGGAATCTTGAATCTCTGAATAAGGCATACCAGCAAGGCTACATGCGTGGCCTGGCTGGTTACAGCGATGCTAAGGACAACCCATATATAGATGAAATCCTTGCTGCGGCGTGGGATTCGGGTCTTGATGATGGTAACGAACAACTCAGCAAAATATCTGAGGATCACCCCAAAAGAGCTTGAATTATTCGTTATCAGGGTTACGTCAGATGGTTATTGAACCACAAAACTGGTAAACAGCACCTTGTCAATCATGGGTTTTCCAGTTTCCTGAATCATAACTTCCTGTAAGCCGGTCAGTGCTTCTTCTTTAACCTTCTCTTTTCCTTCAATGGTCGAAAAATCGTCTGCCTTCTGTTTACTCAACAGCATAATCAATTGATGCCGCAAATAATCTGCATGATAGGTAATTTCTGAGCTGGCCATTTCATCATCTGTCGTCTGCAGAGTCACCTCCACCTTGAGATAGTGCAGTCGTTTACCATCGTTGTAGTTCACAATAAAAGCTGGTTGCAGGTCCACAAACGTGGACGCACGGGTCAATCCCGAAATCAGCAACAACAAAATCGGAAAAAATTGTCTAAAAATAGCCATTCCAAGTCACGATTTTCTGTAAATACCAGTAACTATCTTAGCTGGTTTTTCCGTTTTCGCGTAACATATCTGGCCGATTGTTGAAGATCTGTCTTCACGCATAGACGCATAGAGCCCCCTGGACACATGATCAATCGTATCGTCCCCCGGAATGGGATCAATATTGACGTACGGATCCACGATAAGCCTGGGCAGGCATTCGTTGCAGATTCCAACAAACAGTGAAACATTACCCTCAAATTGTTAACTGATAAGAACTTAGGAACCATATGCTCTGGAATATCCGTACTCTCAATTTATTGGCCTTTCTCGTTACCGCCGTTGCAATGGCAACAGCCCTACTGTATTTCCAGGGATACCTGGGCCTGACGGCATGCCCGCTGTGCATTTTCCAACGGGTCGGCATGATAGGGGCCGGTGCAATATTCCTCATTGCCGGACTGCACAAACCCGCCAATACAGGAACCAGAATTTACGCACTGATAGGCCTCATTCCCACAGGTTTTGGTGCGTTCATCGCCGCAAGACACATCTGGATCCAGGGACTGCCACCTGATCAGGTACCCGCCTGCGGTCCGGACCTTGCGTACATGATGCAAAATTTTCCATTGCAACAAGTGATTAATACTGTTTTGAAAGGTAGTGGGGAGTGTGCCGACGTTCAGTGGAACCTGCTGGGTTTGACGATTCCCGGATGGACTCTCACTGTATTTATCATTCTGATGATGTTCCAATTGCTGCAACTGATCAAAGGTGACTTTACCCGGAAAGGTTAATCCCTTTTCGAAGCTTTCGGTAATGCTTGCTTTGCCGTTTGGTGTAAACTTACCTATATTACAAGCAGTTGAATTAGACAGGTTGTTGAAAACTCTGCCGGGCCGCAAATATAACAACAGCGCCCGATGATCGAACATTCGATCAACAACCTGAGGATACTTACTTTAACAACACACTGACAGAATAGCTGCACGGACAGTGTGTGAGCCGACTCGTAGGATGATGCCATTATGTTGCAACAAATCACTAATGCAAAAGAACGCTGGGGTGGCGTTAACGATGTCATCGACAGATGGCTGAACGAACGTCAGGAACTGTTGGTCAGATTCTGTTCAATTGAAGGACTGGAAGAGTTTCAATCCACACCAACCTCTGTATCCTCAAAGATCCAGTCTTTCTTCGATATTCTCATTGACTATGTTTCTGCCGGGCACTTCGAAGTATACGAAAAGCTATTGAAACAGGCTGATCAATACAACGATGACGGTAGAACCCTGTATGATCGCGTGTATCCAGAGTTGCAAAAAAATACCCAGGAAAATCTGGACTTTGCCGATAAATATGCAACCGAAGAACTGTGTCGCCAGAATCGTGAATCGCTGAGTTCTGATCTGTCAAAACTGGGTGAAGCTTTGGAAAACCGCTTTCAACTGGAAGACCAGTTAATAGAACAGTTACACGAAGTTCATCGTGAAAAAACTGCCTGAGTCATGATTCAAACGGAGTAGTTAAGTACTACTCCCTCCTGCGTTTTTGCCTTTCTCTTTTCAGCCGCACACCCATCTGTTTTAACTTCTGTACCGTCCCATACAAATGGCACAACAGTATTCTCCATCATTTCAATGAGCATTAGGGCACTGAGGCAGCTACAATATTTCAATGAATACCTACATCATCGTCATCCTAACTTAAAGAGCAGCATGTTCAGGCCCTTATACCTTTTGATCTGTCTTGCACTAACAGCATGCGAGATACCTGACAAACCCGCCCGGCAATGGCAAATGGCCTTACAGGGTAGTTATGACACCAGTATTTCAACAGATGGTAGCTACCTGCTGATAGCCTCTATTTTTCATGGGGCCAGTCTATGGGACACCCGCCAATACGCCCGCCTGTATAACTGGAACCACAAGCAAGGCAACTTCACTGAAGTGCTGACAACAGCCATTTCACCGGACCAACAGTTTGCATTAACCATTGAAGAACGCGATATGGTTATCTGGAGCACCAAATCAGGTAAAGCACAGGGATACTGGAGCGCTCCGGACGATGTACTGGATGCAGAAATCACCAATGGTGGCAAATTTGTCTTTCTGGGCATGGCGAACTTCAGAGCCAGCCTGTTTGATGCTGTTCACGGCGGAACGATTCGTGAGTTTCGCCATGATGGTCCGATCATGAGCGTTTCCCTGAGCGCAGATGGCCTGACTGCACTCACAGGGTCTGAAGACCATACCGCCAGAGTCTGGGACATCAGTACAGGACAACAGCGTGCATTATGGCCACACGACAATACCGTAAGACTGGTGAAACTGGCTCCGAGTGGCGAGTTCGCCTTCACGGCTTCAAATCGTGAGAAAGCCAACCTCTGGGACGTGCATACCGGCAAACTGATTCAACAGCTGAGTACCAGTAATCAGACTCTAAATGCCGCCAGGTTTGTCTCAGAAGATAAGGAAATCATAACCGGCAACAATAATCGTCTGGTGCAGCTCTGGGACATCAAATCAGGCAAACAAATCAAGTCCTGGAAACTCCCTCAAACCGGTAAAAAGCAGTATAGCAGCTCATTTATTTATGACCTTGCACCCGCTGGAGAAAATTTTCTGGCAGCATCTTCAGATGGCTACCTGTTTCTGTTATTAAGATAATAGCAACAAAAAATCATTACCCCCGTAACAATTTTCAGACCGGTGAGTTTGAAAACCGGCCCGATAAGTTGCCGCAAAGCCAGGCGGCACCCTCGCCAGATGTAAATGCTTACTCAGGATTATTTTTGACTATGCTGAGATAAATTATGCAAAACTGTATCTGTTCTGCTAGTACTGATAGCATAGATATAAAGTTTTCGACGCAAACTTACTCAAATGTGGTGACTCCGTTGTCAGAGCAGCATTCCAGTAAAGAATCTCATATTAACGATATGCGATCTCAGCCCCGGGTTATTTCCAAATCCCAGCCGGTAAGAATTCTGATTGCCAACGCCAAAGGGGGCTGCGGCAAAACCACTATCGCCACGAACATTGCCAGCCGTTATGCTTCCAACAATCTGAACACCTGCCTGCTTGATTTTGACCCACAAGGCTCCTGTATGCAGTGGCTTCGGGTGCGGCAGTCTGACCAACCTGAAATCCATGGTGTGGCGGCTTATCAAAAAACCCCAGGACAAGTAACCCGTACCTGGCAGCTCCGAAGCCTTCCCATCAATACCAACAGAATTGTTATTGATACACCTAGTGGCATAAATGGCCCACTATTAAACGATCTGATCAGAGAAGCAGATCTCATTCTGGTACCTGTCACCCCCTCTCCTATCGATATCAGAGCAACGACACAATTCATTAAAGATGTGCTATTGAGTCCGGCATTCAGAAGCAAGCCCAAACATATTGGTGCAGTAGCAAACAGAGTGAAGCGTAATACACTGGTATATGCAAAACTAAAACTGTTTTTAAACAGCTTGAAAATCCCCTTTATTGCGACCCTGCGTGATACTCAGTTTTATATTCGTGCATCTGAATATGGTGTGGGAATCCATGATTTGAAAAACCGGCAAAAATCAGATGAAAAAGAATGGTCACCATTAATGCAATGGCTGGAAGATCACATTCCGGATCAAAGTGGATGACTTTAATCATATTCGCCTGAATATTTAGGTTTTTTTCAGTACAAACCCAAAAAAACCATTGACACTTTAATTGCGACTGGCTATTCATTGCACATCCTGTTTAGCGGTCAATTCTGATTCACTTTAATCAATAAATCTGCCTAAAACAGACTCTATAATGAAAGTAGCAGTTTAACTAATGAGGTAACTCCTAATGCCAGCAGCTAAGAAAAAAGCGCCCGCCAAGAAAAAAGTAGCGGCGCCTAAAAAAGCCGTAAAAAAAACCCCCGTAAAGAAAACAGCCACTGCCAAAAAAGTTGCTGCTAAAAAAGCTGTTGTAGCAAAGCCTAAAAAAGCTGCTGTAGCAAAGCCGAAAAGCGCAGCGGTTTCCCCTGTTGAGAAGCTGGAAGCAGAAATCTCCAAATTGCAAGCTCAACTGGAAAAAGCAAAAGCAGGCTTGGTTGCTGACGCAGAAAAAGCTTTCCAGAAAGCGAAAAAGGCTGCCGACGCTGCCACTAAAAAAGCAGTAACAGCTACTCAAAAAGCAGCTAAAGCCAAATCCTCTGCCGCCAAAGCTAAAGCCGTTGAACAAAAACAGGCAGCATCTGCTGCAGCCTCTGCCGCCAAAGCAGCTCTGGCTACCGCGAAAGAAGAGTTAAGCGCACTTGCAAATCAGGCAAAAGAAGAGAATGCCCTGAAGAAAGTGGTTGATAACGCAGTCAAAGAGTTCAATAAGAAAAAAGCCGTCGCAGAAAAAGCCAAAGCTAAAAAGAGCAGAGTAAAGGCAAAAGCGAAGACCAAGGCAAAACCAACGGCCGCTAAAGCCCCCAAAAGCAGCGTAGCAGCACCTGCAGCGAAAACCGCGGCACCCAAAAAAGCCAAAGCAGCCAAAGCGACCAAAACAGCAACTAAAAAGGCTGTTGCCAAGAAACCCGCCGCGAAAAAAGCAGTCGCCAAGAAAGCACCCGCTAAAAAGGCTGCTGTTAAAAAAGCACCTGTAAAAAAAGAAGCGGTTAAACCAGAAGCAGTAGAGCCAGTCTCAACTCCTATTCCTCAGGAGCCTACTCCAGAAGTAGTGACTACCGTACCGGAAGTTGGTGAAAATCGCAGTCTGTTCAATCCTGAAGAAGACGCATAAGGTTTTCATTCCATTAAAGAGGGCTATTCAGCCCTCTTTTTCATTGACGTCATGTCCCAGCTGAATCAACCACTCCAACTCTGCTTCTGAGAGCACATCACCGCCCCCCAACTTGTCCAACAACAACGACAACGATGATTCTGGCCCACTACTCGGAGCTACCGATACCACACGCCATAGCTCATCGAAATACGCCCGTTCCAACTGTAATTCCAGTTGTAGCAGCCGATGATAAAACCCTTTAAATGCCGACATCTCACGTACACCTGTACGAATCCTTCGCCAGGGTTTAATGACTGCCTGGTAAAGCTGGCGGGCGTCATCAGTAAGAGAGCTCACTTCCTGTTGATGTGTGTAAAACCACAAAGCCAATAAGATACGCACCACATCCAGATCTCGCTGATCCTGCCATTGCAGCAAGCGTTCAGCCACACTATCCTGCTGATACATTGCACAAATATCTTGCCAGGCCTGTTCCTGCTTGTTTCCGGACATAGATGACTACTCCCATTGAAATATCATTAGCGCTATGCTCTTGCCAACCGTCAGAATGGCCAGCTCCGCTCACATACCTCACTGGCCGTTTAAGAGATTTCCCAGCGCAGGATGCATTTATACTGGCTCTCAACAATATCCCTCTGTCACACAAAAGCGTAATTCCTCAGGCAGAAATACCTGCCTGCTGAATAACCTGCTAAAATCCGCGGCCAAAACTCATCATATACGCTAATCAATTCATGATTCATATAAAAGACCTCAGCATGTATCAGGGTGCCACCCGGCTGCTGGACCACACTTCTGTACAACTTCACGATGGCTGGAAAATTGCCCTGATTGGTGCCAATGGATGCGGAAAGTCCAGTTTCTTCTCTCTGCTGCTGAATGGTCTGACCGCTGACAGCGGCGAATGCTCCATTCCAAGTGTCTGGCGTGTATCTCATATGGCCCAGGAAATTTCGGACAGTCACAGATCTGCACTGGACTACGTGCTGGATGGACACACCGAATATCGACGCCTGGAAGCCGTTATCCATGATGAGACCCAGAATCCGCAAACCCTATCCAGGGCACTGGCGGCATTCGACGACATCCGTGGATACGAATGTCCCAGTCAGGCTGAAAGATTACTATCCGGCCTTGGCTTTCAACCCCAACAATTCAACAATCCGGTCAATTCATTTTCCGGTGGATGGCGTATTCGTTTGAATCTGGCCCGGGCGCTCATGGTTCCATCAGATCTGCTGCTGCTTGACGAACCAACCAACCACCTGGATATGGAAGCCTGTATATGGCTGGAGAAATGGCTGAATGCTTATCAGGGTACATTGTTGTTCGTATCCCATGATAAAGAATTTATTAATAACGTTGCTGATCACATTGTCAGTTTCGAGGCCCAGACCTTACAGCTCTATAACGGCAATTATGACACTTATGAAATCACCAAGGCTCAGCGTCTGCTACAGCAGCAGTCAGCATACGAGAAGCAGCAGCAACGAATTCAGGAGATCCAGTCTTTTGTAACCCGCTTCAAAGCCAAGGCCAGCAAAGCCCGTCAGGCCCAGAGTAGGGTAAAAGAACTGGAGCGTATGGAATTGATTGCACCGGCGCATATGGACAGTCCGTTCAACTTTCATTTCCGTGAAGCAGACAAAACCTCCGACCCTCTGATCAGGATCGATAACCTGAACATCGGTTATCAGGATACCCCCATCCTGGAAAACATAAACCTGATGATCAGTCCCGGTGACCGGATAGGCCTGCTCGGTGTGAACGGTGCGGGAAAATCCACATTGATCAAGTTTCTGGCCCACGAGATCAGAAAAATCAGTGGTGATGAATATCGTGGACAGAATCTCGCCGTTGGCTATTTCGCTCAGCATCAGCTGGAGGCACTGCGTGCAGATGATTCGCCTCTCAGTCATTTTCGTCGTCTCGCACCTGATACCCATCAGCAGGAGCTGAAAAATTATCTGGGAGGATTTGGTTTTCAAGGAGATAAAGTCGATGCCCGGATTGCCAACTTCTCTGGTGGAGAAAAGGCCCGGCTGAGTCTGGCCACCGTTTCCTGGTATCGACCCAACCTGCTGTTACTCGACGAACCAACCAACCACCTCGATCTGGAAATGCGGCATGCGTTGACCATGGCACTGCAATCATTTGAAGGGGCGGTTGTCCTGATTTCCCACGATCGTTATCTGTTGAGAAATACTGTGGATCAGTTCTGGGTTGTCGCCAATGGTCGAGTCACCAGCTTCGACAATGAATTGGAAGATTATTATCGCAACCAGTCCGGCACTCCCAAAAATGAAGTGGTCACTGAAACCAAAACAGAAAACAAATCCGCAGCAGATGCACAAGCGCGCAAACGCCGTGAAGCCGAGATTCGCCGGCAGTTAAGTCCGATAAAAAAACAGATTGAGAAAACGGAACAACAACTGAATCAGTACCAGCAACAGAATAGTGAACTGGAACGGCAGCTGGCCGACAGCGAACTGTACAGTGATGAGCGCAAGGCCACTCTGATTGAGTTACTGGAACAAAAAAAATCTCTCGACAGTAACATCGAAGCCCTGGAACAAACCTGGCTGAGCCTTCACGATGAACTGGAAACCTTGCAGCAGGATCTCACTAAAGACCAGGCCTGAAGCTACCACAATCACAACAGTCGCGCCGGATACTCATCCGGCGTTCCGGCACTCACCAGCATCCTCTGCGCACTTCATACTCTTAAAAACGCCGATTTATTCAGGTTTATTGTTTCCGTTCAGATATTTCATTGGAATGCATTAGACCAGTGCCTCCCTCACCTCCGGATGACTCAGAAACAAACCCGGACTGGCACTTCGACCATACGCGCCCGATTGGAAGACCACCACCAGATCACCTGGTTGCGCAGTATGAAGAGTGGCGTTATCCGCGAGTTGATCCAACGGTGTACATAACGGCCCCACAACCGTGGCGATTTCATTCGCATCACCGTGGCGGGCATTAATGGCCAAAGGATAGTTACGCTTGATCACCTGACCAAAATTACCCGAAGCCGCCAGGTGCTGATGCATACCACCATCGATAATCAGAAAGTTTTTTCCCCGCGATTCTTTTTTATCAATGATACGACTGACATAAACACCCGCTTCACCAACCAGATAACGACCCAGTTCAATCACCAGTCTGGCATGGGGATGACTGACATTGAGTTCAGCGTCCATGTCATGAAGCTGGCGTGCAATGGGTTCAACGTCCAGCGATGTGTCATTCACCGTATAGGGAATGCCAAAGCCACCACCGAGATTAAGATATTTCAACGATAATCCAAAATGCTGAACCCATTCCAATGTCAGCTCGTAACTTTTTCGCTGCACTTCAACAATGGCGTCACTCTTCAGATTCTGTGAGCCGGCGAACATATGAAACCCTTCAAACGACAGATCGTATTTCTGAATACGTTCCAGCATGTCAGGTACATATTCCGCATCGATACCAAACTGTTTTGAACCACCGGACATTTTCATACCAGAAGCTTTCAACTCAAACGGCAGGTTGACGCGAACGCTGACGCGTATTAGTGGATAGCGTTTACGAAGGTCTGCGAGCAATTCAACTTCGCGGAACGACTCAACATGAATAAGTATCCCTGCAGCAACAGCCTGCTCCAGTTCTGCCAATTGTTTACCAGGACCGGCAAAACTGATGTGCTCGCTGTGCATGCCGCTGTCCAGCGCAACTCGCAACTCAGCGGACGAAGCTACATCAAAGCCTTGCACACTCGGCTGTAATGCACAAACCAACGCAGGCATGGGGTTGGCTTTTATAGCGTAGTGCAGCAACAAACGTTCAGGCAGCATGGCTTTCAGTTGTGTGATGCGCCTTCCTATTCGCTGACGGTCATACAGATAACAGGGCGTTCCGCCAACACTGGCAACAACATGTGAGAGAGGCTGACCATTCAGGGTAAATTCACCCTGTTCATTCCTGGGCCAGATCGCAGAGTGTTCGTATGCAGTCTTGTGCTTGTTTACCTGACTCATTGGTCGACAACCTCCGTGTTGTTTTCCAGTAAAGTATTGCGCAACAGGTTGCGGTCGATTTTGTTATTACTGTTACGTGGTAAGGAATCTGTCTCAACCATAATCGTCTTTGGTAACATGTAGTTCGCCAGGGTTTTGCTCATATGGGCAATCAGAGCACGTTCGTCAAAATCGTCCGAACTTGTGTGAACCACCAAAACCACTTTCTGGCCGAGCCGCTCATCCGGCACACCAAACACAGCAGCTTCATGAACCAGGTGACTGCTGTAGGCAGCCTCTTCCACTTCCGTCGGACTGATGCGATACCCGGAGGATTTGATCAGCTCATCACTCCGCCCAACAAAATACAAATAGCCTTCATCATCCCGGTAAACCAGATCACCGGAAAACACTGCCATCTCGTTGCTAACACAACCACCGGCTACAGGAATCTGCCGGAAACGCTTCGCCGTTAACTCAGGCGCATTCCAGTAACCCAGACTGACAGTTGAACCACGATGCACCAACTCACCATGCTCACCGGGCGCACAGGGAGTCAGATCCGGTCGCAGTACCATGATTTCCTGATTGGGAATGGCTTTGCCAATGGAATTGGGTCTGGCGGACACCTGCTCGGGGTCGAGATACGTTGAGCGAAAGGCTTCGGTCAATCCATACATCAGATAAGGACGTGCTTTGGGTGCTTTTTTCTGCAACACATCCAGAACACTGCGAGGCATGGCGCCACCAGTGTTAGCGAAGTAACGCAAGCTTTCAGCAATTGCTTCTGACCAGGGGTGTTCAATTAACTGAATCCACAACGGTGGTACTGCTGTCATGCCTGTCACACCTTCCGCCGCAATTACTTTCAAGGCTTCTTTAGCGGTGGTGTATTCGTACAGAACAACCGTCGCCCCTGCAGTAAAGGCAGTGGTTAATTGTGAAAAGCCAGCGTCGAATGAAAACGGTAGAGCCGCTATCAAAACGTCATCTGCCCGTTGCTGAAGATATTCAGCAACACTGGCGGCACCCGAAACCAGATTGCGATGGCTGACAACCACCCCTTTTGGTAAGCCGGTACTGCCAGAGGTATAAAAGATGGCTGCAATATCCTGATCAATGATATTCACGGCCTCGGTACTGGCCGGTGCCGGAATAAATTCGTCCCATTGCCGGAGCATGTATGCGGGCTCAGTCTGAGATGATACGGTCATCCCCTGCTTGAACACCACGGTTCTTAAATCCGGGCATTCGTTGAGCGTGGATTCGATCGACAGGTAACGCTCCGGCGAGGTAATCAGAACCTCCACATTGCAGTCATTCAATATGTGTTTCAGTTGTGAGGCCTTCAGCGCCGGATTGATCGGCACGAAGACACAGCCGGCCATAGCCGAACCAAACGCAGCGATAACGTATTCAAAACATTTGGACAGATAAATACCAACCCGTGCAGAGCGAACAGCACCACATGCCAGAAGTGCATCAGAAAATTCCTTCACAGATTGGTGAAGTTCGGCATATGTCATCACCTGTTGTTTGTGGCGCAATGCAATTGCATCGGGCGCCACCTCACTGCGATGGCTCACCAGATGATGTAACAGAGTCGCAGGTTTCATACGGCCTCCTTAGAATCTGAATCAACCGAAGCCCAGAGATGCAGTTGCCCCATCAATGTTTTAACCTGTTCAAACAAACGGCTGAACGGCAATCCTTCCACAAAACCGTGACCAGCAGCAGTTTGCAGAGCATCTCTGGAGAGTTTAAATGTCAGCTCATCCAGATAATCCAGAACGGGTACTATTGTGTCTGCAGCTGCTATTTCCTGATCGAACAGAAAATCCAGATACAGGGTGAGCGCTTCCTGGTGCAGCGTAATATCCGCAAGGCGCAGCGCAACCGCCTGGTGCTGGTAAATGGGTTTGCCGGATGATTGCCGCTCACGTGCATACTGATATGCAGATTCCGTCATTTTTTGGCAGACACCCACCAACAAACCACCGTACAAACCCAGCATCAACGTTTTAAACTGCTGCCATTGTTCAGCTACCAGTGTATGTGTGACAGTTGCCTCGAACGTATCTGAAGGTATAAACAACAGCCGATGAAAAACAAAACCCGGTGTCTGCACCGCTGAAGGCAGAAGCGACGTAACCGCACTAAAAGGTATAGTTCGGGTCTGCATCTGCCCGGTTGAAGTTTGCCTTTCCAGCAAGGTGATGTCGGATTCGTTACCGGGAGCAGCCAACAGCATCACCGCATGATTCTGGTTAAATCGCAGAGCAATGTTTTCAGTCATCGGCACAGCGATCATCTCTGCCGGGGTAGCACTCAGACCTTGCAGAGCAGCATCACTGTTGGCAATGGCCAGCTGCTTTGCCGCCTGGTACATCAGATTGATTTGTTCCTGAAAGGTATCGGTCAATGCCCCGGCTTCTGCAATATCCAGTGAGCGGATCGTTTTCACGGCTTGCTGCACACCCGCGGCAGTTAAGTGATCCGGATTGACTGTATCAATACCGTGAGCAACCCGTTGTAGCTCCTCAATATACGGTTCTGTCTGGACAGACGGTCCAAAGCGAATATCAGCGGTTATAGTTTCCATGATGAATCCTTCTTGTGTTTACGCAGCCGATTGCGCTTTGGCGATCATCAGTCGTTGCATGTCTCCAGTGCCTTCCAAAATGTCGAATCCTTTCGCATCGCGATAAAACTTCTCAATCGGGTTATGTTTCTGCATTGCCTGAAACGGAAAAGTGCACGTCAGGTAATGGGCCAGGTCTATAGCTGTTGTGGAAGCAAACGCTTTGGCAATGGAAGCAAAGGTTGAAGCACGCTGCTGCTGATCGTAGCTATGAGCAGCACGCAACGACATCAGCCGCGAAGACTGACAACGGGCAGTAAAGACATCAAGCCGATGTGCTACCGCTTCACGCTCGGCGATAGTCAGTTCAACCTGATTTGTCTGCAGTAGATTGCGCGTGTATCGGATAATTCCGATACAACTGCCGTTAATGACCGAAGATAACACCGGGCGCATAAAATCCCAGGAGTGCTGAGCACCTGTGAAAGCGTCGATCAGTGGACCGCGTTTACCGTTATGACCCAGCATGTATTCTTTAGGTACGCGACACTCGGTAAAGGACAGATGTGTTAACTGACTCGACCTTAAACCGAGCATGTCCTCGCAACGGTTAACCTTGAAGCCTGGCGTGTTTGCCGGCACGACATACGCCCGGATACCAAAGCGCCCTTTCGACGGATAAGCATTGGCGAAAACCACCACCACTTCAGCTCTCGCACCATTCGTGATAAAACACTTTTCGCCGTTGAGAATGTAATCATCACCATCCTGAGTGGCGGTTGCTTTCAGGGCAGTGGCGTCCGAACCGCAGTCGGGCTCAGTGATGGCAAACGCACCCCAGACAGGAACATCGCGATCTATAAAGCGTTGCAGGTAAGCACGCTTCTGCTCTTCTGTTCCCAGGTGCAATACCGGCGGCATCGACAAACCCGGGCCCGGCATACTGATGGGCAGGCTCGGGCAAATTTCACCAATACGCTCAAACAGCACAGCCCTTTGCAGAGCTGTTTCCGTCATTTTCACACCACCGTAAGCAACCGGGATATTGATTCGATTCAATAGATCCACCGGGGTTACCGACCAGATTTCCTCTGGTATTTCTCCGGTCATGTCCGCTTGCAACGCCCATTCATGCATGGCGATCCGATACGCTTCCAAACGGTTGAAGTGTTCGGGGTCGCTGTCTTTTATTTGCCTTAGAATGGCATCGGTATCTACGTTCACGACTCAACACCACTGGTTTTCTGACGATAGACTTCCAACAACTCCAGTACCGAAATGCCTTCAATGGTCATCCCGTCGTAGCGGCTGTTTTTAATGCTGACGTCAACCCAACTGGTGTTGTCGAACTGGCTTTGGTCGAACAAAACCTGCGAAAACCGGCTGTCTGAAAAACTGACCTCCATCAGCGTGCTGCCAGACAAGCGAACATCTTCCAATTGGCTGCAGGCAAAGTCACAATCGGTGGCGTGCATTTCATAAACAGCGTCAGTCAAATCTAACTTTTGCATTGTTATTCTCCTTGAACTAGAAGTTGGTAGTGTTTCGAGTAGGTTTGAGTTCGCGCATACAGCGCAGGGAAATAATGATGGCCGTAACAACGTAACCGGTGATCATTCCCCACCAGATACCCTGAACACCGAGTTTCAACACATAACCGAGCAACACCTGCATGCCCGATGCAATGAACAGATACCCGACAATGGCCTGGAACATGGGTGCTTTGGTTTGCCCGATACCGCGCAGAATGGCCGCGGCCATAATAATGACGCTCTGGAAGGCCAGAAAAATGCCACCCAGCGGCATCAGTTCTGCCAACAATCGCTGTGAATCTTCATCGGATACGCCCAGCAACAGCTGGCCAATTTCAACGGGCCATAACAGAAATACCAGATACACCACAACGCCATAACCCGCCGTCAGCAACATAGCAAGCAGGGCGATCTGGTTGCGTGCTGCAAATTGTGCTTGTGCATTGAGAACAGAAATATGCTGTACAACCGACTGGGACAGCCCAAGGGGAATAATAGAAACAACCACTGCCCATAAAGAGACAACCGAGTGTACCGGCATCGCATCTATGGCAAGCCGCCCGACAAACAGTGAGCTGAACAACGGCGCAAAGGCATCCAGAAACACCACCACACCGATTGGCCAACCGATGGCATAAAGAATGGACAGCGTTCTTCGTTTGACATCTTTTGATGAAGCCTGTCCGGACAACCGCAGTTCCGGAAAAACATAAAGTGACGCCAATGCGAGTACCAGCATTAACCATTGAGATGCGGCAACAACAGTGATGATAAACAGGGTAATCCACAGCGCGCTATCGAAACGGCTGGAAAAAGCCAAGCTGACAACAATAGTAAACAGCGCGCCAATCATATAAATGGCAGACGCAATTCCAGCTCGCTGGTTTAGCGAGGCGTGTATGCGGAAAGCAACCAGCAGAATCGTGGGAATGATGCCGAGACAGGACGCCAGTGCAAAAAAGTGACTGTAACGGGCAAAAGCAACATCATAATTCAAGCCTTTCAGTACAGGTCCAATCAGCGCACTGAAAATGGTTGCCACGATGGCAGCCACAATCGCCATTTTTAATCCGGCGGAAATAACATGGTGATAATACGCCGGATCGTTCTTGCCAATCGCGTCGCCACCCAACACATAAATCGCCTGCAAAATGCCAGAGATAACGATAAAAACGGTCAGGTTGATAGAGTTCACCAGTGAATAAGCGGAAAATTCCAGTCCACCAGCTGTTGCAATTAATCTTGCCACAATCAGACTGGCAATCAGTGGTGCCAGCTGAACAATTATCATTTTTCCAGCCAGAGTCAGCAGTGTTTTTTGAGGAGCGGGTTTCGCAGGTGGGTGCTCGTCTGTTTCGGATTCAGCGGTGACACCTGAAGTTTTCAGTTGCATAAAGGATTTCCTTGAGTTTGCCAGACCTGGACACAGACACAGCCGCTCCAGGACAACCCCCAGCTTAAAAGGTATGTATTGTTTTTTATCTTCCCCTGTCGCCAATCATTAAGTACATGACTCAAAATCAGGGGTGTCGATGCAGCACACAGATAACCACCGTCATCTGGTAGTCTGTTACGGTCGTAACAGGCTTTATCTGTCAGTTGTTGCAGCACCTGCTCATCCACTTCAGCATCGAGTCCGGATGGCAGCCAAAGATCAATGTCATCGGTAGTCAGACGCAGTTGATCCAGACAGGCGGCAATAGCTTCGCTGACGGCGCTCGTCATGTTGTCAATCGCAAACGACAGTTCTGAATGCACCGCTTTAGTGGAATATTCTGCAATCGGCGCAACATCGCGGCGCAGATTCACCTGAACATTGCCGGCAATGGCCACCGGCCCCTGTTCAACAAAAGAAGCTTTCTGGCTCTGGTATTGCCCAAGCAAAACCAAGCCATCAGGCTGGCTTTGCTGTTCAAACCAAAGAGCAACGGCCCCGTCAGCCAGCGGCGGTGAAGACGGCATAAAACGCGAAAACGGCAACATCCAGCGCTCACTTGCAACGAGCAACGCACTTTGCCCGGCATCCGGAACCATAGCCTTTATGATGTCCAGCGAAGTACCTAACGCTGCGCCCTGCATTTGAGAAACCGCAAAATGGTTTTGATCGGCGTTGCCGGTTTCGGCAGCCATCTGTGTTACGATAGATCGATACAGTTGACTGTCATCAAATGCGTTGGTGCACAACAGCATCAGGGCACACACCATGTTCTCGGACGGCCGTTCTGAACGTAGTTGCTGTAGGGCACCGACAGCCATATCCGCAATAGATTGGTCGGATTCCCGGAACCGATGTTGCCATCTGGTTTCCGGTGCGTAAGTTGATAATTGCTGAGGGTCAAACCCGGTCTGTGAATGAAAAAAATTCATCAGGCTGGCCCCCAAATCCACTGCACAATCCTGCCACTCGGACTGACAGCGCTGCTGCCAATCCTGGAGCGTTGATATTTCCCTGGGAATGACGGAACCGGTGTTGACCAATGTCAATCGGGGTTCAGCCTCGTTCATCCGTTTTGCTCCTGACAAATGCCATTAGGTTGCCAAAGCTTGAAAACAATTCTTCGGACAAATCTTCAACATCAACCGTGATATCCAGCTCATTTTCCAGCGACAACAGCAAGTCGGTGATCGTCAGTGAATCAAGACCCAGTTCATACAGGTTTGTTTCTTCGGTAATACTGCTGGCCGGTATGTTCAGTTTCAGTAAGTCGATAACCAAAGCAGCCGTCCTGCTGGTCAGTTGTGCATCAGTTGTTTGTGTTGTCACTTCAACGGTCATAACAAGATTCTCCTGATCATCTATTGTTAGTTTGGTTGGCAATTATTTAAGCCGGAGCGACATCAAAATGACGATTGAATCGCTCGTTCAGTTCCTGGCTGCGCAGGTTAAATTCACCGAGGTTTTCGGATTCAAAGACCAGAAGGCCAACGTAATCCGTGCAATGTGAGGAGGGTGTGATCATGGTGCCTTCGAGCGCCGGTAATTCCTGATAGCGGATCCATTGCTCCGCGAACATGCTCTTATCGGGCGCAGCTTTTACAATGCCAAATTGGCATTGGCGAAAACCGATCAGTGCCATCAGGTTAGCCGCCGGTGTTGCCACAACGACCTGTTCACCAAAACCGGCTTCAATCAACATCATCGCTTCAACATAATTGACCTGGTATTGGGCTTCGATCATGAGTATCAAACCACCACCAGCCTGCCGGGCAGCGATCTCACAAAAAACCACATCTTCTTCGGGCGTTAAAAAACATTCCATGTGAGTGATGCCGTTTTTTATGCCAAGCGTCTGGATCACCTGCTCGGAATAACGATCCATTTTTTCTTTCACGCTGCCGTCCAGCTCAAGCACGCTGATCATCGGTTTGCCAGAGGTGAAATCGATATTGGCTGCGTTGGGGATGTAAGGTGCTACGGCACTGAGTAGGATTTCGCCATCACGCACAATGGCATTAATGTGATAAAGCGTGCCCTCAATAAATTCTTCCGCTTCATAACCGCTCACATCGCGAGTGCGCGTATACCAGTCTGCCAGATCGTCAGAACTATTAATCTCAGTAACCGATTTTGAACCAGAACCATCGACCGGTTTGATGATGATTTTCCGATGTTTTGACAGCAACGTCTCAACCTGCTGACGATCGTCGCAATCAACGTATTCGGGTAAACGCAGATTCGTCGGTTTAAGGCACTGTTTCATGACCACTTTATTGCGAAAACGTTCGGCAATGTTCGGCATCATGCCCCCCAGATTCAACGACTTACGCAGTTCAGCTGCAAATTCCACCGTACGTTCGTCGACCGCCACGACACCACTGAGGCCAACTTGCTCATGCCACTGTGCGGCTGTCCTGGCAACCGCTTCTTTATCGCGGAATCGGATGGATTCAACAATAATGGGAGCCGTTGCCGTTGTCAGACCTTCGTAGTGAATAGCTTTACGCCGCTCACACAGAACAATGACCGGGAAAGGCAGATTTTCAAATACCGATTTACCATGAACATTGATAAATGTTCGTGGAGTTCCCTGAGCTAACACCAATAAATGTTTCATCTTCATTCCTCTTATTATTGTGCGTGTGTCCAGCCGGATTCCGTCTTCCTTGCCATGTCAGAACATCGGACCAGAACGACGCCTGCATGACCTGATGGACTTGCTGTCCAAATCGCTATCCTCTGTGGAGTTTTGGTTTCGACGGCGTATTCAACCGCACGGGACAAGCTGTACAACATCGACGCAGATGACCAATGTGAAGCACTTTCTTCTGGTTGCCTGAGCAACGGAAAACCACTTTTTGCGGCGATGTTTTGTTCGACTAAAGGCACGTAGTGATCGCCGATCAGTTTGATATCGTTACTCAACCCTCCCATCTCTTTGGAGAGTCGATCAAGACAAGCAGTAACCAAGTCCACAATAAATTCAGCTTGTGTTTCAGCCGAGGTCTGCCAGAGATCCCTCCCTGGCGGGCGACATAACAGCTGTACCGCTTCAATGGTGGCAATGGGTTCCAGAACATGATCGGAGTGACCGGCAATACACGCCGCACCGGCATCAGCGTACGTCACCAAATTGGGAAAGTACCGGGCAATCGGTGCAATCCATTTATCACTGGCAGAAATGCAGATCTGCCCTTCATGCTGTACGCTGTCAGCCAGACGAAAAACAGTGGGCAAACCGGCCGTTGCCAGCTGCCCGATGGTGACCGGACTGATAACATCAAAACACTCATAACCCGCTTGTTTCGGTGCAAAGTGTTCATGAACCAACTGCAAGCAACTTGAAGCAGTTATCCGCTGGTCCAGAGTGCATTGGGTATGAAAAAGATGTTTGATGTTTTTTCCGTTCGGGTAGTTTTGCAGACAGTGTTGCACGGCAAATGACGCCAAATCACCGACTCGTGTTTCAGTTTCCGCCGTCGGCGTACGGTATTCGTCACAACGGATAGTGGTGACACCTCGTGGCACATGAGAAGGACGCGATTGATGACCGGCCTTATCCAACATATGGCCGTAACTACGATGTTGTACACTGCCCAGGCTGTTGGTATGCGTTTTAATATCCGGAGTGAAGCAACTTAATGCACTGATCGTAAGCTTGGTTTTCATCACGAACTCCCTCCCTGTTCAGGAGGAAGCAGACTAATGACACCGTGTGAACCAATATTCGATTGGCCACAGGCACTGATCAGTTGCCCTTTTTCCAAACATTCAAAACCGTAATCAACCAGATTAATCGCAAAGTCGGCACAGCAGGCATGCCCTCTTTCACCAATATTTCGGGTGAAAAACAATTCATCGGGCACCTTCAGGGATTTGGCGATAAGGTGCCAGTAATGCCGATCCGCGTTAATAGGTAAAATGGCACCGTAGTCCGATAGTTGAATACCCATTCGGTCCTGATGCTCCAGAAACAGCTGTTTGCTGTGTAACCAGGTATAACGACCCACCAATTCATCGTTGGCTTTGATCTCCGGCCCTTCATGCACGGTAGGAAAATGTTTGAAGTCGATGCGCTTGATTAGATATCGGTAATGTTTATTACTCAGTAACAGCGCAGATGCACCATCACTCTGTATACCGCCATCCTGACGAACACGATATTTGGCTTTTCCAAAAACCCGATCAGCCGTAACGACCAGCGCCTGAGTTTCTTCGGAATGCATTGCCAAAAGTTTGGTTGCCCAGTCGATGGCGCAGATAATGGATGCGCAGGCCAGTTGGCTGGTTGAAAAACAGGCGTCGATATTCATCGAGAACTGACCAATGATATTGGATAGAATCGATTCTGGAGGAGCGGGCATACTGAAAGGCTGAGTATGAGCATGAATCAGATAGCGACAGCTGGAAACGTCGTGACCATGAGCAACCAACTCTTCAATGGCCCTAATGATCAACTCCGAATCTGAATAGTCAGAACCATCGTGGAAATAGCGACAACCATTTTCCAGCAACCGCTCAATGCGCTGTGCATCAACACGGTTTTCCGGCCCCCAATCACAGATATCCAACCTCGGCCCAGGTAAATGATAGGTGGCATCAACGAGCCCTGAATTGATTGTTGCCTGCATGGCTAACTCCCTTATTGTGTTTGGTTCCGGTATGAATTTCGATAAGTATTTTTTTTGCCGGAAACGACATCCGGATACCGTTCGCCAAATTCCTCGAGCGTTATGTCATAACAAATCCGGTTATACCTTTTGCCATCTATCACATGCCTTTTGCGAAGAATGCCGGTTTGGCGCATGCCAACAGCATCGTGCAATTGAATGGAATTCCGATTGCATTCAACCGCCCAGGAACTGATCACTTTCAAATTTAAATCCAGAAACCCATCGGCCAGTATCTGAACAGCCGCCGAGGCTGTCGCGTGGCGATAACTCCCACTTCGGCGCTGACGGTTGAGGTGGTTTCGAGCGGCCCATACTTCTGCATGATTCATGGCGTTATCAACAGAGTTAAGGCAAAAAATGCCCAAAGGTTCACTCTCACCTGGAATCCGAAAAAGCCTGGCATAGTTTCTCTGACTAATCAGAATCATAGATAATTGCAGTTCGCTAATGTCCTGCTTGCCATTGCCATAATCCATCCAACGCGCAACATGTTTACTTAGCAACCAATCAGCCAAAGGACGGCAATTTTCGGTAGTTACCGGATAGGTTTCCACATACGGCATTTGTGTGCCTGGCAGTTTTAAAACATCAGCTTCCACTTACAGCTCCAGAGTCAACTTAAACTGAACTTATTCTTGAGAATACGAAACCCATAGCACGATATTTATCGCACCTAAAAAATTGTCCTATGAATATGTAACTTTAGAATTTATGGGTCTGGTACAGCGAACCTTTGCACACCATAATCAGTTTTATTTTCCACCAGGATGGCACCGTAACAGCCGCCAATACCACAGCTGACAATCAAGTGATAACCTGATTTCTTCAACATACCGGACGTTGCAATATTAATTGCAGTATCCGAACCAAATGCATGGCCTGACTGTGAAAAATTCTCTTTGAATAAAATAGTCTCTGACAGCTTCAACGACATCATGACCTGCTTCCAGACCGCCAGGTTAACATTATGAGGCAATACAGACTGAAGCTGATCGGCCTTAACACCCGATTTTTTCAGTGTTTTCCGGATCAGTGATACCAGCGCCCAAACATAGTGTGGATCATTAATAAACAAGTCGCTGGCATGAATCGATTTTGCAATATGACTATTGGTCATGGTTTCAATGGCAACGACTGTCGCCGGACTTTCAGGCTCAACAACAATCGCTGATGCTGCATCAGAATGAACTCCCGCATCTCCGATTAACCGATATTCTTCATTCAGAATTTTGTCGATACAACAGATAATAGCACCCTCCCAATGCGGATGCGTTTTGAACAAACCGGTTGCGAGTTTCAGGCCATAAAGAGATGAGACACATTGCTGCTGGGTAATGGTAGTTACAAAACAATGGGATAAGGATGTTTTCTGCGCCAGCTCCGAAACGAGTGAATAGGGAACGGGTAATGTATTAATGGGCGAGGTGTGGCACAAAATTAGCGCATTAATCTGTCTGTTTTCAAGAGTACTTCTTTTCAATGCAGATTCGATTGCATTTATGCCTAATTCCAGATTGCTTTCGCTGTCCGCAACATAAAAAGACTGCGCTCCATTTTTATGAAGCGTGTCCAATCCTTGTGCATCAACACTATTGATAAAAGAACTATCTGATAGAAAAAACTTTCGAGCTCCCAGTTCAAAACCGACTTCATTAAGGCCCAGCATTCGATCAATTCCTTTGTACTTCTCAGCAATGAATCTTTAGCTAGATTACAAATCTTCAACGGCAAATTTGACATCATACTTTAGTACCACCACTGAAAAATTACGGTTAAACCCTATTGTTTTGACAAGCGCACGATAACTAAATGTCATATCAATTTATTCTTTGTCTATTCATAACAACCAAAAATATTGATGATTTTCATGTTTCAAAAAAATCAAAAAACGAATTAAGTCAGTTTTTTTATTGCCTTTTTAAAAACCAAAAAAAACAACAAGTCATAATGAAAAAATTCCCATACGTTTCTGACACTTTGAAAAAAATTATCGAATCATTTTCTTGTTATCAATAGCCTGAAACGCATATCCGACACAGTTTTCGAGCACCGAAATATTATGAAAAACTTTCCAAAGTCACTGACACCTATACATAAACCACTTACAAACAGACCATTAATATCTCAATAGCAAAAAACCACTAACAACCTAACAGACAATAAAGAAACCTATAACCAACGGAAATCGATATTATGCATTCAGATATTTTATTTACAGGAGTCTGGCAGATGAGAAAAAAATGAGCATTACGACAACACTTGCAACAGAACTAAAGGGTATTTTCCAAATCACCTTCATGGATCGAAGAGCGATGTTATTCTGATGATAGGCGATGGTATCAGATCACAACACATTGGCATGCCGGAGTCCTAGACCCAAAAACACCGTCACCAGATCAAAAAATCATCAGCATTGGTGCCGCCAACCACCATGGAGATATATTCACTCTGAGTAAATTTCTGACCCATGTGCCCAGAAAACCAATGGCGATGAAGACTGTGGACAGAACCTTGCAGTTGGTTATTTCGTCCGGCATCAATTGGAAGCATTACGCGCGGGTGATTCACCCCCTGGGGCATTTTTGCCATCTCACGCCTGATACACACCTAAGTCTGGCTAAACGCTTCCTATTATCGGCTGAACCTGCTGTGACTCAATGAATCTGCCAACCACCTCGATCTGGATATGCAGCGATAGCATTGCAGTCATTCCAGGGCACTGCGGTCGTGATGTCCCATGGCTATTATCTGTTGCGCAATACCATGGATCAGTTCTGGGTGGTCGCCAATGGCCGCATCACCCATTTCGATAATGAGCTAGAAAACGATTATCCCTGTCAGTCTGGCAGCTCCCAAAATGGGACAACAATACAGACCCGGACAGCAGATAAATCCGCCGCCGACATTCAAAACCACAAGTGTCCGCAAACAAAGATCCCCCCGGTAGTCGGGCCCTCGTCAGCAGACACTTTGCACATCATACTTAAGCATATATATTGGCCCGACAATTTCCGCCTATACAAGTAGAACAATCAATGGCGTACAGAATTACTCAGCAGGAGACCATTCACTGATGTTCATGGTTGTCAGTCAACGTTTTAAGCAACTTAAGCTGCAAAGCCAGATGATTATCATGCTCGGTGCCACAGCGTTTCTGCAAACCGGACTGATTGGCGGTTTTACCGTTTTATATCTGAGTTCCGCCCTAGAAGAACAAATGGGGCAGCGGGCTCTGTACATCGCCAAAACCGTTGCCGCCATGCCGGAAATCATTCGTGCCGTTGAACAGCAGGATTCCGCAACCCTGGTGCCTGTGGCACAGCGGG
Source organism: Gynuella sp. (assembly GCF_050297175.1). Taxonomy (NCBI): domain Bacteria; kingdom Pseudomonadati; phylum Pseudomonadota; class Gammaproteobacteria; order Oceanospirillales; family Saccharospirillaceae; genus Gynuella; species Gynuella sp. Next base: position 47,055 of record NZ_JBNKSF010000026.1, on the reverse strand, counting down.
TTGCTGATGAAACTCAAGCCTGGTTTGTCGTAATCGGCAACAAAAACGGTATTCGCCTCGCCCACCCGACACCAGACAGGGTGGGTAAATCCATGCTGGATGACGATCAGGACGATAATGCCCAGGCTCTCAGTTTTGGTCACGACATGATCGTACGGGCTGATGGCAGTCTTGGTGCTACCATGCGCGGCAAAACCCCGATCTACGATAGCCACGGTGAAAATATCATTGGTATCGTCTCTGTCGGTCTGCTGCTGAATACTGTTTTTGATACTGTTGCGGCTTACCGTAACACTATTTTGGCCGTGATTATTCTGAGCCTGCTGCTCAGTGTAACCATTGCCATTGTGTTCGCACGGCATTTTAAACAAGCGATTCTGGGACTGGAGCCAGTGGAAATTGCACACCTCTATAAAGAGCGTGATGCCACCTTGGAATCGATTCGCGAAGGCATTATCGCCATTGACATCAACGGCAAAATTACCACTTTTAATCGAGCGGCCATGAGCACCCTACAGCTCGACCCTGATAGCAAGTTATTAGGGCAGCCCATCGGAGCAGTGCTGTCGGGTAGTTACATGCTGGAAGTATTGAAAACCGGTATTCCTCAATATGACCAGGAAGTTCGAACGGGTCCGCTGACACTCGTCGTCAACCGTCTGCCCTTGTTATCTGCAGAAGGCAAAGTATTCGGTGTGGTCTCAAGCTTCCGACGCAAAGACGAACTCGATTTTGTCAGTGCCCAGCTGACCCGGATACAGCAATACGCCGAAACCCTGCGCAGTCAGGCACATGAGTACTCCAACAAACTGCATACCATTGCCGGACTGATAGAAATCGGTGCCATAGAAGATGCCCTGAAACTGATTGGTCAGGAAACGCACGATCACCAGCAGCTCATTCAGATGTTGTTGGAAAATGTCCCCGACCCTGTCATCGCCGGCTGCATTCTGGGAAAATACAATCGGGCCAGAGAGCTTGGCTTGGTCATGGAAATCGACGAAAACAGTCGCATGGTCGATGTCCCCGCCGCAATTCCCAGGGAAAAAATCGTCAGTATTCTTGGCAATATTATCGATAATGCGCTTGAAGCCACTCTGCGTACACGCGGCAATGGCGGTAAAATCGCCTTATCGATGACCGATCTTGGCCATGATCTGGTATTTGAAGTTGAAGATCAGGGGCCAGGACTGTCTGACCACCAAAAGCAGGCTATCTTTGAAAAGGGAACATCCAGCAAGATAGAGATCGGCCACGGTTACGGACTCCATCTGGTCAGGCAGTTTGTAATGCAACTGCATGGCACGATCAGTATCGAGAATGCAGAAATAGGTGGCAGCCGGTTCTGCATATATATTCCGAAGCATATCCAGGTGTAAATGCATGAGTTTGATTCGAACACTGGTCGTGGAAGACGACCCGCAGATTGCGGAAATACAACGACGATTTGTGAACAAAGTCGAAGGCTTCGACCTGATCGGTATCGCTCACAGTCTGGAAGATGCCAAAGACCTGATCGATGTTATGAAACCGGATCTGCTGATGCTGGATATCTATTTTCCCTCAGGCTCCGGACTCGATTTACTGAAACAGTTACGTAAGGACAGCCTGGCAACGGACGTTATTCTGATTACTGCAGCCAAAGACATCGATACCCTTAAATCAGCCCTGCATGGCGGCGTTTTTGACTATATCCTGAAACCTCTGGTATTCGAGCGTCTTAAAGAAGCATTGCAGCGATATGCCCGGCACCATCAACAAATACATCAAATTGGTTCAATTGATCAGAACGAACTGGATAATCTGCTCAATCGTGGATTAAGTGGTCATGATCAACCAGCCCGTTTACCCGATACCCTGCCTAAAGGCATCGACTCTCTGACACTGGAAAAAGTACGTGATGTCTTCAAAAACCAGCAGGACCTGAACGCTGAAGACGTAGGTCAGTTAATCGGAGCCAGCCGAACCACGGCACGCCGTTACCTTGAACACTTGGTCAGCAGCGATGAATTGATCGCAGACATTAACTATGGCACGGTCGGTCGGCCAGAGCGACGATATCGCAGCAAACGGTAATCTCAAAAACGTCGACCATTCCAACCCTCATGTCGGCATAATGAATACATGGATGTCCATGCACTGAAGCCCTGTTCCATAAATCGATTTGGAATGATCTCTGAAAACCAGCACAGAATGGAAAAGTTAACAGGGCTGTAGATTGAGAGCCGTCAGACATTCGGCAAGCACTTGTTCAAATGACTGATTGATATTGATCACCAGAGCTTCTTTCTCAGTCGGCGGTTCAAGTACCTCAAACTGATTTTGCAGCATTGCTTCACCTTTGAAATAGTGAGACTGCCGCTGCTTGATGCGCGCCAAAATGGTCGCAAAATCGCCCTGAAGATAAATGAACACTATGTCAGGATTATCGCGTTTCAGGCGCTGGCGATAAGCTGCCTTCAAGGCCGAACATGCCAGTACCCCTCCTTGCGAACGCTGCAGCAAGTTGGCCAGATCAGCCAACCACTCAATCCTGTCCTGATCAGTCAGGGGAATACCCTGGGACATTTTTTCAACATTGGCTTTGCTGTGAAAGTCATCAGCGTCATGGAAGGGAACCCGCAAAACCTCGGCCAGCGCCTGACCGACTTTTGTTTTGCCCGCGCCGGAGACGCCCATGACTACAATCTTACCGTTAGTTATTAATCTGCCCATACCACGCCCTTGTTTTCATGCGATACAACTTCAATATCTACCACTCTCATCATCAGTGACCGGTATTATACCCGGGAACAGAACCACAAGTGTCATTTGCGAGCCTGCCCTCTACTGTTTGGTAACCCCATTATCTCGGGGCTCATCTGTGAATAATTCAGACAATAAAGCGTCCCGCTGGTTACGTTGATAAATATTGTGCACTGCCACTGAAATCATCTTTTGACTGAATAATACTGTGGTAGTGCTCTCATCATTTAGTCCCGCACATTCATTAACCCACTAACCCCTGCTCGATCACAGCATGCAAACCCTGCCAGTGCACGAGCCCCCACTTTCTCTGCCCTTAGTCGCGCGCTGCCAAGACCAACACTCACAACATAGAGTTTGCCAGTCACAAAAAACCAGCAGACCTTACCGTTCAGCAGTCTGGCGGCACGTTCAACGGTGCTATTTGTCACGGCCGGGCGATTATCCGCTCGGTGATATTGCCAGACATGTTAATCAAATCATCAACCCGGCAGGATACCACGGCTGACAGCAGCCAATATCTGCGTCATCCCTCCCTCGTGATCGGCATACCTCTATACCTCTTTCGATAGTCGGACCCAACGCGGGCATAGAGAGAATTCACAACAGACCGATAGTGCCATGAACTTTATGAACTAAACTTTTTTAATGTTTTTAAAAACCAATACGTGCTCAATATTCACTCTACCTGAACGCAATCTTAACCTTCATCGGTTCCGGTGGATGCGAAACAGCACATTAACCGGCCACACAACAATAAAAAAATGGAGTATGAACGATGTTTAAAAATACCCTGAAACTATTAACTACCACAGCTCTGGCACTTAGCGCCACTATGACTCTGGCATTTGAGCCCTCCGGCAAAATTGAATGTATTGCCCCTGCAGATCCAGGTGGCGGTTGGGATTTCACCTGTCGTAGTGTGGCCACTGTGATGGAAGAACTGGACATGATCAAAGGTGCCATGCAAACCACTAACATGGCGGGTGCCGGTGGTGGTGTCGCCTTTGCCCATGTTGTCAGTAAGCGGAAAAATGACAACAACCTGATCGTTGCCGCCTCCACTGCCACCACCACGCGTCTGGCTCAACGTCAATTTCCAGGTATGAATGCCGGTATGGTCAAGTGGGTGGGAGCCCTGGGTGCAGACTATGGTGTCATTGGTGTTAGCAAAGACTCCAAATATCAGAACCTCAATCAACTGATGGACGCGCTTAAAGCCGATCCACGGTCAGCAAAATTTGCCGGCGGCAGCGCCAATGGTGGCTGGGATCACCTGAAAGTTCTGATTGCAGCCCAAGCGGCCGGGGTAAAAAATCTGCCCAAGATCGCCTATCTGTCGTACAACAATGGTGGCGAAGCCATGACTCAAGTGATTGGTGGTCATGTCGATGCATTCACCGGTGATATTTCTGAAGCCATTGGCTTTATTGATTCCGGCGACATGCGGATACTGGCCGTATTATCAGACGAAAGACTACCCGGTAAGTTTGCCAACATCCCAACCGCCAAAGAGCAGGGCATCGATGCCATAGGTCCAAACTGGCGCGGTTTCTACATGCCGGCTGGCGCCTCTAAGGAAGCTCAACAATTCTGGGTCGACACTATCGACAAACTCTACGCCACCCCGGAATGGAAAGAGGTCATGGTCAAAAACGGCCTGATCCCGTTCCATCCTTCCAAAGATGAGTTCGAAAGCTTTGTCATCAACCAGGTCAAAAGCATCGAACAACTGTCAAAAGATATTGGTTTACTCAGATGAGTTTTATTAATGACCGGGTATTTGGGTTATTAATGTTTATCCTGGCCGTCGCGTACGGCTGGGGTGCACTGCAGTTTCCTGAACCCTTCGGCGGCGCTGAAGCCGTCGGACCGAAAACCTTCCCACTGATCCTCAGCGTTATTCTTGCGATTACCAGCGCGTATCTGGTGGTCAAACCGGATCCGGATCTCAGCTGGCCGCTGAATCGCAGTGGTATCGACATTCTGATCGCGATTGCCATCCTGATCATTTACACCGTGCTGCTGGAACCGCTGGGATTCATCATCGCCACAACCATAATGGTTACCAGCCTCAGCCGCTTACTGAAAGCTCCGATAAAAAATGCTTTCCTAACCGGCCTGATTGGCTCCGTGGTGATTTTTGTCTTATTTAATTATGGCCTGGAACTGACCCTGCCACATGGTCTGTTGGAATTAAGGTAAGGAGTCACGCAGTCGATGGACACTTTGAATTACTTAATAGACGGATTTGGGGTGGCACTCACACCCATGAATCTGAGCCTGGCGCTGATGGGTGCCTTTATGGGGACGCTGATTGGCGCATTGCCCGGTCTCGGTCCGGCTAACGGCGTTGCCATTCTGATTCCACTGGCGTTTTCTCTTGGTATGCCGGCAGACAGTGCATTAATCCTGCTAACATCGGTGTATGCCGGTGCTATGTACGGAGGCCGGATTTCTTCCATTCTATTGAATATCCCGGGTGATGAACCGGCCATGATGACCTGTCTCGACGGCTACCCCATGGCCACCAAGGGGCGTGCCTCAGATGCCCTGGCGATCTCAGCCATCGCCTCATTTATGGGCGGTCTGATCGGTACCATCGGCTTAATTTTGCTGGCACCGATTCTGGCAAAGTTTGCACTGACATTTGGTCCGGCAGAATATTTCGCATTGTTTGTTCTGGCATTCGCAACCCTTGGCGGCATTACCGGCAAAAATCCGATCAAAACCATATTGGCTGCTACCCTGGGCATCATGATCTCCACCGTGGGCATCGACATTTCCACCGGAACCCAGCGCTATACGTTTGGGGTATTGGAACTGTATGAAGGCATCGACTTCATCCTTGCCATCGTCGGCCTGTTTGCCATTTCCGAACTGCTGATCTTTTTGGAAGAACACGCAGTTTCGGGTCGCAAAATGGTCAAGGTCGGCAAACTGAGCCTGACTCTGAAAGAGCTGATCTGGATTCTGCCCACCACTCTGCGTGGCAGCGTACTTGGATTCATTTCCGGTGTCCTGCCCGGTGCCGGAGCCTCCCTAGGCAGCTTTATCAGCTATACCCTGGAAAAACAGATTACCGGCAAAAAAGGTGATTTTGGTAATGGTGACAGCCGCGGTGTTGCGGCTCCGGAAGCCGGCAACAATGCAGCGTCCTCCGGTGCTCTGGTTCCTATGCTAACGCTTGGGGTTCCCGGCAGTGGCACCACCGCTGTGTTATTGGCCATGCTGATTTCCATGAATATCACCCCCGGTCCGCTTATGTTCACTCAGAATGCAGATGTCGTCTGGGGGGTTATCGCTGCACTGCTGATCGGTAACTTCATCCTGCTGCTGCTGAATATTCCACTGGTCGGGGTATTCGTGCGGCTGTTGTCAGTACCACAAATGTATCTGATGCCGAGCGTCATGATGGTCGCCTTTGTGGGTATATATTCCATCAGCCACAGCACCTTCGACCTCTACTTCATGATCCTGTTTGGAATCGCCGGCTATATTTTCCGTAAGATTGAGATTCCTTTGGTACCGATCATTCTGGGCATGTTGCTGGGGCCGGAAATGGAAAAAAATCTCGGCCACGCCATGATTCTTTCCGATGGTCACTGGTCAATTCTCTGGCAAAGTACGTTATGCAAAATCCTCTGGATCATCGCCATGCTTGGTCTGCTGCTGCCATATCTGGTAGGACCGATTTTCCGCAAACGAATCAGAGCCGCGGTGACTGAAAACTAAGGGGCCTCTGAAAAATAGGAATAGTGTTGATGCAGGCGAGGAAGCACCACTCACAACACCGTAATTTACGGGTGTCAATGAGGATGTGAGACGGGAGCTGACAACGTCCTGCGCGAAAATAGGCCATTTTTCAGAAGTTCCCTAATTTCTTTTCAGGGCGGTCACATGATCGCCCTTTTTCTAACTTCAAAAAATCATGATAACCATTTTCGTCCGCGCTCAATAAAGGCGCTGAAGCGCGCATCAATCCCGCAAAAATGACTCCTTCTATAGTAGGACTTGTGAATTTTCATATTAAGGTCCAGTCTTATCTGAAACAAAAATAAAAATCATGCTTACCATTTCGGTAACATCCGTTCAGTGTCCGTATCAAGGGCAGGTAACTCATGCATCAAGGACAAGAAAGCACTGAAAAATATCGGATTGTTGTTGAATCCATCGGTCACGCTTCTCCCGCCAGCGCTGCTGCTGTGGCAAAAGGGTTAGGTATCAGTGCGGCAGATGTAATCCGTTGCCTTTATCGTGCTCCAGCCGTCCTGGTTGATGCCATTGAACACCACATCGCCTTACAGCTGGTAAACCTACTCAGCAGTATTGGTTATCAAGTTAAAATGGAACAACAATCCAGTCCTTTGCCGGCCTGTACCAAACTGTTTGAGATGGCGGTCTATCTGACCGATGCGAACCAGTTTGTTAGCGCCAGTCAGAAGCTTGCCGAATTTATTGGCACCTCCGAGCAGGAAGCTGGAAAATTATTGCTAACACCCCCCGGTACCGTTTTGGGAAGTGTCAGCCAGGCCACCGTATCTGCCTTCAAAACACATATGGCAGGAACCGTAGACGTTATTGATCAACCACAGCAACAAGGCCTGTTCAGTCTTTTTTTAGGTGACTGCCCGGCGGTGGTCAGGCAGCGTTTACACCACGACCTGCAGACCCAAGGTGTGCAAACGATCAATCAACATGGCCTGATTGCAACAGATATTCCCCATGACCAACTGCTGGAAATATGGCAGCGACATCGCGCCAATGCTCAGTTGCGCATCGTCAATCAGGCTTTTCTCCGTTATGACCTGACCTTGACCGACCCTCGCGATCAACGTTCCGGTTTAGCGTTGAACCAGACACAAAAGCAACTGATTACCAGACTGACCGATATCCCGGATGATTTTCTGGATACAGTGCTCTCTGCCACTCCGGTTGCGCTGTTGGAAAGTATTCCGCATGCGGACATGATTGATTGTTTGCAACAGTTTAATCAGGCCGATATTGCCATTCAGGCCGACCTGATCACCTTCCAGATGCTGCAACTGAACATCATCAAAGCACCTATGCTGAAAAAAGCGAATGAGCTGCTAACCAGCTTCGACATTCCCCCCGTGAGTGCTCCTCTGCCACAGCGTATTGCCACTCCATTGCCGGAAATTCAGGCCAGAGTGATTCAAAACGCCATGGACCAGCTGGGCATCGTTAGCGAGTTAATCCGATAATGCACACTCAAACCGCATCTTCCGTTGACAGTGACGTTCATGTCCTACATCTCTCCATCGCAGAACATGGCAAATTATTAGCACTCAAACACCAACATAAAGAAGCATTACGACATTACCAGGAAGCCATTCGTATGGCGGTTTCGATTCGTGCTCCAGAAATATTTTTTCGTCACTACACCCAGTGTGTACTCGAAAGTCTGGAAAAAACCGAGTCATATCAGGAAGTCATTGAATTCTGTCGCAATGCCGACCAGCACTATCAAGGTATCAGCGCCAAAATCCCGCTGCATCGAAAAGATCACGCATCCGTGCTCGAACGTCAGGCAGTCAATGAACTGAAAGCCGGGGATAAAACATCCGCCCGCACCAGTCTGCTTAAGGCTCTGGAAATCAGTGGTAAAGGCGTCCTGCCCCTCAGCGAAGAACTGTTGTCATGGTTACAGCGGAACCTGACAGTCACGGTTTCACGATTACAGGCGCTGCAGGAAAAACATCATTATTTTGTGGTCAGACGCGATCAGGTCAACCCACAAAAAGCCCGCTCACTGGACTCTCTCAAACTGCCAAAAACAGCTCCCAGTGACGGCTTGAGACTGAATGCCGGACGTTAGCAGACTCACCTGAATTCCAGGCCTGCCAACATACATTTCAAGAACATATCACGGAGGCTCTCATGGCGGAATACGATGGTTTATCCCCTGGACAGGTACTGGCCGACGCCAGCGTAGCGGAATTCATTAAAAGCCTGGGACTTGGCATCGCCGAGGCACAAAAAGCACTGGACGAAAACTCGGTTCAGCAAATCGCGGAATTCATTGAACCCCGTGAAGGACTCGGTGGCAAAACGCTGCTGGATCTGGGCCTGTCACCGGCGTTTTATCATTACCAGCACGCAGATATCAGCTGCTCCCTGCAACTGTCACTGAAAGTAAAGAAAGACTTCAGCCTGGGCCTCAATATCAATGGCTCCATCAATGACAACAGCTCAAACTCCAGCAACAGCAGCGAGAGCCAAAGCAGCAGTGAGAGCGGTTCCTCCACCCGGACATCTACGCGCACTGCCAATGTCGCCATCACTTCATCATCCAGTGGCGCACTGGTGGTCGGTGGGGAGAATTTTCAACTGAGCGGCTCCTCACCGGCAGAGCGCATCCGTAACCTGCAAAATGCACTGACCACAAACAACGCCACCGGTATCGACCGGGTACTGTATCAACTGGAAGGCTCAGAATTGACGATCAGCACCGACGCCAACACCAGTGAAGTCAAAACCACACCACACACCATTACTTTTCTCGGTGGCGGTTTCGATGCCGGTATCATTCGTGTCGGCCAGACCACGGCCATCGATTATCAGCTGGATGACGATCCGGCTCCCGTGACGGCAAGCACCACAGCGCAAGGCGACCTTGCCACCCAGGCCACCCACGTACGCGATCAGGTACAGGCTGTCGGTTATGACGCCATATCAGTCGCTCCGGATGCTCCGGTGCACACCAGTCATTTTGAAACCGGGCGCCATGAGGTGCCGGCGTCCGAGTACCCGGCTCTGCGCAACCTGGCGCAATCCATGGCCAGCATGGGATTCGCTGTAACCATCGAGGGTTTTGCCGATACTCAAATGTACGACGCCAGCGACCGCAGCCGTTCCGACACCCTCAATGTACAACTAGGTAATAATCGCGCTAACGAAGTTAAATCGATTCTCATCGCCAACGGAGCCCCGGCCGCAAACATCACCGTGACCCCTTCCAGTGGCGTACAGACTGCGCGTAATGCCGGCGATAGCGACGGCACCGACAATCCCAATTTCCGCAAAGCTGAAGTCAAAACCGTTGGCCGTAGTGAGTACTGGGTCTTTGTGAAAGCGCGTTCTGGCGGGCCCAATCTGGAAAGTGTCAGTCCGGATAAAATTGGTGAAGGGGGTTCCGAGAATGGTTTTATCTATCTGTTCAAACCCACACCGCTGAATCTGGCCGGCAAAAAAGTCACCATCGATGGCACTGATTTTCCTTTCCGTGGCGCTGCTGTGGCCGGTCACGCTGAAAATGCTCCCGAAGCCTACGCGAAAAATCTGGCCGACGATATTAACGCCAATGCTGCTGCCCACCTGCAGGGATCGGCAACCGCCAACGTGACAACCGTCAGCCGTGACGGCGATCCATATCAGTTAACGCTGGTGACACAATCCAGCCGCAATATCGCCTTGTCCAGCACCGAGGGCATTACGGTTTCGGAACAGTTCTCCCGTTCCAGTTCTTCAAGCATGACACAGCAGAACAGCGGTAACCGGGCGGTCGCCTTTGGTGCCTCCCTTGATGTGCGCTATTCACGTCAGTTTGAAATGAATGTAACCGGCAACTCCTCCATTTCCGCCCGTCTGGTGTCCATTCCCGCACCGCCGGAATTTCTTGAAACCATCAAAAATTTCTTAAATGACGGGAGTGATAATTAATGCCTGAAACCATCGCAGTGACACGGGCACTGGTCACGGCACCGCTGCCGCAGATTATCGAAAAACTGGGGCTGGCCATCGCCCAGGCCCAGTTTGCCCTGGATACCAACTCGGTGGAGCTGGCAAAAATCATGGCAGAAACCGAGGTCGATATCGGTGACGAAACCCATAACCTGCTAAGTCTTGGATTTCTGCCCAGTTTCTATTCGTTTTCCGAAGCAACCGTTGAAGCCAAACTGAGCTTCACCATGACCGAATCAACCGAAACATCTGTTTCCGTGGGAGCCAGTGTCGGGGTCAGTTATGGCGTGTTTATGGCCGCAGCTTCCGTGGATGTAAGCTACGCACGAAAATTTTCAGTCTCTACAGAAGGTGCCAGCTCTATCGCCGCACGACTGGTGTCACTGCCAGCACCTGACATATTTACCCAGATATTAAAACGCAATTTCGAACAGTCTATCGAATAACTGTAATTCCGCACACAACTGTAATTCCGCACACAACAGGAGGAAGTCAGGATGGCAGCAATCGGACAAGAATTACTCAACGTCCCGATGGGAGATATGATTCGGCAAATGGCATTCGCCATCGCTGAATCACAATACCAGTTGGATGAAAATTCCATCAATGTCGCTGAAATGATGGGCGGCCTTACCACGGTGTATGACGAAGAAGGCAATGTTTCTTTCGATGACAGCCGGGTATTTTTCGGTTACGACTATATGACCGTCCAGGAAGCACAGGCCTATGCGCTGGTGGATGATGCGCTGACCGGTTCGCTGTCGGACGACGTGATCAAACTCAGCGATATTCTGACCAAACTGGCAGAAGGCAAACAGGCGACGGACGAAATCAGGGTCCCCACCCGGATGTCGATGATGGAACTGGGATTCACCCCGGTGTTCTACCAGTTTGTCGATACCATCATCGAAGTCAAAATCGCCATTAAAATTACCCGCACCAGCGAGTACTCGCGTACCACCAAGAAAAAAGCAACGGACAAATCCAGCTCTTACAGGCGTAAACGCAGTTTTTGGGGCACCAGCCGCAGCAGTGGTCACAACTCCACCGTGAACACCTCTCAAGTGGATGCCACGTACGCCTCTAAGTATTCCTATTCAGCCGAAGGTGCCAGCCTGTTACGTACCAAGCTGAACCCCTTACCGCCACCACCGGTATTGGAGCAGCGGATTCGGGATCTGATGGAAAATGAAGCTGCACGCAAAGCCGCGCGACTGGAAGCCGACGAATAGCCTGTGAGGAATGGTTTATGTCTGTAGGAACCGAATTACTCAATGTACCGTTCCCGGAGATGATCAAGACCCTTGGGGTTGGCGTCGCCGAAGCGCAATATGAACTGGATCTGGTCTCTATGAAAATTGCGCGCCTGATGGCGGGCTATGAACCGGATCAGGAACCGGAAGACGGCAGCCCCACCCCACCCTCCACACCGGAACGAACGATGTTGATTCCGCTGGGAGACGGTCATCAGTACAGCCTGTTGGAACTGGGTTTTACCCCAACGTTCTACCAGTTTGTTGATACGCTGATAGAACTGAAGATGTCTATTTCCATGACCCGGGAAACCAACTTCAAACGTTCCAGCACCACCGTCAACGCCAGCGTCAAAGGCAAAGTCGGATTCTTTTCCGCTTCGGCCTCAATGCGGGTTTCTTCGGTCAGTGCCAGTTATTCGTCGAAGTACCAGTACTCTGCCGAAGGCAGCTCATTAATGCGGACCAAACTGGTGCCGATCCCGGCACCGGCCATATTGGAGGAACGTATCCGTGCCATGATCACTGCATCCAGTACACCGCCGGCGGACAATTAACCCATGCCAGGCAACTCATGGAAAAACCTGCGCACCGAAAGCCGGCCACAAGCAACACCTGAATTAAGGGATGCCCATCAACCGGCCAGCACCGCTGCCGCGCCATCTGGCAAAATGCAGGAGTTACTGCAACAACGGCAGCAACTGGAAAACAACCTGCGCAACCTGGTTTCCGGGGACAGCAGTGATCCCCGTGAATCCAAGCGTTTTCAGATTCCCACCTTTGCCCAGCGTCAGGCCCAGCAACGACAATGGGATGATCAACGCGAACAATTTCGACAACAGGCATTGCAGCGTCTGACCCGCGCGCCTGCAGCAGAGCCGCCCCTGGACGATAACCCGGAGCAGCATCTTCGCAGTGGTCTGCGGGACTTCAGTCAACCCGCAGCACAATGGATGTCACAACGGGACCGTGAACGTGAACAACTGCGCGAATACAACCGCCGCTATCGCGATGCCACCCAACCACTGCGGGACCTCGGATCACAGGTTCAGTCTGCCGGGCAACAGTTGCGCGATCTGGACAAAAAGTTGGCTGCAGAAGGTCTCGAAGATGACCGTCAGGCTCTGCGTGACACTGGCATGGACAAACTGCTCAAAGCCGATAAAACCCTGCAAAAAGTCAATAAAGTGATCGATGCACCCAACCAGGCAGTGGGCAAAATAGACAACTTCTGGCAACGCCGGGAACAGCAGATCAGCGGCCCGATGGACCGTTTCGGCCCTTACGTGGAACGCTCCCGCCGCCGCCTCAATGTCGATACAGGCGGCTCCGGAAACCTGTTTGAACGCATGCAACAGAACCGAGAGCGGGCACTGGCCCGCAGACGCGAGCAACGCATCCAAGCACAACGGGATGAAGCCCGACGCCAGAACGCCCTGCAACGCAAAAAAGAAAAAGAGGAAAATGAGGCATGAGTGACAGCAGTCAATTTGTCGCAGAATCTCTGGAAGAACTGCTGGTGGCAATCGCTAACGGCGTCCGTGAAGCACAGGAGGCACTGAGCGAAGCACCACCTTTTGATGCATTCGGTCGGCCACTGCCGACCTACCACCTGCCCTATCTGGATTTCGACCTGAAGGTCGACCTGAATACCGTCGAAACCACGGGTGGCCGGCGCGCACTCAGAGTACTGCCCATCGGCGGCAGCCAGAATACCACCCAGAAAATCAGCAGCAGTCTCACCGGCCGGCTGGTTTCCATTCCCGCGGGTGACGGTCTGCCGGTACCGGTTCTGACCCTCAGTTCCACCCGTACCGCCGCCCGTCAGCATGAGCTTAACTTGTCTTTACACAACAGCGCCGGCGAAATACTGCAAAACGCCCAGGTGGAAATCAATCTTGATCTTGCGACATCCCAACAACTATCCCAAACCCAGGGCGTCAATCTGAAAAACCTTGGAACATCAAGACTCACCCAGGCCATATTAGTGACCGATGAACAGGGACAGGCGGCTACCGAACTGACCATAGACAGCAATTTGCCGGCCAAAGCCAGCATCGTCATCACTGCCGAGTTTGATCAACGCATCAGCCGCATCGTCGTTGCCGCAGGAAACGAATAATGAAAGCCATTCAAGTGTACGCCAGAGTCATGAATAGCCAGGACCAGCCGGTGAATAAACTGGCGGTGTCCGTAGAAGTATTTGATCTACAGAAAAATGCCTGGACGGAGCTGGCACAATCAGCCAGCCGCAGCAATGGCATCATCAATAAGCGCATCGCCTTCACGCGCAATGAATCACCAGTGCTAAGACTGAGTGAAGCCAAGGGCGAAGCGAAAGTACTGGCCACCGCCTGTTATCTTTACTACGACAGCCGGAACCAGTTACTCAGCTACGATTTTGGAGACATTGAATTACTGGAAGACACCGCCTATCGACTGACACCAACGCAATCCCGGTTCAGCAACCAAAGCATGACCCTGAGCGGCCAGGCCAACCGCCCGGAAGTATCTACCGCCATGCTCATGCGCAATCTGTCAGCCATCAACCGCAGCGGCATACTGACAACAAATGTCGCTACCGCTGCCGGCACGGTCAAACCAACGACCACCACGGCGGACAAGGCGACCGCCAATCTGGCGCTCGATAGCAACTCCATACCGATTACCGTAGATACCTATAACGCCGAACTCATCAAATTCCGTAGTCTTGAGGCCAACCTACAAAACACCATCAGCCGGAAAGATCAGGATCTGGCGGCACAAAAAACCTTGCTGGAAAACAGTCAAAATCAAGTTATCCAATTGCAGAAGGAGGTTACCCGGGCAAGAACTGCCGAAGCCAAACTTCAACAGCAAAATGCCGTATTCACCGATGAAGAGAAACGTCAGGCCCCAATTGATCAGATTGCCAGCAACATTGGCGCCCAGATTGACAGCGCCAACCAGAAGCTGCAACAACAGACGCGCCCCTATCAGATTCAAAACATCAGCCTGCAACTCAAAGGCTCTATCAGTGCTAATGGCCAGAGCATCGCCCTGGCACGCCTGACCGATGGCGACGCCCAGCTCAGCAATGCCCAGACCATGACACTGGACCTGGTGAAAACCACCCAGCCTGCGACAACCACAGAGGTCTTGTTACCTGATGTCAGCGGGCTAACCGAATCGTCAGTACGGCGGCTGCTGAAATCCATCGGCCTGAAAACTGAAAGCATGACCAAATCCGTCGGCCCCGACAGTCAGCTCACTCTGGGCCAGGCCATTTCACAATCGCCAAAAGCGGGCTCCAAAATAGCATTGAACCAAACCGTTATTGTCGTGTTTGCCATCGCCTGAACGATACCGGACTCTGGAGAAACAGAATATGAGTGAAATAAGTAAGCTGGTTAAAGATGTCGTTGCCTCACCATTGGCAGACATCATTGCTGCCGTGGGCCGGGGTGTTGCCGATGCCCAGCAGGCACTGGATGAAGGTTCCCTCGCCAAAACCCTGGAAATGTACGCAGAAGATGGCGAAGAAGCGTTGCGGATACTGCGTGAAATTGGTTATCAACCCACCTTTTATGCACTGCCCGAAACCGTTGGTGAGGTCAAAGTAGCCTTAACTCTGGGCAACACCAGCGCAACCAGCCAGAACAGCAGCGGTCAGGGTAAGGTCAATACTCTGCTCTCACGTACAGGGCTCAATCTGCCAGGCATCAAACCCAAAATCTATGCAGCCCCGGTTGATGCGGGTTATGCCAACCGCTACAACTACAAGGCCGAGGTCAGTGCCAAACTCACCTTTAAAATTGTGCCAATTCCAGCACCAAGTGGCACCGACGAACTCAGACTGTTGCCCAAGCTAACTGGGCTCAATGCCGCCACCGCACGGGACCATCTGGACCAGCTCGACCTGCAGATACAGTTCATTGATGAACAACGAAACGAAGTGACCGAAGTGAACGACAACGCCATCGTAAGCGCACAAGAACCTGCTCACGATGCCAACAAACCAACCATTATTCGCGCCGGTGATGAAATCACCCTGACACTGGCAAACAACGAAGACGACTGAAGATTATTACGACGACAGATGTACGGCTTGTATCAGTGCCGGACATCTGCCGGATATTGACCAAACCGAGCCACAGAGCCGCGTTCTGGCTCTGATGCCAAGAGTACCAAGCACTGTATCCCAATCATTCAGGGTTGTAGCTACGAAGCGGATATCGTCTTCGCCATATTGAACCCCGTGATGACAAAACCAACTTCCTGGTACAGCTTGAGTGCTCGTTCGTTGTGATACGCCACTCTCAGTTTGATTTGATGTATGCCGGACACTCGTAACTGTTTTTCCAGCTCGGCAATCGCCAGTCGACCAAAACCACGGCTTCTATACTCACCGGCGATAAAGAAATCATAGATAAATGTCGAGCGGTCTTCACTATTGACCGAATGCCAAAGATAACCCAACAGTGTCAGCGTTCCCTCAACCTCAGCCTCGATGCACAACAATGAGTGCTCGCTACCCTCAAGGCCATTTGGAAAACTGTGCGCCAGATCTTTCTTTGCCAGTTCAATAGCCTGTTCCTTTGAATGCCCGTAATTCGTCATGATTTCCTGACTATAATCATCAATAAAATACTGACAATAAGCCGGATATTCTTCTTGCCGCATTTCTCTGAGAACAACCATTTTTTTGCCTTATTGTGCAATGAATTTAAGGGGCCTCTGAGAAATAGGAATAGTTTTGATGCAGGCGAGGAAGCGCCACTCGCAACACCGCAGTTTACTGGCGTAAATGAGGATGTGAGACTGGGGCTGACAACGTCCTGCACGAAAATAGGCCATTTTTCAGAGGTTCCTTAAAATAACTCGAAGTAGCGGGCACATACAAATCCACAGTACATTCCAGAGGTTTTAGATCTGGCACTCCGGATCTTTATTTTCGTCATTTTTCCTGACAAAAATGACAGAAAGAACTAACAGAAAAATGCCGAGAACATTAATACCAAAACCTCTTGGCTTTGGCATCATCTTCTCAACACTACCGTCTAACAGATTAATTGACAGTACTATACCTGGATGGAAAACAAATCTCATATGTTCTCCATATATAAAAACAACTTGCAAACAATAGAAAGTGAAAACCAGCCATTTGCCGTAATTAACGTTAAAATATGAAACGACAGCCCCTAAAAGACCGATAGAGACAAATACCAAATATGCTGGATTAACCACTCCACTCTTAATATAGGTAGAGACGACATCTGCAAGTGCCCATAATGACAGCAGCAACGTTATAGTCACCATAATGTACGAACTTCTATTCAACTTAACTATTCCTTTTTTAAATAACATCGCCAAAACCGCTCCCTGGCTTATATTTATGCTCGTTTTTCAAGATGAACCAGCCTCATATACAGAAACCATGGTAACCCAAGTGACACACCCACACTTAACGTAGCCAACATTGGCACCCAGAAATACGGCATCTGAATACGTTTGCTCTCTGTGTATATGAAAACAAATAACGCGACTGCTGAAACAATGACATCCAAGCCGAAAAAAGCACCAATTCTTGTTGAAAACAATTCCTGAACAAACAAAGGAATGTCTAAACCATTTTCAATGACCCAGGGTATAAATTGCAAAAACGGCAAAATTGTCCCAAACAAACAAATGACAGCATAAATATATTTTAATTTCATTAACTGTGCTCCTCGACAACACACTTCATAGTACCCTGAATGCGGTACCAAAATAGAAGACACTATATGTGCTTATTGAATCATACTTTCATACAGCATGTATTGCGGCTTTTAACTGATTTTCTCTCAAGGCCTGGTATTTACCCACCAAAGATAATATTTGATCTTGTCCAACCCAAGGGCATTGAAGATAAATATGTTCACGAAATCCATTGATATGCTGCGTCTCCTGACCAAACACACAGTTTTCTTCTGAATACACAATAGATTCTGAGCGGCCGTCATCTCCCTCTATCGCCGCTCGCACGGCTATGCGATAAATACTTGCCTTCATGTGCTTGGAGTCGAGTATATAGGTCACATCAGGACTCAATATTTTGAAGTACCGTTCATCATTTGAGATATCAACAACTGTTTCATAGTGAGTGCTGCCAATCAAAACAGGCACATCCTTCAAAAAATCATAGGTTCCATACGAAGTGCGGATCGTCAAACCATACCCCATTGCACCCATCCGGAATTCACCAACAGAATGAATTTCTATTTTTGGTAATTTATCGATGAGTTCCATAGATCTCCATCAGGCTTAATATCACGCAGTGCCGACTGTGCGTGACATGCGACTAAACATGTGGGCCACTGATTTTAACAAGTCAGTGCGTTTAGTCACTTATGTTATTTTTGTCAGAGAACCAGTGTCATTTAAAATCGGTTGTGCCCAGTTGTAATCGTCTGATGTCTCTGCGTCCCATGGCCAAACACCGGTCGTAGTTGGCCAAATCATTTGTAGCACTTTGAATTCATTACCATGATACAGCCAGTTTGCCCAACCAAAGTGTTCACGATAGTGTTGTTCTGAAACCTCAATAAAAGTAACGTCAAAGTCACCTAAAAAGCCGGAATAGAATCTACCGGGAATAAATCGTTCGCCCGCTTTTATACGATGATTATACTCATTTACCAGGTATTGCCTTATTTCCGGTTTTAATCCATAAACAATCACTTCCGGCTCACCTTCAGACTTCTCAATTCCGATAGAGTAGCTAAATCCCGGCAAATTATCTTCTTCCAAAATGCTTAGCACATGACACCCATATTCCTTTATGTCATTTAACGCGTTCTCTTCTTTATCATCCATGTGTCAGATCTCACTCGCAAACAAAAAGCCAAAATCAATAAATGTGCGGATTTCTAATGAGTTACATTAATCCGAAAAACATATTTTATTTTTATCCAAATCTCTAATATACGCGGAAAAACGAGGTCCTCTCTGATTAGGCTCACCTTCACAGGTTCCGCCCAGTTCAATCGCTTTATGATAAAGCCTTTTTACCTCTTCGCGAGTTTCGACACTAAACCCCACCATGGTACCATTCCCATGAGTTGCAGGATTTTGATCAAAGGGAATCGCTACCGCGAATGCAAAATCCTCACCCAGCCAATATGTCATTCTGTCTGTCGGTACCACTTTGTTAAGCCCGGCGGTTTCAAACAGTGAGTCGTAGAACTGAGTCGCGGCGTCCATGTTGTTTGTTCCTAGCACAAAATAATTCATTTTCATCATTTAATTACCTGTCAGTGAATAACAGGCCGAGTATCCCTCACCCTACTGACAGGAAGTGTCAGGAATCATGAAGCCAGTATAGGTCGAACGGTAGTAGCGACAACATATCCTTGTAACCGATTCAACCATCGTATGGCTTTATGATGCATCAGCTCAGAAAACCGCCATCATGCTAATCATCATGACACCTCGGGATCGGAAACGGCTGGCTGCATACATCTCTGCTATGCGGCGGCGATCAAGCCCGACAGGTATTTATATCAGGTTAATAGTTCCTCCTCATAGAACGAAGCCCAAAGCCCATTCTGATGCACCGAATGTCAAACCATGAGATTGGCATATTGTTTACGAAAAGTGTCATTGACGCCACTCGCAGGAAATCTGGCAATTGCTGATACTAGCCAGAGGATCGAACACCAAATAGCCCGACAAGACTGGGTCACCAACAATGAAGACCGGTGTTGCGTCGCTTTGCCCACACGCCTGACACCTCATCATCAGATAAACAGGACACTTATGGAAATCCATCGAAAAGTAGTCACCACCGCAGGCGTTGCGCTTGTTTCCATCTATAGCATTCAATTTGTGGCAGCACGGTTCAGCCTTCAGGGAGATATTTCAGCAACAGGTTTAACCATTATCCGTTTCCTGGTCGCCGGCATGATGTACCTTCCATATTTTTTGTTCGGAAAAGGAATATCTAAGTTTCAGGCACTTGGAATATTTAAGATTTTAATACTCACCGTGTTCGCCGGATTTCCTTATCTCTACGTTATCAATACAGGCATTTCTTTAACCTCAGCGGGGTACGTTGCTGCTGTAGGTCCGGGTTCAATCGTATTGTTTTCACTGTTACTGTCATTCGTGCTGCTAAGAGAAAAACCGGACTTGATCTCCTGGACCAGTACCCTGGCGATTACTACGGGTATTCTGCTGTTTGTCTTCAATACTTTTCTGGTTGAAACCATCTCATTAAAGGGAACGATGCTGTTTGTATTACAAGGCTTCATGTTCTCAATGTATGGCGTTCTGATAAAACGCTGGGGTGTAGATGCAATTCTGGGGACAGCCGTTGTTTCAATCACCTCCTGTATCCCCGCCCTTTATTTTCTGACAACCACTGACACCGGAATTTTTCAGGCTTCAACCTCAGAATTGATCAGCCAGACCATTATTCAGGGAGTTCTGGCAGGAGCCGCTTCTGTTTTTCTTTACAGCTTCATCGTCCATCAGTTAGGACCACAACGCGCATCGCTGTTTATGCCCAGTGTTCCCATCATTACGACATTAGGTGGATATTATTTTCTGGGTGAACCCCTTACGGTTGTTCAACTACTTGGAGTCGCCGCCATGGTGTTTGGCATGGCGGCACCCGGCATTTTCGTATTCTGGAATAACCGAATTGCACTTCACACAACGCGGTCCAAATATTGAAAAACATTTCAACGAAGACCATAACCATCGCGCTGGTCATACGAATACACGATGATGTACCTAACCGCACGATGTCAGTCACTAATTTCTCCGGGGAACGACACCATGCCAGACCGAAGCACAAAACAAACAGCCGGCCCTAACGTCGTGTGTCTCATTGGAGACGCACTTCAGGCGTTTGAGTTTGGGATTGCCTATGAGGTTTTTGGAATGCCTCGCCCTGAACTCGGTTCTGATTGGTATCAGTTCGGGGTGTGTACGCAGTACCCTGGAGTTGTTCGCACCAGCGGCGGCATTGAGACCGTCATCCGCCAGGGCCTCGAAGCGCTGGATGATGCCGATTTAATCATCATACCCGGCTGGCCGGATATGGATGCAACCATTGCGAGTGCAGTGACAGATGCGCTCCTGGCGGCTTATCACCGCAGAGCCCGTCTGGTTTCCTTGTGCTCCGGCGTGGTGGTATTGGCACATACCGGGCTTTTGGATGGACGCCGGGCAACCACTCACTGGCGTTTTATCGAAACCATTGCCGAACGCTTTCCCGCTGTGGTCTTCGATGCCGATGTGCTCTACGTGGATTTGGGAAACATCCAGACAGCCGCCGGCAGTGCGGCCGGCATAGATCTTTGCCTGCATATTGTCCGGCAGGATTTTGGTGTCGAAATTGCTAATTCAATTGCTCGAGGCCTTGTGATGCCGCCACATCGCGAAGGCGGACAATCGCAGTTCATACCACAACCGGTCCCCAAGGGTTACGAAGCGTCAAGACTCGGCTCTGTCATCGAGGTCATGCAGCGCAACCTGCATAAAGAGTTGTTGGTCAAAGAACTGGCTGACGAAGCGGGCATGAGTCTGCGCACGTTTCAGCGGCGGTTTGAAGCCTTAACGGGCCTGCCTCCGAGTGCGTGGATCTTACATGAGAGGTTACATCTCGCCTGTCGGTTACTGGAAGCGGATCAGAGTATGAGCCTGGAAGAAGTGGCGCTGAAAAGCGGATTTGGAACCATGCCAACCATGCGGCATCATTTCCGGCAAAAAATGCAGGTCAGCCCGAGCCAATATCGAAAAACATTTTCACCTCTGCCGTCTCGATCTTTCCTGCCAGAGGAATCTTTTGCCGAAACCTTTCAAGCCTGAGGCGTTTCCGATACCTGGTATTCTTAGGGGGCCTCTGAAAAATAGGAATAGTTTTGATGCAGGCGAGGAAGCGCCACTCGCAACACCGCAGTTTACGGGCGTAAATGAGGATGTGAGACTGGGGCTGACAACGTCCTGCGCGAAAATAGGCCATTTTTCAGAGGTTCCCTTAGGTAGCCTAAAAACTATGTCTGGCATCAGCAGCAACAGTGCATTGAGCCGGCCCTCAATGCACTGTTGATCCCGATTACAAATAAGCTTTGACCATCTGACGCAGGGAAGCTGTTGGGTGACCCGTCAATGTACTGATTGTATGACTCTCATCGAACAGGCCGCCTTTGGAGACACCGGTATCAGAGTTCGCCAGCAGTGCCGCAAACGGGGCCGGTATGCCAGCACCTTCGAGCGCTTTGGCAAACTCAGCCTCTTCCATATTGATGTAGGGAATGGTTTTACCAGACTCTTCACTGATCATCGCGCACAACTCAGTCAGGGTATAACTTTCATCGCCGGACAGCTCGTACACTTTTCCGCCTTGAGGTGCATCAAGGGTCAACACCACTGCGGCGGCTTCCGCATAATCTTCACGGGTAGCAGAGCTGATTTTTCCATCTTTGGCACAACCAATGAATCCACCGTTTGCCAAGGCCGGTGCGATACTGGCCAGATAGTTTTCGGTATACCAGCCGTTACGTAACAGTACGTGGGGAACGCCGGCTTCTTTCAAATAGGCTTCGGTGGCGATGTGCTCTTCTGCCAGCGCCAGTGGCGAACTGTCTGCGTTCAACAGGCTGGTATAGGCCACCAGCTCAACGCCGGCCTGCTTGGCCGCATCAATCACATGTTTGTGCTGCGGTACGCGCTGCCCTACTTCGCTCGACGAAATCAATAACAGCTTGGTCACACCTTTTAACGCCGTAGCGAGAGTGTCAGGTTGTGAATAGTCCGCCTGACGAACTTCCACTCCAAGATCTTGCAGATCCTTGGCTTTATCCAGGTTACGGGCCAACGCAACGACGTTATCTGCAGAGGTTCTCTGTAGCAGATGTTTAATGACCAATTGTCCCAACTGACCGGTCGCACCAGTAATTGCAATCATGGTTTTCTCCTATTCTTCTGAATTAACTCGATTTTGCACAGCTTGCCACTTATACTAACTAATTGTAAGTACGTACTTTTTGGTAAGTATGAAATTTTAATCTGGGCTAGACGGAGAGAGAGGCATGAGCAGACGCAGCAAAGAAAGCCAGGAGGATTCATTAACCCAAAAATTCAGGCGAGGTGATGTACTGACCAAAGAATGCCCTTCCCGGGGCGTATTACAGGATGTGACCAGCCGCTGGGGGGTTCTGATTCTGTTTTCTCTGCTTGGTGGCACCCATCGTTTTAGCGAACTCCGTAAAAAAATTACCGGAGTCAGCGAAAAAATGCTGTCACAAACCTTGCAAGCATTAGAAAACGATGGCTTTGTAAAACGCATTGCGCATCCGGTTATTCCACCGCATGTGGAATATCAACTGACCGAGACCGGCGTTGAAGTGGCGCGCCGAGTTGAAGAACTGGTGAACTGGATTGAGATCAATATTGGCGACATTGTGGTCGCACAGAATCAATACGATGAACGCAAGGCAGGTAATGGACGCTAGAGATCTCTCGCCACTCTGAACCCCAGATCATCAATGGTATAGGTAGGATGGCTCCTTCTCCGGTTACTCGCCAGACAGCCCCGGGATTCATCCGCCCAACCACCGCCTCTGAAAATCCGGTAAGCGCCATACACCTCCGGATCGTACACATCCCAGCACCATTCCCAGACATTACCGAGCATGTCATACAGACCAAACTCATTGGCCGCTTTTTGCCCGACCGGGTGAGTGGACTGATCGGAATTGCCACTGTACCAGCCAATGCTATCAACAGGGCCGTATTGCGCATTGCTTGAATTGGCGCGGCAGGCGTATTCCCACTCGGCATCGGTCGGCAAGCGATAGCCATCTGAACCCGGAATCACGCTAACCGTTTCACCATCAGCGTTAATTTGATAGTAGCACTTGAGTCCTGACCGCGTAGAAAGTTGATTACAAAACTGAATGGCATCCAACCACGAAACACCTTCCACCGGATGATCAGGATGCTGAAACGTTGAGGGATTAGTCTCCATCACCCGCTGATAAATTGCCTGTGTGATTGGGTATCGACTCAGCAAAAATACATCCACCGTCTCAAGCCAGGTTTTCTTTTTTCGGTCGTCCCTCAGAAAAATGCGCCCCTTCGGGATTGTGATCATCCAGTCTTGTATCATGTTATGTCAGCATTATGGGCATTTACGGAGTGGCCGATTGTCGCACTATTCACCCGGCAATCAAACAGATCGTTCTAACGTTCCTCGCACTGTCTTTGAGTATTGATCAGGCACTAATAACACGGCCATTTATGACACAGCAATTCAGGCTCCGGACAAAACCTTTATCCCACTAATTGCCCCGATTTTTAACACCCTCCACAGCGGCTCGAATGCCCCTTGTGCGGCGGCTCATATTAGTGATCAGATTCAACAGCATATAACCGATTTGAATCCATATTGATGACCCCATTCAGGTGAATTGCGGTTACTTGAGGTTTCCCAAGTCGGAATAAATACCATCCATCCTGATGCTCAGATAATCCAAAAATCCGTACGCTGCTCTGGCAATATTGGCGGTGGTTTCATCGTCGGATTCAGCCAGTTCCAGCGCAATCGCCTGACCACCGTTAATCGTGGCGATCATGATGCACAGATCCTGGCGGATCAGCTCTAATTGGAGAGAATTCACTACGGTAGGAGAATCAGGGAGTTGCTCTGTCATCATGCATATGACTCCTCTGTGATCGTATGGCGTTTGCCCCCTCACAGGGATTCATATTGCTTTTGGGGGCAGATCGACGAGGTCTAGGAACAACCGCCTACACAAACGCGGCCCGGCCGCTACGCCTTAAGGTTAGCCAGAACTATATTTTTGCTTGCTTTGGAACAAGCTATATACAGTTTGGTTCTGTAGTCACCCTGATTTATTCGATTTTACTCAGCAAGATAGAAGCGAACCATTCTTGCCTTGTTTTTTTGTTTTAAAATGGGTGTCCCTTTTTTATATTCTTTTTTATGCCTTTTTCATTTCCAGCACCGACACCTTTTGCCTGTGTTTCTCATAGAGATTTATCGCTTTTAGAGAAAACAGAAAAACAATCAATGAGCTAAACAGAACCAGGTATCTTATATCGAAAACCGTATTGTTCTTAGAGTAAAAAATCAATACGCCAATCACGGGCAATGCAGACTGGCTAATGGAAACAATCAATGAGGACAGCTTTGCAAAGTGCGCCTGAGGTATTAACTCTATTCTCATTTTCCGCATAATAACAATTCGAGGTATTTTGGAACCGATACAAAAAGCGTAAAAAATCAACAGGGCAGGAAACGCGTAGTAATAGTGAAACAGCAATAAGCCAAATATAAGTTCAAGGATAACACTAAAACAATAAATGTTTCTGACCCTCACATTCATTGACAATAACCGCTGCGTTAATGATGAAGTTATAAAACCAATCACACCGGCGCTGGCAGAAATCAAGGCATAGAGCTCAATCGGCATATCATTTTCTGATTGAATAACGTATGACCCGGACGCCTCTACCAGCCCATCAATGATATTGGAGAAGAAAGCACTAACTGAAATGGACGCAATAAACAGCATCAAAAACAGTTGGCCTACCTGCACACTGGTGTGTTTTTGGTTGTCTTCAAAATCAGAAACCTGACCTGAAGCATCAGGAGTTTCTTCTTTATAGATAAACAGAAAAAAATAAAGATTCACCGAATAGCTTAAAATAACAGTAACGAACAACACTGCCAGCATTTTATACGATGCAATAACGATCAATGCGCCGAGAATCATCGCCAACTGATCAGCAATGGTAATAAAAACCGAATTCCTTTCGATATTTAATCGGTAGACATGATTTTCGGAAATATACTTTTCATAGATAATGATCAACTGTGCATTGGCAACCGAGATAAAGCCACCCAACACGGCCAGCAGCAGCGCAAAATAAACTTCACTTTGGATCACTCCGGAAACCGTAATCAGAGCGATAAACAGGCAAGCAACGAGTTTAAGACAGTCAAACAGGATCGAACTTTTTTTTATGCCTGAATCATCAACCAGCTTACCAAATAGTGGCACCATCACAATACGAATTAACCACTCAATTGCGTATGCCAATCCAGATAATGACAGGCTCTGGGTATATTGATAAACGAGTATTGGCGCTAACAGACTGACAACAAGATCACCAAGTAAACTAATCAATAAGGGATAAAAAAAAACGGGTGGCATTGACGACTTCATTTATAAATTTCCTGGCTCATTAACCGACAGATTTTCTCAGCAGTACTCGTACCGGATTACCAAACTCATCCGTTGTTTCAATTGCCTTGGGTGCCCCCAAGCTGGATGAACTCTGCTCCAGTTCATCGGATTGCCGCTGAGCCAATGCTATATAGAAATCATGATCAGCGGGAATTATATTGGGTTTAATCACAGGCGGATTTTTTTCGTGAATACTCCATTCATGAGTATCGTGAGCAGGGACATAATGCTCATGTTGATTAAGATATATAACCGGTCTGTTAAACGTATATACACCTTCCAGGCCGTTGAATGCATGAGCGACACCTGGAGGAATAATTAATTCGTGATCCGGTGAAGCGGGTATATCGATCTGAATTTTCTTATGCAGCGTTTCAGAGCCTTCGCGACAATCAACAAAAAAGGCCTTGATAATTTTATTATCGCCCAAGAAGGTTAAGTGATCTTCCTGGCCTTTGTGCATTCCATAACTGTCGAAGTTGTAACTGTCTCCATGATGGCTGACAACATAATAAGGACAACCACCAACGATAGAGACGATCTTGCTTTCCTCTCCAGTTTTCACACTCTTCAAACGCTTAATTTTCAGGCCTTGAATACCCAGATCTTCTTCTACAGGAGCAGGTTTGGCCATGTTTTCCGATTGTTTCCTGAAGATCAACTTAAGTTCCTCGCCAGAACCCAATGTCACCTTTCGCTCTTCTGGATGCAATAAATTATCATGACTCATCTGAGTTTCCTGATAAGATGAAATCAATTGATAAAGCTGAGATGATGCTTTTTCTGTATTGGCCTGAATAGCCGGTATATCGCCATCTTCAATGTCAATCGGAATATTGACTATATCATTTTCAGGCGTCCATTCTGTCGAGTCTATTTTATCCGGCGCTGGCAGCAAAATTTGATAACTATTAATGGTATATACGTATTCAAGCCCTGAGAAAGAATGCGCTACACCAGGAGGAACATACAATGTTCGATGTTCTGATGGCGAAAATTCTTCACTATATCTACGCCTGAATGTTGGAGAATCCATACGGCAGTCGATAAAGTAAGCAGTGATTTTTTTTGATTCATCCCCCAAAAAGGTTAGAACATCTGCCTGTCCCAAGTGAATGCCATATTGCTGATAAGAAAACGGTGAATGTCCATGATATACAATATTGGTTGGTCTGATATTGGAAAAAGGAACCACATATGAAAGTTCACTTCCGTTGTTGAATGTCTTTCGTTCAATCCACCTTAAGCCTTCAATCATATATGGTTCCCCCTCTGTCAAATTATCAGTTACGCTAAAACTTCAACTTCATAACCAAGAGATTTTGCACTGGCCAACAAGTTATCCAGGCTTGAGCTATCCAGTTCTTTGATATTAACCGGTGCGTTCTTGATGCCTAAAGCGAATAAAAGTTTGTCAGACAAACTGGAAGGGTTATGCAACAGATCGGACAACTTATTCTGAGACATGACAGGTGTATCAACGTTTTCATACAAAGCAGATATATCTTTGCTTTTCATGTGTTACTCTCCTGTGGAAGTATTTACAAACTAAATATTTAACTTGCTGTACTACAGATAAAGCAGGCCTTACTGCTATCATCAAATTGGCTATATAAATGATAGACAGATGCATCCTATTATGGACATTGTTTAGATTCAACAAATTATTGAATCTCTTCATTGGCCTCTAAATAACGATATTGTTTCTCTTTCGTTTAGTGTAAAAACCCGCGTCCTTCGCCGCGGTCAAACCTAGCCCGAATATTTCATCAAAATTAGACCACGGAACCGATTTAGCCTTATTTTATAGGCGCTAACACACAAAATAAGAGCGGTTCCGTGATGATAGAGTGCTACCAGACTTCGTTCTCTTTTCCACCCGTCAAACACCGTAGAGTCGAGGTGAGTTTTGAACGCGGTGAGATCTCTTCCGATGGCGGAATGTGATTGCTCAGAGAAACTGACAAACGACTGAGGTTAACAATGGCCATAGATCGTGTTTTGTGCGATAACCGTGTTCAGGGCGATGTGACCATACTCAACTGACGATGCTACGCCAACGCGTCTATACCCTGGCCACCGGTTATGAAGATCTCAATGACCATTGCACACTGCGTCATGATACGGTGTTCCAAACCACGGTCGAGACCGATACCTCTCTGGCGATCATGGCCACCTTACATCGCTCTGAATATCAGGCAGATCGACACACGATGATTCATTTACATGACGCCCTGGTACAACAATTTACCGACAGCTTTAAGACGCCTCCCAAGAAACTGATTCTGGACTTCGACGCCACGGATAACCCCATTCATGGTGATCAGGTGGGTAAATACCTCAATCACTATTATGACCATCACTGTTTTCTACCCCTGTATGTGTTTTGTGGTCATCAGTTGCTGACGGCCTATCTGCGGCCCTCCTCCTGTGGTGCTGCTCATCATGCCGGTGCTGCTTTGGCCCTGTTGACCAAACGGCTGCGCCAGGTCTGGCCAAGGGTGAACATTGTTCTACGAGGAGATGCTGGATTCTGCACGCCGATGATTCTGGGCGGGTGTGATCGTTATCAGGTGGATTATGTCATCGGTATGGGGCAGAACAGCCGATTGATGGATGCATCGCAAAATGTTATGGGGACTGGGGCTGACAATGTCCTGCGCGAAATGATGAAGAACTACATCAACGAATTTCCCAAACAAATTGAAACAGTTAACCGCAAAGTAGCGACGGCATTCGGGATTGACGGTTAGTCAGCGGGCTATAAAAGAATATCCATAAAGGTCATAAACAGCATGTATAAAATAACACCTGTCTTGTGTAGCAAATGCCACAAATCATCGTGCTTTTAAGACTCAGTATCCTGATATTCGGTGAGTGAAATTGACAGAAATAGGGTGTTTGCCTAGGTTGATATGGGTTAAGGATACTGAGTGAGTTTGGCGGCTCAGGAAAAAGCGTTTGCTGGGTATTTTATCTGGTGATGTGGAATAACTGTTAACAATACTCACACACCCAAAAGAAGAATATCTTATGTTAAGCAAGACTAAATCACAGGTTTTCTATGCTTCTACAGTCTCGATCGTCCTGTGAGCTTCCATGCTAACTGTAGTGCCAATCCAAAGTTTTTTTGCTCAGGATAAAACATCAACGCATTCTGTAGAAAGCGAAGAGTTGTATGCATGGTTTATAGATAGGCTTTGCACGAGCATCAAGCGCGGACACAAGACCAAGAGCACTAAAGGATTTAGAAACGAGGAGTATTTCGCTAGATATTGCGGTGATAGTAAGCCGCCGCATCCTCCCCGCCTGATCCCAAAAATTATCGTCGCCGAGTTTCCTGGAGACTCCGAATATCCGGTTGGACCGGGCCTTAGCGCCTGCGATGTCATCGCAGGCGAAGAGAACACTTGCGATACGTTTGCCACTAACTGCTTGGAAGGCTTGAAGGGAACCGGTTGGTGCGAAGAAAACGAGAATGGCGATGGAACATGCTGGTGCGAATATGACCCAGATGTAAACTGACAAAACTAAACCTAGGTGTATGCACACCTCGGCTTATTGCTAACAAGCACACCCAGCCGAGCCAAAAAAAACGCTACGCGATTTTCGGCCGGCTGATGTGAAACGTTAGCAGTCCATTAGGAATCAGCCATGGAATATCAATTAAGTGGAGATGAGCCAAATATTATTGGTAAAACATGCGGCGGTCTTTACCTTATTCAACAGCAGAAAGGTGAATCAATAACTGATCCAGCGAATACAATCTATCTAAAATTTGATTCAATATGGTCGAAGCTCTGTTTCGATGGCGGTACCATATTTTGGCGTAACGAGGCTCCTTCTGAGCCGGTAAACGATAACATTGATGTATGTTTGGTGTTGCTCAACCTATGTGAATTGGATGGTGTAGTTGGTAGTAAGCTAATGGAAATTCAATATTCTGGTAATGACGAGTTGATCTCATCTGTGTTCTACTTTAGTAGCGGAAAGAAATTAACGTTTGCTCATAACTGCTATGACGATTTTACAAGCATCAACAGCTAACAAGCGGCTTCCACTGCGTTGCTCGTTTTGCGCTTTTTCGCTACGCTAGCGCAAAACAAACAACTCCGTTCCGGCGGCATACCCAAGCGTTAAGTGAATTCAAGAGTCGAACTTATGAGTACATTCAGGCTTCGCATAAGATTTCATGTTGCTCATAAAGGAATCATATCCGGCGAAGGCAAAGAATTGGAGTTTTGTCTGCCAAATGGTCATGTAGCGACTTTGTATTGTGTTGGTGCGGAGAAATTTTGTGAATCAACAAAATTTGTAATTATATCTAGAGGCTACGAAACAGTAGAACAAGCGCATCTGTATGGGTGCAAAATTAAAGACGCCATATTGTTGTACGGGACAAAATATAGAGTTGGTGTAGATCTTGGAAAGGATAAAGATTCTGTTTTCCTTGCTTCCTCGGTAAAAGATAAGATTTTCAACGAGCACGGCGTAAAGATGATCGATGACGTCCATGGATTGGCGGTTTATAGCGAAGAGCATCCAACGTCATGCTTGTCATTAAGCGCAACTGGTTTGGTCGATGTAAGGGAAGCCGAGTTTCTAACTAATGAAATTCAGGATCTTCTCTGTAAAGTTATTCAATTTGATAGTCAGATAAAACTGGCAATGGAGCTAATGACAGCTTCATTTTTTGAATCTTCTGTCCGCGCAAGGTTTCTAACGTTGGTATTGGCTGCTGAGTCAATATTGAAGCCAGAGGATAGGTCTCAAAATACAATTAATTTAGTTGATGAACTGATTAATAGAGTAAAAACATCGGACATTACTGAAGAAGAGAAAAATTCCATTAAAGGGTCATTGAGGTGGCTATACAAGGATTCCATTTCTCAGAGCTTAAGAAAAATGGCAATGAGGCATTTAACTGGCAAGACTTATGATGGGGTAAATCCTGAAGTCTTTATCAAACGGTGCTATGAGGCTAGAAGCAAATTAGTGCACTCTGGGAGTGTTGATGAGTCTACGTTCAATATAGGTACTTTGGCAGCAAACTTAGAGTTGTATATAAAGGATATGCTAATTGCATTGTCTGGAGCATAATCACTTAACAAGTAGCTTCTACGGACACGGTACAGTAGTCGCCTTTTTTGAAAAAAGACTCAAAAAAGCCACCAACTGCACTGTGCCGCAGAGCTAGGCGTTATACCTCTCGGAGTGTAAAGGATAGAAAAGTGGCAATTAATAAAACTGATATAAAAAAATTGTTCAGCCGTTCGGCGGGTCAGTGCAATATTTGCAAGCAAGATGTAATAAAGGACGATGTGGTTATTGGGGAAATGGCCCACATAATTGCAAAAGCCCCAAAGACCCCAGAGGCGATGAAAATACCCCAAAAAATGACACGTATGATAACCTGATTTTGCTTTGCTCGATTGATCATAAAAAAGTAGATTCACGACCATCAGACTATCCTGAACATTGGCTTCGTGAAATTAAATCAAAACATGAGGCTGATATCACAGCGCGTCTTAATAGGAATCGAGGGTACGAGCAGGATCTCAATTCATTAAATGCTCTCTCTGAATTTATACCATTCTTGGATTTGAGAACAATGGCGATGGATTTGCCTCATAAACTATCATTAGATTTTGACATCTCAGACGTTTTTTCTAACTTTAGGAAGGGGAACCCTCAAGCATATCCTTTTTGGGATAAGGAACTCACTCGGTTGTGGAAAACCTTCTTATCAGATGCAGAGGCAATAGAAAATTTCACTTCAAGCAATATATGTGGAGATAAGTTTGATCTATTAGATGAGTTTGAAACTGACCATACCTGTTACAACACGTATGTTGGAGATGACAATGGAAATTTTGTTGTAATGAACAAAAGATTCCTCTCATATGAACAAATAGATCTTGTCGAACAGACCGTGAGCCCACTTTTACAAAGTTTTATCTATAGTCATACAGAATTGGTCGAATATATTCGTTTTCAATTCAAAGATATTAAGTGGAAAAGACGCCCAACCGGGTAACCGGGGGTATCTAGCCTCCAGCCCCCACAACACCCTGCACCGAGATGTCGGACCGGCGGATCCGCACAGGGCGTTGCATTAAGAATAGTGAAGCTTGATCCATCCATCGCGTAGTGAGATCAACCCAGCTTTCTTCAAGTATTCATCATTCAATGCCTGATTGATGCCGGGTGTTTTCGCACTGCTCAATGGGCCTTTACTGGTAATGCCGCAGGCAACGGCAGCCTGCACATGCACACCAAGCCTCATTAAATTTCTTACTTTGGTTCGCGGTTTTCGCCACTGTCGCCAGAAGGCCATTCGAACTCTTCTTCGTATCCAGAAACAACACAGGACATCCATCTTAACTATTGATATTCACGCCAACAACCGGCACCATTCGATACTGTATATTTATCAGTATAGGGATGTATGATCATGACCCGATCAAGGAAGTCGCAAATCTCACTTGAAGCCACGCCTTATTATGGCTAATCACCGTGAGGGCTTCCCGGATTCCGGCCGGAGAGTTCTCTACTGAGAAATACCGGTCTCTTTCCTGGATATGAATGTCCGGTTGAAGCGGACCGACGTCTACGCCGACATTGATTCCCGCTCGCTCTTTAGGGTTTGTCATGGTGAATCATCCTTGTTAAATTCGGGCTCAGAGGCCCTAAAAAACCTGCCATGCATCGGGGGCTACAGATCCGGTAACTTGCTGCTACAAGTTACGGGCTCACGTTATCGAATTTAGGGAAATTGGACCATACAAAGCATTGCAGCGGGCAAACCGCTGAATGCGACGTTACAACCTTTTAGAGAGTCGCAATGATCAGGAATATATTTAAAAAGGAAAAGGCTCGTGTATATCTCGATAAGCTGATGGTCATACCCAAGCAGGATTACATGAAGTCTGATGAGTGGGGTTTTATTGGTAAAGAAGATCTGGAAGGTGGTATTCGAGAAAAGCTGACAGAGCTATTTTCGCTTCCGCACATTTCTTCCAGAACGGATGCGAAGAAAACTGATCTTGGGCTAGAAGTGGCGGTGGTGAATTTTCAAGGTGGCGAATTTGACGGTATATCATTAGGTTCACTGGGAGCGGTTCCTATATTTTGGCGCCCTAAAGTGTCCGTAGTATCACGTCTCTTTAATATTGAATCGGGTAAAACTATAAAAACGGCCAAATACTGCGCTAAAATGCCCTGGAATCAGTATCTGAGAGGCGTGTTTAGTCTACGAGGTTTTATTAGGTATAAACCAATATTCGGCATTGAAGACATAGAACAACTTCTATATTTTGCGTGCCACCAGGTATTATCAAAGTTAATTAGAGCTACGTAGTTTGAAACAGGTCAAAGCACGCAGACTTGCTGGCTGATCGGTGGAGTGGATCGGTATCGGAACTCAAACCAGAGCGCCTCACCTTATCAGAGTTTTCTGGCTTTAAGTCTGTGAATTTGCTAGATGGCGTTATTCGCCACTTGGAGAGGTGCACTAACTTCTGCCTCTGGGGTTTACGTAATATCAGATACAAAGTCAGGGAAGCTTTATATCGGTAGCGCATATGGGGAAGGCGGTATTTGGGGCCGCTGGGCACAGTATTCCTCATCGGGGCAGGGGAATAATGTAGAGCTGCGAATGCTATTTAAAGAACTCAGTGCAAAACCCGCCGACGCTTTCCGCTTTTCAATTCTTAAAGTAGCAGATGTGCATGCAAACAAAAATGAAGTTATCGCCCGCGAAACTCATCGGGAGAATGTCTTACTATCTCGCACGCATGGTTACAATTCGAATTAACTCGAAACCCAACAGGTCGCTGTTGGCGGACAATTTTTCCACCGCTCCGCGACTCCCAAAATTGCAGCGAAGCCTGGCATAGGGCTTTCTAAAGTTTGTACCGTAATTGGAGAAGATATGTTTAGAAAATTACTGTTTGTTTGTGGCTTATCGGTCTTGACCTTATTTGCAAACGCATTGGAACTTAAAGAGGAAGCTCTAAGGTCTGTGTTCGAGCCCTCATTTGTAACAACTGAAGGTGAGCAAAAGGCAGGCACTGCATTTGTTGTTAAGTATAAGGAAAACTATTACGCAGTAACCGCACATCA
This sequence comes from Gynuella sp., assembly GCF_050297175.1. Lineage (NCBI taxonomy): Bacteria > Pseudomonadati > Pseudomonadota > Gammaproteobacteria > Oceanospirillales > Saccharospirillaceae > Gynuella > Gynuella sp. The sequence goes on along the minus strand of NZ_JBNKSF010000026.1, from coordinate 12,989 downwards.
CTTATTTAGTGAAGCAGGTGGGTTTAGCCGAGAATACAATTGGAGAGAATTGCAGGGGTTGGTTAGCAAGGTTTCGCTTCAAAGCTTGAGTGATGAAAAGATTAAGTATTCAGCTGGCAAGGCTATTGAAATCAAAGGGGCTAAGTCAGTTTCAATTTGGACGGGAAAGAATGACATAGCTGTTTTTAAACTTAAACAGAAGCCCGATAACTATTTGACTATCGCACAATTACCTCCCAAAGTTGGAGAATCCGTCTGGTTGTACGGATTAGTTTATAATCGGCCACCTGAATTGCTTCTGCATAAAGCTATGATTTTAGAATACGGTAAAAATTGGATCTCGTATCAATTTGAAGATCCCGGGTTAAATTTGAATGGTACTAGTGGCGCGGCTATTTTGAATTCTAAAGGCGAAGTAGTTGGCATAAATTTAAGTGGTGGAGACCAAGAGGGTAAGCTATATGGTTATGGTAATCCTCTAGTTTCAATACAGAGCATATTTAAACAGTTCGTGCAGTAGAAGCCCTAACGATTTTCTCTTGCGAAAAACCAAACCGCTGGCGTGTTTTGTTTTCCGCAAAGAAAGGCGTTCAGGCTGTAGGAAAACCTCAGCGCATTTTTCTGACCGGGCTTTAGGTAAAACTTCGAAGAAAGTTAAGAGTGAAAGCTATGCAGAATTCGTGTAGAAGCACATTTGGAAGGTCGTATTTTGTTCAATTATAGAGGATATGAAAATCTCAGAGTTTTTCTACAGCCTCGTTATATGTTATGAACAAATTAAAGCAACCAATCACTGAACGGGTGACTTGAGGAAAGCGATTAGGCAACTAATCGCCGAACTTGAGACCTTCGAGAATCAAGATTTAGAGGTTAGGCTCTCACTTGACGATGGTGATACTCATCATTGCATTAGCCTTGTGAGTAAAGGTTTTGATGAGAGCAACGGAGTGTACTGTGTTCTATCAAACTCGGAGTCTTACCATGAAAATGAATGGCAGGATTTCGCGGATGAATCCGACGACAAAGTATAACAAACGCTAACACAAACAGGCACTCCGTGCCTTGGATGTACAACAAGTTACTCGCTATTTATACGAGCGTCAGGAAGAGATAAATTGGAGGCCTCAATGGTTAAAATTGAAGAAGAAGGGAATAACGTATCTATTGAAGGACCATACTCCGAGATTGATCTCAAGAACCTGGGCAGGTATAGCGAAATAGAGAAACTGTCACTCACTAAACTAAAAAATCTCACAGTGAAAATCGCGGAAGGTTTCTGTAGTCTGAAATCAGTTAAAGAACTGTTTCTCTGGAGTTCGGTTAATAGAACGGCAATGAGGCATGTGATCACTATACCGAACTTAAAAGTACTGGATATCCTTGAAATTCGTAATCCTGGAAAACTGGTGAATTTTTCTGAGGCCATCGAGTTACAAGAATTCCGTTGCAACCATTATATGAGCGAAGCCGATCTTTTAGAAATATCTAATCTTCCCAAAATACGTGAGATTGGTGCTCAAAACTCAGAAATAACTAAGAGAGCACTAGAAGCATTGCTCTATTTGCCATACCTAACAAACCTTGACCTTGAGGCAACAAAATTTACGGATAAGTTAGCAGCAATTATAGCAACCTCTCAGACAATAAAGCACCTTAGTGTTGGTGCCTCAAAATTGACTGCTAAAGGGCTACAGAGTATTTCTACGATGTCACAGCTTGAGTCACTCGATATATGGTCTATTGATATCAGCGAGGCGGATTTAGCTCCACTATCAAAGCTGCAAAATCTTAAACATCTATCGGTGGGTGGATACGAGGGGCAAACGCGCCTAACGTTTAAAGGGGTAATGCCGCATATATACGAGCTACCCTCACTAAGGAGTCTTTGGCTTGATGGTATTATATTAAGTGATACCGAGAGGTTAAATATGAATAATAAATATGAGTACTTTAGAAATTAAATATGTTGGTTGGATTTTCCTAACAAGACCAACCATTCTGACAGCTATTCTGCTCCTTGTTTTGTGGATTAACGCTACGATACTACAAAACAATCGACTGCAAAACCGTATCTGTTTGAGGCGTTAAGTGATCTCCCCATGACGAACAAAATACCTACAGAAGATGATTGGGCAGACTATGACAGGGAATTCGCTCTAGATTTAGACGTTAATTATGCTCGTGATCAATTCTTTGGAAAAAGTAATGCTGAGATGCTACCTCAGTATAAAGACCACGTTTTAATGCGCGCAGAAGATTTACATTGGATGCCGAAGAAGCCATTTCAATACTATGTGTTTGGGTTTCGGGATTTTGTCCGCAACGGTGATTTTGGGTTTTATGAAAGCTCGGACGCGGCAAGTGCGTTCCTTAGCTTAATATTACAGAAATTGAAGGAACAGCCTGACCACATCCTTCCCGTGATTTCAGAGCTAATGAAGGATGTGGAATATATAGCTGCTAATCAGGAGATGTATGCAGCAGACGCTGATATTTACGGAAATTACATGGATGTTTACAATGAAATACTCAGTCTTGCTAAACACACTTAACAAACCGCAACACTCGCCCCCGTTTGGTCACTGGGACGCACAAAACGCTGTACTTATTTGGCTACCTTTGGGCGGGGCGTTGTGCGGAATCAAATATGGATATCTGGTCAGCAATAGAAGAATTGATAAGTATCGTTGAGGTGGGCACAGGCTCCTCTGAAAAAGACGACTCACGCATTGTTTATCTTCTTGATTATCTAACACTGGAAATGTATGGCGTTAATCCAGATGACGGCTTTGATGGGGAAGATATTCCAGAGAATGATTATCCGGCAATTCGTAAAGCCGCAGAGGAAAGAAAAGGTAGTATTTTTGGCATTAGCATTAGTCTTGTGAGGGTGCACAACCCCACTAACTAATATACTGATCACTACTGTTTCCAAAGGGAAGATAAAATCTGCACAGAATCTGATGAATAAGATAATGGTGAATATTCAAGAGTTTATTGATTGATTCCCGTTATAACAAGTGTAGCCACCTAACAAAAATTACTACGCGCTTTTTTGTGTTTTTCCTGCACTCAATTTTACACAAAAAGCACTCCTCAATACGTGCAGGCGCTACAGGCATTTGGATTCTACAGGAAGGTAGTTTGGAATTTATACACGCCATAGAGTCATGTAATTTTTACCATACCATAACATCGGTATTGATGGGAGCCACGTTACAGCTGCCGGTTATTGGGCGTTAACATCGGTGAGGTAGGAATGTTGAATTACAATTTTGCATTTAAAGATTATCAGATAAAAATCATCCAACCTATGGATATAGACTCCTATTATAAATTTGGTTTCGTTGAAGTCTCAGAAGAAACCAGGTACTTTACAGGTACGACGGAGCAATTCACAAAGGGTCAGGCTGAGTCTTATATTCTAAAAATTACAGAGGACTCTACACAATATGATTTTTTGATTTCAAAAATTGACGAAATAATTGGTGAGGCTGTACTATCAGACATTGATGATAAAAACTGTCATTTTCGAATTGGCATATTTAATAAGAAAAATTTTTCAAATGGTATTGGATTTTCAACAATAAAAATCCTGTTAGATCTTGCATTTGGTGACCTTGGTCTGGAGTCAGTTGAATTGGAAGTATTTCCATTTAATGAAAGAGGAATTGCTTTGTACTCTAAGCTTGGCTTCAAACTGGCTGATAATATCATCGACGATGAGGCCAAAGATCCCTATAGAGCAATAAACATAATGCGATTAAACAAGAAAATTATGTTAGCGGTTAAGTTGGGAATGTTAACAATTCATTGCAACTGGACTCGAAAAAAAACTCGCCATTGAATAGAGGCATTAGCCTTAGGTAATTAGATGGATTTAGTAAAGCACCCAAGATTCCCAAATCCTAATCCTGGAGAAGAGGAAACTATCAAAGGGGATCCTTCGCAGCAAAATGCGACTGATGCAGTTTATGCCTACTTCGACTCGTATACTGATAAGTTATTAACTTGCCAAAAATGTGGCCGGAAGTTTTACTTCTTTGCGAAAGAGCAGAAATACTGGTACGAAGTCCTTGGGTTTTGGAATGATGCAAGGTGTATCCATTGTGTTGAATGTCGGACAAAAACACATAAAGTTAAAAAGCTGCAAAAAGAATACGAGTTATTGCAGAAACTAGATAACCCGTTACCCGATGAGGTGCGTAAATTTCGAATTACGGCTAAAACGCTTATTAAGATCGGTTGTATGAAGGACCGTTCTAAGGTGGGTAAACTAGGCTAACAAGCCTGTGAACCTCTGCCCAAACTCCTGCACATCGTGCAGGGGGCTTGGACTCATTTTCGGTGGCGCTCAAATTCGCCGGTTACAGAACGTTAGAATTGTTTCTTCGCTTTGTAAGCGAGCATTCTGTGGCACCAACAAATCCGTGATGGTACACAGGTAAAACCAGGTGGCATTCAACTTCAGTCGGTCGTTGAGTGCCTGGTAATCAGAAATTGGCTAAATCCGGTGGCATTTGTTATTTAAAGCTCAGCAGTTTCCCGGCCATGCCAATTCTAACAATACAAAGCTGCGGACCACGAGCGTGTCCGCAGTTTTAGGCGTTAACTGTAGGAAATCATGGAAGCAAGACTCGTAGTTCCTGGACTAAAAGCTGCCAACCGAGAATGGATGAAGCGTTTGATAACTTCTCTAGATTCATATTGGATTAGTATTGAGTATCCTTGGTGAACCAATGATGAAGGTGAAATTAATATAGAACCTGTAATCGATGCTATTGCGGAAGCTAATCCAGGTATTGTGATTGCTAAATCAATCGGTACGTTGTTTACGTCAATAGCATTGAATAGAGGACTAATCTCTCCGAAGTATATTGTCTTTTTAGGCATCCCTAAGAAAGCAATTTCTGAAGTAGAGTATGGAGAAATTCTCAAAGCAGTTGCGAATGAAAGCTCGTCTTTTTTGTTTATTCAACAAACTAACGATTTCCTAGGAAGCTTTGCTGATATTTGCGAAAACGTAAAAGCGATGAATCTTGATCTATTTGAAATAGATGGAAGTGATCATTTATACGATGATTTCAATATTATTTCTGAGAAAATAAAAAGCTGGGGTTCTGTCCCAGTTAAAAATCACAGGCAGTCGACGCGATAAAGACCGCGCAACTGCTGCAAGCGTTACCTTTACGGGGAAGTTATGAGAAATATTCTAGTTTCAATTCTAATTATTTTATTGGCGGGTTGCGGTGCCTTAGCTTTAAACCCTATAACAAATGAAGTAAGAAACGTTCAGTTAAAGCAAGATGGGAGCAAAAGCGTCACGCTATTTGACTCAATGGTTTGGTATGATCTTAATCAGTCAAACGGAATATTATTCCCCGCAGGGCAGTATATATTGGAAGCCGAAGATGACGATTATTATTATTTTAAAGCGCCAACTTCTCTTGAGTTTAGAACGTTTCAGGGACGGCAGACAACAGATTCCCGCGTGGAGGAAGGCGGGTTATTTCTAGGAAAAAGTACTTTAAGCTTAGTGCCAGCAGGAGCATATTTATCGACTACTGAGGGTAGCAAAATTCTTGTTTGGAAATTGGGTGGCGACTTCATGTCTATGCAAGGTAAAAAATGGGAGAAAAGTTATTAAAAGCTAACAAGTCAAAGCACGCGGACTTGGCAAAGCTGTCCACTTTTTGTTCCAAAAAAGCCGCTAACTTCACCAAGCCGGTGTTTGGCGTTAGCTCTATGGGAGAGTTCCCCTAAATATGTCAGAAAAAATACATCCCGCAGATGCATTGAAGTCTATTGATCAAGTGTTGGTTTCTGATCCGAGAAATGAAGGCACTCAACTAGCCGAATAGCATTCTAGAATTGCTGAAATTGTGCTTGTTGAAACAACACCTATAGAAGTTAAGCAGATTTTTGAAAACGCTAAGAATATTGCGCTATATACATATTTCGCATATCGGCTACACCAGCCAGCGGAGATTATAGGCTATATCGCATTAGAGAAAGCATTGAAACTGAAGTTTGAACTAGAGCAAGATAGTTTAGTTTTAGAAAAACAACCAAAGAGACTCGTGGACTATATAAACGTCGCTTTGGAACACGGCTGGATTAAGAGCGAAGGCTATAATTCGTCACACTTATTAGCTTCTTCGCGAGTTCAACAAAAGAAAATGGTTGATATAATCAAGTCTGGTGCGCTTGACCACCGAAAATCTATACCTATTCCAGAGGCAGAAGAGAATGAAATTATTGCCGAAATGCGTGAGATGGGTATTGCAGAGAAAGTTCTGCATGCTGGGCGTCATGTCAGGAATATTCTCGCTCATGGAGATGGAGGCCTCTCACCCTCTTCAATTGGTACACTGCAAAAGATAGCCGAAGAGATAAACCAACTATATTCCGGTTCTTCGTGCGGAACGAGAGGCCAAAATGCAAGAAGCTAACAAAAAGCTGCACCTAAAATTTTTCCTCGCGTTGTAAGTGAGCGTTCTGTGGCACCGACAAATCCGTGATGGTACACAGGTAAAATCAGGTGGCATTCAACTTCAGTCGGTCGTTGAGTGCTTGGTAATCAGAAATTGGCTAAGTCCGGTGGCATTTGTTATTTAACGCTCAGCAGTTTCCCGATCATGCCAATTCTAACAATACAAAGCTGCGGACCACGGGCGTGTCCGAAGTTTTAGGCGTTAAGCGAATAAATTATGGTATGGGAACCAATATCAGAAGCTAAACTTTGGGACGACATAAATGATGCGTTTGATCGCATGAGCCTCGAACAAAGGAAAATCTGGGAAGTCATAAAAATCCATCCAGAAAAATGGCAACAAAAGCTTTGGGGCAATGAGGGTAAAGGGTTCTGGGTAGTAGCCATAATAGGTAACAATGTAGTTTGGTTTAATGACATCGAAGATGGCTATAACCAATCAACATACACTAATTACGGCACCATCAACGAGTATTACTGCAACCAAGATGAACTCGAATGGGCAGTACAAAATGTTATCAACATGCTAAAGGACGGTTATGATTCTGCAGGGCGTGCAGGTGGACCACAACCAATCGCTTAACAAGGCCAATCATCGGGCACCGGACTCGCTTCGCTCACCGCTGTTGGCCGCGTTATGTGTATCAAACCTGAAAGGTAAAGAGTAAGAAATGAAGACAATGAATTGTAAGCAGTTAGGCGGAGCCTGTGAAAAAGAGTTTCATGCGAATACATTTGACGAAATGGCTGAGTTGAGCAAGCAGCATGGAATGGAAATGTATCAAAAACAGGATGCAGCACATTTGGAAGCAATGCAAAAAATTCAAGAGCTTATGAAGAACCCTGAAGAAATGAATAAATGGTTCGAGTCAAAACGAAGAGAATTTGAGTCCTTGCCAGAGAGTTAATGCCTTGATGAAGACCAATAATCATATAACAATTAGCTCCAGCGGACAGCAAAAAGCGGCGCTCGTTCCTCACTCTGCTGTTTACTGCCGCTGAGCACGGCGTTCTGTATTTGTTGAAAATAGCTCTTGCATCTTACGTTACGTAAGCATCTAAACTTTCCATGTCTATCATCAAACGAGGTAAAAGAATGGTTTGGAAAATTGGTGAAGTTATAGGTAGAACAGGTCTAACCGCAAGGGCTTTACATTTCTATGAAGAGCTGGGTCTTATTGGACCGATTCCCAGGAGTACTTCTGGACATCGACTATATGATCAATCAGATCTGTTAAGGTTGCAACAGATAAGAACGCTTCGACAATTAGGCGTTTCTTTGGCTGATATGCCACCATTGCTAAGTGACACGGGGCAACTGGTGCCTCAACTCAAGCAACAACTATCAAAACTCAACCAACAGCGCCAGACTATTCAAAGCATTGAAAGCAAGATCACTAAACTTGTTGATGTGCTCGAAACTCGATCAATACCTCAAGATGATTTAGACGAAATCCTATTTCAAACCTTGGAGAGTATGACAATGTATGACAAATATTTTAATCAAAGTGAAATCGATGCAATGCACAATCGTGAGCACGTCGCTGGAAGCGGCGAAAGTTTTGAGTCTGCGTGGAACGGTTGGGTAAGTAATATGCAATCAGCACATTCAAATGGAGCTGATCCAAAATCGAGAGAAGTGCAAGATCTAATGCATCACTGGAATGAAATGATAACTCAGCTTACTGAGAATGATGATGAAAAACTAAAGGCATTTAAAGATCTGCTTCACAATGAGCCTCAAGCTAGAAAAGATCATGGAATCAGTGATGAGTTGTTTGAGTTTATGGCTCAAGCGTCTGGTGGACACTAAGTTTAACGAGGATAAACGGAAATAAGTACACAACAATCGCGTAAACTGTACTTATGGAAAAGAAGCTGCATCCAAAATTCGAGGCCAAAATTGAACAAGAAAGTATTGTTGCTCATGGCACTTGGTTTTATCAAAATGAGGTTCCATACAAAGTCAAACTTGTAAAAACCAAATGGAACTACAATAGTTTTGATCTTCCGGTATTGGATGAGATTTTGGAGGTTCCCTTTTGTGACTATATTCGGTACCAAATTAGTGACGAAGGTGTTTTATACCAATGGGAATTTGAGGGACCAACAGGCAAAACAAGTACGGAGCCTTTTTCTACCTATTTTAGTGCCCGAGATCACCTAAATGCTTATGGTTACAAATATGAAATCGTTTGGTTGCCCACCAGTTAACAAAACAATCAACCGGACTCCGCTAAGCGTGATTCGCTTTGCTCACAATACCACGCCTAGCTTTGCTCGGTGATTGTGGCGTTAGAATTTTTTCTTCACTTTATAAGTGAACATTCTATGGCACCGACAAGTCCGCGACTGCACACAGGTAAAATCAGGGAGGCATTCAACGTCAGTCGTTGGGTGCCAGGTAATCAGGAATTGGCGAAGTCCAGTGGCAATTGTGATTTAAAGTTCAGCAGTTTCCCGGTCATGCCAATTCTAACAATACAAAACTGCGGACCACTGGCGTGTCCGCAGTTTTAGACGTTAAGAGGCATTGGAATTGTCACCTCAAAATACACTTAAAAAGTACGAGCGTGCATTGGCAAGTCAAAATTGGAAATTGGTTGAGCCGCTAATGCACAAGAATGTTTGTGTTACCTTTTCAAATGGAACTTTTAAAGGTTTGGATGAGGTTAGAGGCGTATTCGTAAGTAACTTTGGCTCAATTCAAGATGAGAAATATGAAATTTCCAATCTTCATTGGGCGCATATATCTAATACCGAGGCTGTTTGCTTATATGACTTTAACTGGCAAGGTGTTATTGAAGGCGAAATGTGTTCCGGCGGCGGTCGAGGCACTTCCGTTCTGATTCTTGAAGATGGTCAGTGGAAAATTATAACTGAACATTTGGGGCCATTCGCCTCTTAACAATCACAGGCAGTCGACGCGAAAAGCCCTCTCAGCTGCTGCAAGCGTTAGTAGTAGAGAATGAGAATCGAACAAGTCTCATCTGAAAAGGATTGGTCTCAAGCGTCAAGAATACTTCTCGATGAGGTGAGTGCTTGGACCGAACAAACAAGTCACTTTGGACTGAAGAGCAAGTCTCAGTTAATGGTTTGAAGAACTCTTATAAGCTGAGCGAACTATTTTTTATTTATGAATCTGGTTTGGCTGGCGTTGTGTTTTTACAGAATTCAGACCCATTCTTTTGGCCGGAAGTAACAGAGTCAGATAGCCTTTTCATACATAAATTGGCAGTTTTACCGGCTAGGTCTGGAGAGCAACTTGGAAAAGAAGCTCTTAATACGATTACAGATTATACAAAGGAAAGAGGTTTCAAATGGGTTCGTTTAGATTGTGACGATAGACCGGAGCTCCATAATTTTTATAAAAGATCAGGTTTTGCTTTGGTTGATATAAAGCAAATGGGAAAATTTAGGGTGTCGCGCTATCAACTACTAACAAAGTGAAGCACCCGTCCGGACAAAAACACACTGGCGTTCAATTTTTGCCGGTACTCAACGACGTTAGGTGATACGAAAAGCCATGCCGAAAAAAACTAAAAAGGAAACTTACAGAGGCAGTTGTCATTGCCACACAGTTCAATTTGAAGTCGATACAGATTTTCTTGAGCTTACAACTTGCGATTGCTCCATCTGCCGTAAGAAAAACGCTCTTATGGTTAAGGTGCATGAAACAGAAATGAGAATACTAAGTGGAGAGGAGTCACTGACCACATATCAATTTCATACTTGCACTGCAAAACATTACTTTTGTAGAGTTTGTGGGATCTATCCTTTTCATAGGAAAAGGGTTACACCTGACTATTTTGGGGTAAATGTTTTCTGCCTGGACGGATTTGATCCAACTGGAATACCTGTGCGCGCCACCGTAGGCGCAGGAATGAAGTAATTACAAAAGTCACCTAACAAACGCATGCAACCGGACGCAGCAAAGCTGCGCGGCTGATGCGAGGCGTTAGCACTCAATATGAATCGAACACTACTTGTTATTATTACTTTGTTTCTTATCTCATGTGACTCAGGTGTTGAGTGGAGAGATAGTCCGTATGAAGTAATATGGATAGATACAGCTGATAATCGAACGCTCAATCACGAAATACGTGAAAATGCATCAATTGGCAGGGTCGAGGCAGAAGTCATAGCGGTCGAAAGTAACGAAAAATACGTAGTGGCTAAGCAAAAACCAATTGGTGGAGGCTCTATCTCATATTTTTACATAGATAGAGCTAAAGATGACAAATATCTAAATTGGAATGAAATCACTCAGGGCCCATTTACTGAAGTTAGGTTTCTTGAGTTAAAAGCCGAGCTGGGTCTTCCCGATTTTAGTAAGGAGTTCTAATGGAAAGTGCTAGCAAACAGCTCAAACCGACCTCCATTGCGCTGCTCGTTTTGTGCTTTTTCGCTACGCTCGAGCAAAACAATCAACTCCGTTCCAGCGGGCTTAGCTGGGTGTTATGAACACTAGGAAAAGCGATGCTTCAATGGGAAAAACAGATTTCCTGGAATGTTTAGAGGTGATTCCAGAAAGGATAGAAGATGGCGGAGGCTTGTTTCATGTTTTTACAGTTGAGAAGAAAGGGATTGAATTAGAGCTGACTGTTTTCCCTTTCGAAGAAGATATTCGTTTCAGGTTATTTCGATCTGGAGATAACCACGCGATTTTTGAGTACCAAATTATGAACTGCAAGGTAGCTAAGTTTAAAAAAGACAAGCAGGGAAATGAATATCTAGTTTTCAAGAATCAAAAGAGCTACGAGTAAATGTATCAGTCAATCCAGATATATAAATGTGACATCATCTATATCTATACCACTTCGATCGCGCCGTTTAGCGCAGCGTTAGATAAATTAAGGGCAAAGAAATGGGGTTCTAGATAAAATTTAATTGGGTATTACAGATAGACACTTCGCACAAACTTGTGCCTGGTTGTTGTTATGATTTCTCAAAAGTCGGGAACCGGGTTTTTCCAATAGATACCCCTATAGACTTAATTGATGCAAAGAGAGATATGATCATTTCTGGTGTATGACAAAAAAAGATGGCAGCGTATCCTGTTGATTGATCCGGCAAGATCAACAACCAGCAGGAGTACACCACCATGAGCAATAGTAATGTCGTATCACTTCAGAAACCAGCCTTGTCTGATCCGCTTCAGGATATTTTGAAGGAAGGAGCAAGGCAATTATTAGAACAAGCCGTTCGTGCAGAGTTAGCCGAATTGCTTGAACAACACAGCTCTTTAAAAACTGAGGATGGCAAATCCGCCGTTGTGCGTAATGGTTATTTGCCTGAACGCACCATTCAGACCGGCTTGGGTGATATTTCGGTGAGAGTGCCCAAAGTGCGAGATCGATCCGGACAAGGCATTAAATTTCACAGCCAGTTGATTCCGCCTTATTTAAAGAAGACTAAAGCGATTGAAGAATTTCTACCTTGGTTGTATCTGCGAGGCATCTCGACCGGATATTTCTCAGAAGCACTGAGTCATCTATTGGGGCCAGATGCACCTGGACTTTCTGCGGCAACGATCAGCCGTCTCAAGAAAGACTGGATCTATGATTTTCAACAATGGCAGAAACGAGACCTATCGAAGAAGCACTACGTCTACGTTTGGGCAGACGGTGTTTACACGCATGTTCGACAGGACAGCAAGCTCTGTCTGTTGGTGATGATTGGCTCGACAGAAGACGGTAAAAAAGAGCTCATTGGGCTCATGGACGGTTATCGGGAGTCGATAGACAGCTGGGCAGAATGGATGTTAGGGCTACAAGGACAAGGCTTAAAACAACCACCGAAGCTGGTCATTGGCGATGGTGCAATGGGCTTGTGGGGTGCCGTGAATGAACAGTGGCCGCAAGCCAAACATCAACGATGCTGGGTGCACAAAATGGCGAATGTGCTGAACCAATTGCCGAAATCGATGCAGCCCAAAGTCAAAGTCGATTTACAGAATATTTGGATGGCCGAAAGTAAAAATGCAGCGAACAAAGCATTCGATCTTTGTCTGAAAAAATACCAGGCCAAGTATCCGAAAGCGATGGACACCTTGGAAAAAGACCGAGGCTCTATGTTGGCTTTTTATGATTTTCCAGCGGAGCACTGGGGTCACATACGTACAACCAACCCGATTGAATCGGTTTTTGCGACAGTCCGTCATCGCGGTAAACGAACGAAGAATTGCGGCAGTCGAGAAACGACGTTGAGCATGACCTTTAAGCTGATTGAGACGGCACAAAAGCGTTGGCGAAAGCTCAGGGGCTATCGATTATTAGCCGACGTTATCCAAGGAGTAAAATTCAAAGATGGCGAACGCATAGAAAAGAATACGGAACAATCACAGAGCGTTGCTTAATTTGTATTAGTTTCGACTTGATCTGACACTTTTTCTTGAAAATAGAAAGGGTTACCGGTTTGATTATGGGTGTCGAATCCAATCAAACGCTAAAAGGTAACCCTTATGCTTCATAGTACCAACCCAATCATTAAACAC